>JAIXRB010000029.1 GCA_027485405.1 Leptospiraceae bacterium | reverse complement strand
CTTCACTGGATTAGATCACTCCAGTGATAACACAACCAATCTGGACCAAGAAACCTTTTGGAATTTGATAGCTGGGTTCCCGCGATTTTTTTCTGTGCTAGGACTTGGGCAATGGCTGTTAGGGGCTTTAATCGTTATTATCCCGTTTGCTCAATTGGAAAGCACTACTAGATCTCAAGAATTTTATATAACCAATATTTTTATTTTTAGTGCGATCCTAAATACTATTTTAGGAGCTATTTTTGTTGAGAACATTTGCAACCAATTAGTTCGAGATGTCTTTTCCGAAAAAAAACTAGATACTTCTTTAAAGCTTCAATATGGGCGCATCGTACAATGGGTTCCAATTCTTTTGAGTTTTTTCATCATTGTTTTAACAACACTTTTATTGATTTTTTCTTTTAAGATCAATTCCGATTCGTTAATCTCTTCGTATTCCAATCAACTTTCTAATTTTAACACTAGCAACGAAGCTGGAATGGCATTGTTTTTCGAATACAAAACTACACAAATCGATTCCTTTGCGAAACTTCCGGAAACGAGAGAAGCCTTTCAGAAAAAACAATACGACAAACTTTCTAATGCTTTGGCTGAGATCTACAATCAACCATCTACTTTTCTTGAGAACGCCTTTATCGCCAGCTTAGAAAACGGTTATCCCGTCGTCGCCACTGGTTTGCCTGGGAAAAAAAGCTTGGGATTCCAATTAGGTTCCAATGAAAGTGCGAAGGAAAATATTCGCAAAGCATTGCAAGGGGAGATGGCAATGGGAGCACCAGAAGCTTCACCTATCTCCAAAAAAACGGTTATATTGGTCACAGCCCCGATCTTCGATGAAAACAAACAGGTGATTGCTATTGTCGGATTTCCCTTTTTAGCTGGAGATGCAATGAAATCTTTCTTGCAAAATGTGAAAATCGGTAACACTGGTTATTCTTTCTTGACCGATAAAAATTTTCGAATCGTTTGGCATCCTAATCCTAAGTACGAATTGATGGATCTCAAAGATACTGACTTTGCGGAAAAAGCAATACGAGCAGGAGAAAAGGAATCGTTTCGCAATAAATGGGAAGGATCGGTTTTTTTACTTCGAAGAAAAGTAGATACCAAACATGGCTTTCAATTCTTTTCAACAATCGATTTAAAAGAAATCGAAGAAGAATCCTTGGACTCTTTAACTACACTTTCTATTACTAGTTTACTGGGGGCCGTTTTCATTTCCTTTTTTATCTATCTGCTATTTGTTTCGCGATTCAAGCCCATTTTAGAAATTGAAAACACTTTGACTCGAATTGAAGCTGGTGATCTCCGAACACCTGCAAATCTTCAGTCAACTAATGAATTTGGAAGATTGACTCAAAGTCTAAACGGAACTCTTCACCAGATAAAAGACGTTGTTTCTTCAAACCAAGAAATTTCAGAAGATTTGGCATCTTCCTCAGAACAGATGTCGGCATCTTTGGACAGCTTGTCGGCAAACGCACAAACCCAGGCCGCCGCCGCCGAAGAGATTTCTGCCTCCATCGAACAGATCACAGCCGCCGTTCAAAATGTGGACTCACAAGCCGAATCCCAATTCAGAAAAGTTGATTTTTTGAAATCTCAAATGAACGAGCTTTCCGAAATCACCAAACGAGTTGGCACCCAAGTATCCAAGGCAACCTCAGAGGTAAAAGCAATCACCGTTGAAGCCCAGTCAGGACAAGAATCTCTTGACCAGATGCAGTTTTCCATTAGCAAGATCGGAGAATCCTCCCAAGAAATTGGTTCTGTAATTGAGATTATTAACAATATCTCAGAACAAATCAATCTCCTCGCTTTGAATGCGGCAATTGAAGCCGCAAGAGCAGGGGTGTACGGGCGGGGCTTTGCCGTGGTAGCCGATGAAATTGGAAAGCTGGCAATCAAAACGGCTGATTCCATCGAAGACATCGGAGAACTGATTGCCGCCAATGAAACGGAGATCGGCAAAGGAACAGAGATCATTGGCTCAACAGTGAGTTTGATCCAAAAGATCATCAAAGGTGTGACTTCCTTTGAAACTCTCACGGAACAAATCCAAACCAGTACGGCAGAACAGCTTTCCATCAACCAGCGTGTCACTAAGGAAGTAGATGCCGTAAACGAGATTTCTAGCTCCATTCGCCTATCCATGGAGGAGCAAAAACTGGCAATCAACGAAGTAGCCCAAGCCATTTACAATATCAATGATCTGACCCAATCGACCGCCGCTGGATTGGAAGAGATGACCGCGACTTCTAGTGGAATTGCGGGTCTTGCCGAAAACATGAAACGAAAAATCAACTTTTTTCAAATCAGCTGACAAAAAGACTTGCAGAGAATAAGATATCAAGATTTCTTGATATCTAGAGTGATTGCAACCCAGAGTCAGACATCTTCTCGAATCCTTTCGGCAACGAAAGCGGTCTCCGATGAGACCCGTATTCGGATTCTCCATATTCTAAGCTCTGGTGCGTTTTCTGTCAATGAGGTGGTCGAAATCCTTGGAATGGGGCAGTCTCGCATCTCTCGTCATTTAAAAATCCTAACCGATGCCGGCATCATCCAAAACCGCAAAGAAGGTAGTCTAGTGTATTCCTATCTGCCCGAATCTGGGCAGTCGAGTACCCGCTTTTCCGAAGAGCTTGCTCAATTTATTTTATCATACAAAGAAGACCTGCCATACCGAGAACGAGACCAGCGAATGGTCGCCTCTATTCTCGAAAAGAGAGAACGAAAGACCAACCGCTTCTTTGACACTGTCGCCGAAAACTGGGAATCTGTTCAAGATGAGCAGATCCAGGCAAGGGCCTATCGTGATTGGGTTCTCCAAGAACTTCCTAACAACCAAACTGAGTTAGTGGATTTAGGCTGTGGTCCGGGGCTTTTGATTCCTTATCTTTTGCCAAAAGCCAAGCATATAACAGGAATTGATGCATCCTCAAAAATGATCGAAACTGCAAAGAAATCTTTTGGAAACAACTCATCGGTTCAATTCTTAAACGGCCACCTGGAAAACCTCCCTCTGTCAGATGAGGCATGTGACTCAGTCGTGGCTTCCATGGTTTTACACCATATCTCTCATCCGCCTACAGTGCTCCAAGAAGTCTTTCGGATCCTAAAGCCCGGTGGAGTGTTTTGCATTGTAGATTTAGAAAAACACAACCAAGAGTATATGCGAGATAGTTTCTTAGATCTTTGGCTCGGCTTTGAACAAGAGCTTTTAGAATCTTGGATCACAAACGCTGGTTTCTCGATAGAAATTTCCAAGAAAGTAAAAACGGATTCTTTTTTTAAAATTTTACAAATCAAAGCAACAAAAAAGGAGGACAGTTATGTCCACAGCCACTAGCCCGAAAATCGAACGACTCCCCTACAAAGTGAAAGACATCAGTCTTGCAGAATGGGGGAGACAAGAAATCATTCTCGCCGAGAAAGAAATGCCAGGTCTAATGGCACTCCGCTCCGAGTTTGGTAAATCAAAACCGCTGAAAGGCGCAAGAATCGCAGGATCTTTGCACATGACCATTCAAACAGCTGTTCTCATTGAGACTCTGATTGAGTTGGGTGCTGAAATCCGATGGTCTTCTTGTAACATCTTTTCAACGCAAGACCATGCCGCTTCGGCAATTGCACAAGCTGGCATCCCAGTTTTCGCATGGAAAGGAGAGACCGAAGAAGAGTATTGGTGGTGTATTGAGCAGACCCTGTTTTTTGACAACGATAAGGGTCCAAACATGATCTTGGACGATGGACACGATCTAACTCACTATATCCATGAAAAATACCCACAATTCCTCACTGAAATCCGAGGAGTATCTGAAGAAACCACTACAGGCGTCATCGCTTTACATAAGAAACTGAAAAATGGAACTCTCAAAGTTCCTGCAATCAATGTAAACGATTCTGTCACAAAATCAAAATTCGACAACCTATATGGTTGCAGAGAGTCTCTTGCAGATGGAATCAAAAGAGCAACAGACGTTATGTTGGCTGGAAAGCTAGCTCTAGTTTGTGGTTACGGAGATGTTGGAAAAGGTTCAGCGGCTTCATTGCGAAACTTTGGTGCTCGAGTGATCATCACTGAAATCGATCCTATTTGCGCATTGCAAGCTGTGATGGAAGGCTACCAAGTTCTCAGAGTAGAAGATGTAATCGAAAACGCAGACATCGTTGTTACAGCAACTGGAAACGACGACATCATTACCCTAGAACATATGAAATCGATGAAGGACGGATCAATTCTTTGCAATATCGGACACTTTGACACTGAAATCCAAATGTCTAGATTGAATTCAGAGAAAGGCGTCAGCAAAAAAGAGATCAAGCCACAAGTGGATAAATATACTTTCCCAACTGGTCGATCCATCATCGTTTTGGCTGAAGGAAGATTGGTCAACTTAGGTTGCGCAACTGGACACCCATCTTTTGTGATGTCGACTTCTTTTACAAATCAAGTGTTAGCGCAAATTGAACTTTTTAACAACAAGTACGAATTGGCAGTTCACAGACTTCCAAAAAACTTGGATGAAAAAGTAGCGGCACTACACTTGGAGCAACTCGGAGTGAGACTTACAAAGCTGAATGCAAAACAGGCTGAGTACATTGGGGTTCCAATAGACGGACCTTACAAGCCAGAACATTACAGATACTAAACAACAAAGCCTCGGCAAAATTTGCCGGGGCGTTTTACAAAGGAAGATTGTATGACTTATGTAGTAACCCAAGATTGCGTAGATTGCAAATACACCAGCTGTGCGGCTGTTTGTCCTGTAGAGGCTTTTCACGAAGGCCCGGATACTCTCTATATCGATCCAGACACTTGCATTGATTGCAATGCTTGTCAATACGAATGCCCGATTGATGCGATTTATCCAGACTATGATGTGCCAGAAAAACACAAAGAATGGATAGCCATCAATGCCAAAGAGGCATCTAAATTTCCAGTTATCGTGAACACCAAAGCCCCGCTAAAGGGTCCAAAATGTTCCGATCCAAGTAAATAACAAATCAGTTTTATAGTAAGGTAGAGATGAATCTAAATTTTACAAATCCCAAAGCGAATACTTTTGTGGAACTTCTACAAAAGCGAATTCTCATTCTAGATGGAGCCATGGGGACAATGATCCAAAGGCACAAATTAACTGAAGAGGATTTCCGCAAAGAAAGGTTTAAAGATTGGGCTCACTCTCTCAAAGGGAACAACGATCTTCTAGCAATCACTAGACCAGATATCATTCAAAGTGTGCATTTAGAGTATTTAGAGGCTGGAGCTGACATCATTGAAACAAACACGTTTAGCTCCAACTCGGTTTCCCAAGCCGACTATAAGTTAGAAGGAATTATTAGAGAACTAAATCTAGCGGCCGTTGATTGTGCTAAAAAAGCGGTCGAAGCGTACCAGGCAAAGCATGGAGCAAAGGAACTTTTTATTGCAGGTTCCATAGGGCCAACTGTCAAAACAGCTTCTCTGTCTCCCGATGTAAACAATCCAGCGTTTCGGGCAATTACCTTTGATGAATTAGTCGCTTCTTTTGCTGAGCAAGTCAATGCGCTTCTCGAAGGCGGTGTAGATCTACTATTGCCAGAAACAAATATAGACACACTCAACTTAAAAGCATGCATCTATGCCATAGAAAAATGTTTCCAGGAACGAAATGTTCGAATTCCAGTAATCCTTTCTGTCACAATTACGGACGCTAGTGGAAGAACACTCTCTGGCCAAACGGGAGAGGCATTTTACATTTCCGTAAAGCACGCAGAACCTCTTGCTATTGGAATCAATTGTGCTCTAGGAGCAGGGGAAATGAGACCCTATATCCAAGATTTGTCAAATGTAGCCAATTGCTATACTTCTTGTTATCCCAATGCTGGGCTTCCCAATGCATTTGGAGGATACGACCAAACCCCAGAAGAATTTGGAACTTGGATGGAAGACTTTGCTAAGGCTGGTTTCCTAAACATAGCAGGAGGTTGTTGCGGAACAACTCCAGACCATATTCGAAGTGCCGCAGAAAAGGTTTCCAAATACCCACCTCGAAAGCCAAAAGAAGATTACAAACTTTCAGTCTATGCGGGCCTTGAACCGCTAAAAGTAACAAAAGAACAGGGCTTTTTGAACATTGGAGAAAGAACAAACGTCACAGGTTCTCCCAAATTCAAAAAACTGATCATTGATGGTAATTTTGATGAGGCAGTATCTGTTGCACTTCAACAAGTGCAGGCAGGAGCAAACATTATCGATGTGAACTTTGACGAAGCTCTATTGGATGGTGAAGGTTCAATGACAAAGTTCTTGAACCTAATTTCTGGGGAGCCTGACATTGCTCGAGTTCCATTTATGATAGACTCTTCCAAGTGGAGTGTTCTATTGGCTGGACTCAAATGCATCCAAGGAAAACCAATTGTTAACTCCATTTCTTTGAAAGAAGGGGAAGAGGTTTTTCTGGAACATGCTCGGGAGATCCAACGATTTGGCGCATCGGCCATTGTTATGGCTTTCGACGAACAAGGACAAGCGGCAACAAAAGACGAAAAAATCCGAATTTGTAAACGAGCTTATGATTTATTAGTAAACAAAATCAATTTCAATCCTTACGATATTATTTTTGATCCAAACATTCTAACGGTTGGAACTGGGATCGAAGAGCATAACAACTATGCTGTAGATTTTATTGAAGCGACAAGGGAAATTAAAAAACTTTGCCCTGGTGCCAAAGTCTCCGGGGGACTGAGCAATATTTCTTTTTCCTTTCGGGGAAACAATCCAGCCAGAGAAGCCATGCACTCAGCGTTCCTATACCACGCTATACAAGCTGGAATGGACATGGCTATTGTAAACGCGGGAATGCTCGAAGTTTACCAAGAGATACCTAAAGACTTACTCGAATTGGTCGAAGACGTTTTATTGAACCGTAGACCAGACGCAACAGAACGATTGATCGATGCCGCCGAGTCCTTCAAATCAGATGCCAAAGTTCAGAAAAAAGATGATCAGTGGAGATCAGCTCCTGTCGAGGAACGATTGACTTATGCTTTAGTAAAAGGCATAGACGAATTTGTTACACAAGATACCGAGGAAGCTCGAAAAAACTTTGCTAAGCCATTGGAGGTCATTGAAGGGCCACTAATGAACGGTATGAAGGTCGTAGGAGAATTGTTTGGTTCTGGAAAAATGTTTCTACCCCAGGTAGTAAAAAGTGCTAGGGTCATGAAAAAAGCCGTCGCCTATCTTCTCCCTTTTATGGAAGAAGAGAAAAAACTTAACAAAGACACGAGCAAACAATCTAAATTTCTAATCGCTACTGTGAAGGGCGATGTTCATGATATTGGGAAGAATATTGTGGGCGTCGTTCTTGCCTGCAACAACTACGAAGTTATCGATTTGGGAGTTATGGTTCCCTCTGAAAAGATTTTAGAAACCGCTAAAAGAGAAAACGTGCAGGCAATTGGTTTATCCGGGCTAATCACACCGTCTTTAGATGAAATGGTGCATGTGGCAAAAGAAATGGAAAGACAAGGTTTCAAAGTACCTTTGTTAATTGGTGGAGCTACCACTTCGCCTGCCCATACCGCTGTAAAAATTGCGGAACAATACTCAAATCCCGTCGTTCATGTTTTGGATGCTTCTAGGGTAGTCAACGTAATGAACAGCCTCCTAAGTCCTTCTGGCAATGGAGAGTATGTGCAAGATGTTCGAGTGGACCAAGCTCGCATTCGAGAGGAGTTTTATGCTCGTGAGTCGGAGAGAAATTTATTGAGTCTTCAGGATTCTATCCAGAACAAACTAAAAATAGACTGGAATGCTTTCCAACCTTTGAAGCCTAGTTTTATAGGTATTCGCGAGTTTGGTGATTTCCCAATTGAGCAACTTGTTGACTTTATCGATTGGTCTCCTTTCTTTCTCGCTTGGGAATTGAGAGGGAGATACCCTCAAATCCTCAAAGACCCGGTTGTTGGAAAAGAAGCCACATCTCTTTACAATGACGCAAGAAAGATGCTTCAGGAAATCATTGATAAGAAAATCTTTCAAGCGAAGGCAGTGGTAGGGCTATTCCCAGCTCACTCGATCGGAGAAGACATAGAAGTCTTTGAAGATGCAGAAAAAACTAAGCTACTCTTTAGGTTTTGTATGCTCAGACAACAAAACACCAAGCTAGAAGGGCAACCAAACTATAGTTTAGCGGATTTTATAGCAACAAAAGATTCTGGGAAATTAGATTATATGGGTGGCTTTGCAGTTACGACGGGGCATGGAGTCGATGAATTCGCCAAGCAATTTGAAGCAAAGCAGGATGATTACAATTCTATCTTAGCAAAAGCAATTGCGGACAGATTGGCAGAAGCGTTTGCTGAATACATGCACAAATGGATTCGAACCGAATGGGGGTTTGGGCAAAACGAAAATCTGTCCAATGATGATTTGATCCGAGAAAAATACCAAGGCATAAGGCCTGCTCCAGGTTATCCGGCTTGTCCAGACCATACAGAAAAAAGAGTTCTCTGGAAACTTTTAGATGTTGAAAAGAGAACAAATATTAGTCTTACAGAATCTTGTGCTATGTGGCCCGCAAGTTCTGTCAGCGGTTTCTATTTTTCCAATCCTGAGTCTCGCTACTTTGCCATAGGCAAAATGGGTGAAGACCAGGTTATAGATTATTCTAATCGAAAGGGAATGTCAAAAGAAGAAGTGGAAAAATGGCTTTCACCTTACCTAAACTATGATCCAAATAAGAAAGTCGTTTTGGCAAGCCGATAAGAGGTTTATATAATATGGGTTTGCCATTCATCCCTAAAGATTTGAATGCTAAGCCCAAAAACCATGACTTTCAGTTTTGCGAAAAGAGAAGTCTGTCCCAAGGTTTTTCATTTCATCCTAAGCTCGGAGAGTGGTTACAAGGCTATCATCTCTTTGAAACTGACGAAATTCTCTCTGTCTATGAATTAAAATGCGATGACAATAGCTGTCCTGTCCAAGAGACCTTGTTTGTTGGGTCGTCGCATTGCTTACAGATCGGAAAAGAAAAGTCCCAGATCAGCAAAATTGATTTGAGGTTTGCCTATGAAAGGCAAATAGAAAAAAAATCACTTAGCTAAAGCTAGGCTTAGGGTTTAGTTTTTGGATTGAGTGACTGGAAGCAAATACTTTAAGCCCAAGTTACCCTGGATCTCAGGAGCCCAAAGTTCATCCAATGTTCGGTTTGCTTCTCGAGTGTTGATCGGAACTCGAACGACACCTTCAAAAATTAGATTGCTGTTGGATAGGCTGACCCCAGGGGACACATAGACTTGGCGTCCAATGAAGTTTGTGCGTGCCGGGTCTTGGTTTCGGATCGTACCGTTGATCGTCTGTCCCAGAGCCGCAGAGTCGAACCTTTGGATCTCTGATAGTTGTAGAAAGAGTTCGAGTTTCGCATTTCGCAAATAGGAGAATAAGTTACGGTTGACTCGGAATTTTAGCCTAGCTCTTGCCTCAGCCACATCCACATAGGAAACTGCGCCTTGGTTTAAGGACATTCCCAAAGAGACTCCCACATCTAAAGAAAACCCTTTTCGGAAGCTGATGGTAGTCACGGTAGATCGTGAGGACATTAGATTTGAATAAGCGCGAGAAAAGGGATCGTATAGGTTTTCAGGCTGTCGGTACGCTTGCCAGCTAGTAAATGGAACAACTGGGGAGAAAACTTGAGCCGAAGAAAGAGGGTCAAAAGACCTTTCTTCCCGAAAAGTAGGGTTTCCAAACATCAGCTCTGCCGGAGAGCGATAGGGGACGGCTAGGGAAGCGGCCGAACTCTGGCTTTGAGAACCTGAAATGTGAAAAAGGCTAGCTTGGGGATCGTAGAAGGTATAACTCGAGAAGTAAGGCAAGCCCTGGGCAAAAACGCCAAAGCCTGTGACGAGTGATATAAAAACCAAAACAACCCGACTTTTTACCATTAACTTCTACAGTTTCGTAAAAAACCATAGAAAGCAATGAAATTTGCTTTTTTGTGGGAAAATTTTTGATACAAAACAGGGAATGAATCCTTACGACATGAGCGTGCAAAATTTCGGGGAATGTTTATTCCCAAACCCAGCTGGTTATGACTACTGGACAGAAGAAAACTCCATTGTTCTATTCCAAACCATCTTTAACGACAAAGAAAAGATAGTTGAATCGCTTCAAAAAGAAGCCGTTTGCTTCCAGCAAGCTGGGCCCAGAGAAAAAATCTATTTCAACCCAATCGAAGTAACAGCTGGAATTGTTACATGCGGCGGGCTCTGCCCTGGAATCAATGATGTTATCCGAGCTTTAGTGATGGAGCTTCACTATCGATATAAGGTTCCTCGTATCTTAGGATTCCAATTCGGTTATGAAGGCTTAGTTAAAAAATACGGACACCGTCCCATTGAACTAACTCCCGATAAAGTGGCTCATATCATGAATTTTGGGGGCTCCATTCTTGGCTCTTCGAGAGGAAACCAAAATACAGCTGATATGGTTGACACACTATGTCTGTATGGTGTTAAAATGCTTTTTTGCATTGGAGGAGATGGCACCTTACGTGGCGCAAGTGCTATTCAGGAAGAAATCAAAAAAAGGAAAGAAGATATTTCCGTTGTTGGAATTCCCAAAACGATTGACAATGACATCAATTATGTTCAAAAGACTTTTGGTTTTTCCACTGCCTTTTCAAAAGCAGTAGAGGCGGTCAATTGTGCCCATGAAGAAGCAAAAGGTGCTCCGCATGGCATAGGTTTAGTGAAGATTATGGGAAGGCACTCAGGCTTTATTGCAGTCAATGCGGCACTTGCTTCCAAAAACGTGAATTTTGTTCTTATCCCGGAGCAAGACTTTGATTTGGAAGGGAAAGGATCATTTTTAGATATTTTACTTGAGCGCGTTAAAAAGCGAGGTCACGCAGTGATTATTGTCGCGGAAGGGGCGGGGCAAAGATTCTTTGAGGACAAAGGAGAAAAAGACCCCTCAGGGAATAAGAAGCTTGCCGATATCGGAATCTTTATGAAAGACAAGATTACCGAGTATTTTAAAAAACAAAACACCACCCTCAATCTAAAATACATTGACCCTAGCTATATCATTCGATCGGTTCCTGCAAATGCGGAGGACTCCGTGTTCTGTGGATTTTTGGCACAAAATGCCGTACATGCGGCTTTCTCAGGTAAAACAGGCTGTGTGGTGGGTATCTGGAACAACGTGTTCACGATTATGCCAATTGCTGTGGCAGTCGCCGAAAGAAAAGTTTTGCACCCTGAAAAAAGTACTCTCTGGAGAGCACTTTTGGCAAGCACGGGTCAACCAAACTCTATGCTTGCTACAGATTCAGAAAAAACCTAGATCATTCGATTAAGCTACCGATTCCTTTATCGGTTAGCATTTCGATCAAAACAGAATGAGGAACCCTTCCGTCAATGATATGGGTTCTTCTAACTCCGTAGGTGAGTGCTTCCAAACAACATTGCACCTTTGGAATCATGCCACCAGATATCTGTTTTGTTTTAATGTAAGTGTCTATATGAGGCTTTGTGAGACCAGTTACCAACTGACCGTTGATTAGAATGCCGGGTGTATCGGTCAAAAGAATTAGCTTTTCAGCCTTAAGAGCTCCCGAAATGGCACCTGCCATAGTGTCTGCGTTGATGTTTAAAGTTTGCCCGGAGCTAGAAAAGGCAACGGGTGAGATGATGGGAATGAAACCTTGCGACTGCAAAGTATAGATTAGAGTTGGATCTACTTGCGTAATCTGACCAACTAAACCTAAATCTACTTTGTGACTTTGTCCTCTTTCATCTTCGATCTCCATATCATACTTTTCGGCTCTGGCAAGATTGCCATCTTTGCCCGAAATACCAACAGCTTTGCCACCTTTCTCTTGGATCAAAGAAACAATCTGTTTGTTGACCTTCCCAGTTAGCACCATTTCAACGACTTCCATGGTAGGAGCATCTGTTACCCGATGACCACGAATGAACTCTGT
>JAIXRB010000144.1 GCA_027485405.1 Leptospiraceae bacterium | reverse complement strand
TTTCCATAAAAAGGTAGTTTGACCTTTTTTAAAATAGGTTCTTCTTCAATTCCTCCTTCCTCTCGTTTCAAAAGAAAAAATTGGTATTCGGAAGTTTCAAAGTCATAACGAAACAGCGTCGTTTGGTTCAAAAGCTGTGCCTTTTCACTTCCGAAGCGAAAGGCTTCAGTTAGTTTGATTGAGATATCCTCTGTACTGGGAACAACTAAGTTTCGAATCGCGGATCCCAAAAAAGCCATTAGGAATCCAATGATAAAAATGACAATAACGAGCTCGATTAGGGTCAATCCCTCCCTAGCTCGTTTGCGAAGTCTCAAGAATTCAAACTACCGAAATGCGGTAGGATATTCTTCCGAATTGAGGATGTTGAAGTCTTTGTTTCTACCTTCCCCCCCATCTTTTTTATCAGCTCCCAAAGTTAAGATCTGATAGTTGGTATTGTCATCATACTTTAATACGTAAGGCACTCCCCATGGATCCTTCATGACCGACTTATCTCGAATCAATGGTTCGTAATCGGAAGCAACATCTTCATCGTCTGGTCTTTCGATCAGAGCTTTGAGTCCTTGCTCTTCGCTTGGATATTTGTTGAATTTATCAAAATACTCACGCAATTTTATATCTAGAATTCGGCTGTCATTTTGGATTTTGAGTTTTGCTTGGCTGTCGTTGCCGCTTCCAAAGTTTTTAAAGCCTGCATACAGAATGCCCATTAAAGAACCAATAATTAGAATAACCACTGTGAGCTCGATAAGGGTTAATCCTTTCTTAAGTTTTTTTCGTTTGTTTACGTTCATACTCTTTCTCCTTTAAAGGTTTTGAATTTCTTGTGTTAGTTTGTACATAGGCGTCATAATTGCCGCCATAATTGTAAAAATGATTCCACCCATAACC
This sequence comes from Leptospiraceae bacterium, assembly GCA_027485405.1. Classification (GTDB taxonomy): domain Bacteria; phylum Spirochaetota; class Leptospiria; order Leptospirales; family Leptospiraceae; genus Leptospira_A. The sequence goes on along the minus strand of JAIXRB010000144.1, from coordinate 5,851 downwards.
AGAATCATAATTGGCTCCAAGCTCTGCGTCAAGGACTTGATTGCAGTATCCACTTCGCTTTCGTAAATCTCTGAGATTTTCGTCATCATTTCTGGCACCTTATCAGAGGCTTCTCCTGCCGTTAGCATTCCTAGCACCATTTGAGAGAGGATTTGAGACCCTTGTAAAGAATCCGAAATCTTTCCCCCTTCCTTAATTTTGACAATGGCATTGGCGATTTCCTCTCGAAAAACTGTATGCCCAACAATGTCGGAAACTATAGAAAGTGAAGTAATCAAGGGAACTCGGTTTTGTAAGAGAATGGAAAGGTTTCGGGCAAAGTTGGACACCATGACTTTCTTCATCAAGTTGCCGATCACTGGGATTTTCAAAAGGATACGGTCCCATTTCTTTCTTCCAGATTCAGAATTTTTCCAGCGAGAGAATCCAAAGAAAAACCCAAAAACAGAAAGTAAAATGACCAACCAATAGTTCGTTATAATGTAGGACAGCCCTATCACGATTCTTGTGATCAAAGGTAAAGTTGCATTGAAAGAAGCAAATAGTTGTTCGATTTGAGGAATGACCACAATGAGTAAAAAGACGGACACTGCTAGGCTTAAGAGTCCCATAATCAAAGGATAGATCAAAGCCACCTGTACCTTTGATTTTAGTTCGGAGGACTTTTCTTCTAGTTCTGCCAATCGATTCAAAGTATTCTCATAGTTACCTGTAGTTTCCCCGACGGAGATCAAACTGGGATACTGGTCGGGAAACACTGCCGGATGCTTCCGCATGGATTCAGAAAGCGACATCCCTTCTGAAATTGAGGAAGTCATTTCGATTAGGACTTTTTTGAAGTAAATGTTTTCAGTTTGTTCTTGGATGGAAGCTAAGCTTTTGTCTAATGGAATTCCAGCTCCCAAGAGAGTTCCCAATTGCTTAGTAAATAGCCCGACTTCCTTTCGGGGAATGCTATATAAGAATTTAGATAGAAATGGGAAGAGTTCTCTTTCTTCCTTTTCTCGATCCTCGGCAATGGTTCTGACGTAGAGACCTTTCGCCTTTAACTTGTTTCTGGCAAGTTGGATATTGTTGGCATCAATGATGCCTTTTTCTTCCTTCCCTTTTTTGTTAAAAGCTACGTATGTAAAAAGTGGCATTTAGCTGACTCGAATGATTTCTTCAGGTGTTGTGATTCCCTGGATTACTTTCATTTTACCATAATCACGAATGGAGATGAGTCCATTTTTAACGGCAATTTCTCTGATTTTATTGGCATCAGCACCTTGTAAGATTGCCTTTTTGATTTCATCATCCATAACCAATAGTTCGTAGATCCCCGTCCTACCTTTGTATCCAGTGTTTAGACACTGAGAACAACCTTTGCCGCGGTACAAAAGACTGTCTTTTAGTTCTTTTCTCTGAATTCCTAAACCAGCCAAATCTTTATCAGTCGGTTTGTAAGACTCTTTGCAATCTTTACAAATCACCCGAACAAGCCTCTGTGCCATAAATCCAAGAACTGTTGACGTGATGAGGTAAGGTTCAATTCCCATATCTGCTAGACGAGTTACGGCTGAGGCGGCATCGTTTGTATGCAGTGTAGAAAAAACAAGGTGTCCGGTAAGTGAAGCCTGGATTGCAATTCTAGCAGTTTCCTCATCTCGGATCTCTCCTACCATTACGACATCCGGGTCTTGACGTAAAATGGATCTAAGTCCACTAGCAAAAGTTAGTCCTATTTTTTCGTTCATCTGCATCTGCGAAATGCCTTCAATTTGGTATTCCACTGGATCTTCACAGGTGATGATATTTCGTTCTTCCGTATTTATTTCAGTCAGTGCCGAATACAAAGTTGTTGATTTTCCAGAACCCGTAGGACCAGTCACTAGAATGATTCCATAGGGACGATAAATGAGATCCTTAAAGGATTTTTCCATCTCATTGGTAAATCCCATACCAGCAATTGAGTGTTTTTGATCCGTTTTGTTCAAAAGTCGCATTACGACTCTTTCACCGTATTGGCAAGGAATAATCGAAACCCGAATGTCCACGTCCTTCCCTGCTAATCGCAGTTTGATACGTCCGTCTTGCGGGAGTCGGTTTTCCGCAATATTCAGGTTCGACATAATCTTGATTCGAGTGGCAATCCCAGATAAAAATGATTTTGGTGGATTCAAAACCTTCTGTAAAATTCCATCCACTCGGTAACGCACCACTACAGACTTTTCATAGGGTTCAATGTGAATATCTGAAGCGCGTTCCGAAACCGCTTGGGAAAGAATTACATTCACCATTTTAATGATAGGTGCTTCATTGGAAAGATCTAGAGCATCTGATTCAATTGCATCAGATAAGTCCCCAAAGGAACCCTCCATCTCATTCATCAGCTCTTTGGTTTCTTCTGAGGTTTTATCGAAATACGTATGAATGATCCGCATGATCTCTTGCTCTGTTGTCAGAACAAATACCACATCAAACTCTCTTAAGAAAGCTCGCACATCATCCATTGGGTGGAGGTCCGTTGGGTCGGAGATAGCAACCTTTACCTGATCTTCGAAAACCTGAAAGGGAACTATTTTAGATCTTTGTAAAAGCTTGAAAGGGATTTTAGAATAGACTTCGGGAAATTCTTTGAAATCTAGTTTGTCGATATAGTCTAGGTGGTAGAGCTTGCTTAATGCCTTTAAGATATCAATCTCAGACGCTAACCCTTTTTTTTGTATAATATGAGTTAGAGGGAGATTTGTTTTTTCTTGCTGTTTGTTTAAATCATCTAAATCTTTATTGGTAAGAATTCCATCTTCTACAAGAATCTGCCCTAGACCTTTTCTCATTTCAGTTTCTTTTCTCTTTCTTCTAGCATTTTTTCTTGTTCGTTCTTCTTTTGAACAGTCATTCGATCCGATTTGTCTCTATCATCCAAAATATGTGGAGTCAAGAAAACCATTAAATTCGTTTTTTTCAATTGATTGGTAGTTCTTCTAAACAAATTTCCAATCAATGGAATTTCACCCAAAATTGGGATTTTTTGAACTTTCTTTTGTTTGTCATTGGAAAGCAATCCCCCAATCACAATTGTTTGCACATTGTCCACTACGATTGTGGTTTTAATGTCCCGCTTATTGAAAGTTGGGTTTCCGCCGGTCGCTTCAGAAGAAATGCCCGCAACGTTTTTAATTTCCTGATACAAATCCAGAGTAATCTTATTGTTTTTGTTTATATGCGGAGTGAATTTTAATTTAATTCCAGTGGGTCGATATTCAAAGTTTGCAACTGTAACAGCGTTGTCCCCGCCCAGACCTGCATTTCTGTTTTGCGTTCTAACAGGAACGTCCTGTCCGACGTTGATCTCTGCTTCTTGGTTATCCAAAGTTAAAATCTGTGGAGCCGACAAAACATTGAAATTTTCATTGGTAGCATTTGCATTCAAAATACCAATGATCTGCTCTCCTCCCCTTCGTAAAAAACCCAAGGAGAATCCGGACAAAGTGTTCACATTTGTGGCTCGACCATTTCTATCAATGACCCCACCTTGGGAAGCCAAGCCTGTATTGAATTGACCGTAAGCCATACGTTGGTAGCGCCAATCAATTCCAAAGTCGTTTAAATCAGAAGAAGTAAGCTCAACGATTAAAACTTCCAGGAGTACTTGCTTCCTTGGTAAATCCAGAATTTTTATGATCTTTCGTATCTCTTCCCATTCTTGGTTGGTTGCTGTGATGATGAGAGAGTTGGAATCCTTATGAGCTACCGCTTTGATTTTTTCTTGTTTGTTTGGATTCTTCTGAGCCTGTATTTGGTTTTTTGCCGCATCAGGATTGTTTGGATCCGTTGGTGCCGATGAGGCTACATCTGGCATATCTAGTTTGGTTAGAATTGCCGCTAGTTTCTCAGCTTCATTGTATTCTAAGGTGTAAATGTGAATATCACCCGCAGAAGAAATCGTCCCTGGGCCTTCTATTTTTACATCCAAGGTATCAATCAACTTTAGTAGCTTATTGATGTCACTGGTGGACCCAGAAAGAATCAAAGTATTCTGATTCTTTGGAATGATGATATCGGTATCTGGTGAAGTGACTCGTTTTAAGATTGGCTCTAGTTCATTTGCATTGGAAAATTCTAGTGGTACGATTTGAGTGATAGTTTTGTTCAAACTAATATCAAATTCCGAAATTGGGTCCTTGCCAATTCTAACTATTTGTGACTTCGCCAAAGCATCTTTGATCTTGACTACTTTGATTAAATCATTTTCTTCTATCAAACCAAAGCCTTGGGCTTCTAGCACAGATTTCATAAATCCGTAGGCATCTTCGACTTTGATCTTTTTTTGAGATATGATAGTGACTTTGCGACCTTTTACGGCATCATCGATCAAAATGTTCTTTCTAATAATGGCACTCATTCCCATTAAGAAATCTTTTAATTCAGTATCTCGCCAATCAGCCGTAAAGTAAGCGGCTTCTGGACTGGTCGAGTTTGTCGATGGTGCTGTTGTTTTGGGTTTTGGTTTTAATTTTTCTTGAGTTTGTAAAGGAGATAAAACCAAACAAAAGAAAATGGCGACTATCCCTTTTTGGATCAGACGAAGTATTTTAGTTTCTGATAATAAACTCATAAGTAATTATTTTACCCTGTCTCTCTAAATCTACTGCGATCTTAGGTGCGAGCTTTACTGAGTTCCAAAGCTCTAACATTTTTTCCGTATCGCTTAAGGGCATACCATTGACTCGCTTGATGATATCTCCACTCCTCGCTCCGAGAGAATAGAAAATATGATCCTTAGAAACTTGGTATAATTTATAGCCCTCTATCTTTCCTTCGACCAAATGCGGGCCAAACCTTGCATTTTTATAGATGGCATTCGGATCTTTTAGCTTTCGGTTTACATCTTCTCTCGAAAGAACCTTTTGAACTGTTTGGGAGGAAATCAGAGGAGCTGAACCTTCTTCGACTTTAGGGCGAATTCTCTCTTTGGCTTGTGCCGGAGTTTCTCCCACGTTCACCTTCAGAGACAGGGTCCCTTTTTTTAGAACAATATGGTGCGCTTCTATGGCGAGGATTTTGTAGCCGCCAACTGTGTCACCAATCGCAAATTCTTCAGAATCAGGGTTGGATTTTTCTCTAATTGTAACTCTTGCAAAGCTCCAATGGCCGGAAAGAGTTCCTGTGATGAGCATCTGATCGGCATCACCATTGTCTGCGGCAATTTCGGGATCAATTTCCAATCCATCCGCAGATTTGGAAGCAATGGCACTTTGGTCTTCCAAACTACCACGGATCAGGTTCCCTGTGACCATATCTTCGTAATAAGAGATAGCAGGAATGTATTCTTCTTTCTTTTGTTTATCTTTTGCTGGGTTTTTTAGCACGAAAGAAGCATCTGACGTGAAGAAGAAAAGGAATAAGAGTCGTGTGAGAAAGGAAAGAGATAGAGAAAATAAAAGAACAGCTGGAATTAAAGTTAGAAATCGATTGGACTGAATTCGATTGAGTATACTAATCATTTCCCTAAACCCCTATAGAAGCGGGGCTAGAACCTAAAACCCTGCTACTTCAGGTTTCGGCAATTTTGTAACGGTTTTCTCTAATAAACTCAAAGCGGATTCAGGGTTCATTAGTTTACCGTTTCGAAAGACTTCAAAATGCAAATGTGCTCCAGTCGCAGTTCCGGTTCGCCCGACGGTTGCCACTACTCTTCCCATCTTTACAGTCTCGCCTACATTGATTAGAATCTGCGAGCAATGCGCATATACGGTTTTATATCCGTCTTTGTGTTGGATGATGATTGAATTGCCGTAGCCTCCATTTCTCCCAGTAAAGATTACCTCACCATCGGAAGATGCTACCACTGGAGTGCCAACAGAAG
>JAIXRB010000081.1 GCA_027485405.1 Leptospiraceae bacterium | reverse complement strand
TTTTATGAATATGCTCATGATGAAGGTAATTCAATCACAGGTGGCTATGTTTACACAGGTTCTGAGATCTCAGAACTAAAGGGAAAATACATCTTTGGAGATTTTATTGCAGGAAGGATTTGGGCATTGAATATTCCTGAGCCGGGAAAAGTGGTTCAGGGTTCTGAAGTATTGGCTTTGGGGAAGTGGAACCTCTTGATTTCTACTTTTGGGATTGACCAGAGAGGCGAAGTTTTTCTAGCCGATTACCAAACAGGAAAGATCTTTAAGATCACTAAGCCCGAGTAAAACTTATGTTATTGAAATGGAAGGAGAAGTTTTACCAATTGCCATTTTACATTCGGTTCCACCTAGCAGTGTTCGGATTGGGGTTTTTCTTTCTAACTGTTTATCGCATTGTTTTCTGGCAGATGTACAGCTATCGAATCCAAGACAAAAGTTTCCTTCTGATTGCGACGGCATTTCTGAAGGGGTTCCGATTTGATCTGTCTTTACTTTGCATTCTACTTGGACCGACCTTAGTAATTTCCTGTATCCATTTTGCAAATCGATTGTCGGCTGTGCGCATCCTTTGGAGAACCTTGCCCATCGTTTTCCTTTTGACTTTGACCTTTCTATTGGTCGCCGACACAATCTACTATGAAAATGGCAACAAACACCTAGGCTATGAAGCTTTTGCTTACCTAGGTTTCGAAATGCTCCCTTTGATTGGCTCAGCCTTCGCCCAGAACCCCGCCTTGTTTATTGCTGGGATTTTGGGAATTGTAACCTTGGCTTTTCTTATATCGAAAATTGTCCGTCGGTTTCCTTACGATTACAGTCCCTTGGCTTGGTGGAAATCCACAATCTATTTAGTGGCAACGGCAGTTCTGCTTGTCATTGGGATCCGAGGTGGTTTGCAAAACAGCCCACTTCGCACGAGTGACGCGATTGTCTCCAGTGAAACAGTTTTAAATGATATAGCACTAAACCCAGGCTTTACTGTGATCACGGATTTGAAAGCCACTAGGGTAGACAAAAAGCATTTTATGGAAACGGACGAGGCCATCCGTTTGGTTCGAGCAAACATTGCATACCCAGGGGCTGAGTTTGTGAGTGAAACCTATCCTTTGGTCCGCAAACTAACGGCAAATAGTAAAGAGGATTCACCTCATATAGTTGTTATCGTTTTGGAGGGCTGGTCTGGAAAATTCATTGGTTCTATGGGTGATTCTCCTTCGATCCAAGGCAAAGAAATCACACCTTACTTTAATAAACTTCTAAAGAATGGTCTTTTCTTTCCTCGGTTCTTTGCCAGTGGGGGACGAACTACAAATGGGCTAATGGCCCTTATGGGTGGAATTCCGGATCGCCCAGGTCTTACTGCCGTTAGAACTCCGCAAATATTGAATCGTTTTTCGGGTCTGGGTAGCATTGGGAAAACAGTAGGATACGAAACCCTTTTTGTTACGGGAACCGATCTGACTTTCAATAACAAAGGAACGATTATGTACCACTGGGGATTTGATTCCTTGGTCGGAAGGCAAGAATTGGAAAAAAACCCAGACTACAAAGCGGGGCCTTGGAGTTATTTGGATGAATCCTCTTTGGATGCTTTGCATTTAAGGCTAGCCAATTCAAAGTCAGGTAAGCCAATGCTAGCTGTAATCCATACGGGAACAACCCACTATCCTTATAAGGTTCCCGAAGAACGGTTTCGGTTGTTTGACTCGACTGTTCAAGATAGCGAGTATTTGAATGTTTTGCATTATGCAGATTGGGCTGTGAACGAATTTTTAGAGAAGGCAAAAAAATCACCTTACTTTTCGAAGACGATCTTTGCCTTTGTTTCGGATCATTCGCACCATAGGTATCTAAACTACTATGAAGACCGCAATGTTCCGCTTCTTCTCTATTCACCTGGAAAAATCAAACCAGAGATTCGAACAGATATCAGTTCTCAATTGGATTTTTTGCCAACGATCTTGGGTTTTATGAACAAAGATCTGTATTTTTCTGGGATGGGAAGGGACTTAAGACGATCTAAGGCGGAGTCTGCTTACTTTGCCTACGGCAACATCTTTGGCTGGATTACGAATGAGTTTTTATACTACCAATCCGTTACAGGAGGGAAAGGCGAGTCTTGGACCATTCTACCTCCGTATAGCAACTTGGGATTCTGCTACAAGGATATAAATCTTTGTAAGGAGCATGGAGATCTCACCCGGGCTTTTCTGAATTTAAGTGATGTGCTTTTGAAAACAAACAAGCTCTTTCCCACGGAGAAAGAGCTTGGAGAGTTTTAGATCCAGGTATTGCTGATCTGAGTCAGATCAAAGAAAGTCTTTCGCTTAAACCAAATCCAAAGTAAAGATAGTACGGACAACCCTAAGAGAGGAATGGCAAAGAATTGCAGTTGGGGGGTGTTGGAATAGAACAGTGCTCCCAAAAACAAAAAGCTAAAAAGCAGATTGCGGATAAACTCTGTTCTTCGTGACCATCGTTTCATTTCCATGGTTCGGTTGATGGAAAAGAGGCTGAACACAATAATTGAGGCAACCAAGGCGAGGGTAGTGGGATCGGAGAGGTTGAGTTTTGCCACTTTCCAAATTACAATGCCAACAGCCGCCAAAACCAAGGCTTGCAAAGTTACATAAACCATAACTCCGTTTGGTGTCTTGGGATCGTATTTTTCCGTATAGGCTGGTTCTTTGATTTCGTCTTCAGGTGTGCGAAGGTAATCTGGTTTCCAACCTGGTTCTTTGAAAATGATACCAAGAGCATCTTTTATGGATTTTGCTTTGAAGACGTTTTGGAAAATCTCACGGTATACATGGAGATTCACAGTGAGTGGATTGAAGGAACGAACAGGTTTTGTTAGCCCATAGATAGGTTCTTCTGTTTCCCATTCAAAACTTTTGAACAATCGATCCCAAATGATGAAGATGCCTCCGTGGTTTTTATCCACGTATTTTTTTTGGGTTCCATGGTGGACTCTATGGTTGGAAGGAGTTACCATAAACTGCTCTAAAAATCCTAGCTTTCCCACAAACCTGGTATGAACCGCAAACTGATATACCTTTAGGATTCTATGTGAGAATAGAAACATCTCCCAAGGAATTCCGAGCAATGCCATTGGCAAAAAATAACTGTATTCAAATATCCTTTGTAGGAAGTTTCCCCGGAATGCTACCGAAAGATTCATTTCTTCCGTAGAATGATGAGTTACATGGCAAGCCCAAAGAATGTTGAAGGTGTGAGCATGCCTATGAAACCAATAGTACAAAAAGTCCGTTAAAACGATACTTACGACCCATGCCCATGGATTGTCATAGCGAAAGAATTGAAATCCAAGTTGGCTCAAAGAAAACCCTGTTTCAATTTTGTCATAGACAAACAAGGCTCCCAGCAAAATAAAAACCCCAGCCATTCCAAAGATCACACCATTGGAAACGTCGGCTAGGAAGACGTTTAAACGATAGTAGTTCTTTCCTTGGACATAGGAAGCTACGGCTTCCCAAACGATTAGGACTAGCATGACTGCGAAGGCGCATTCCATAAAAAAATCGCTATTCATTATCTTTTAGTCTCCTTCTTCTACCTTCGGTAGGGATTAAATCTTCCGAAAGACAGTCTTTTTTTTTGAACGAAACCAAGAAACGTTCCAGGACTTTCGTTCTCTTAGCAAAGAACACCAAAGGCTCGGTATTTTTCACCATTTTTCTCTATTTTCTATAAAGGCTTCTGAAAAGTATGGAAAGTAATCTAAATAAGTATGATAGAAGCGCTTCCAGTTCTAAAAGGCAAAACACTAAAAGACCTGCAAGAGATTTGCGCTGGACTCCGATTGGAGCCATTTCGCGCAAAACAAATCTATCATGGAATTTATAAAAACCGCTATAACTCGTTAGAAGAATTCACAACTTTTTCCAAAGAAACAAAGGATAGACTATCCGCGCAAATCATCCTAGGAGAATTGAAACTAGGTCGGGAATTGATTTCCAAAGATGGAACTAGAAAATTCACCTTTCTTGTGGACGATAACAAAGAGATTGAAACTGTTTGGATCCCATCGGGAGATGACGGACGTAAGACGATTTGCATTTCGTCTCAGATTGGGTGCACTTTGAACTGTGCTTTTTGTGCCACAGGACTTTTGGAATACAAAGGCAACCTGAATGCTTGGCAGATCATTGACCAAGTCTTGCAAGTGGAAAGAATTGTCCAAGACCGTGCCACAAACATCGTGTTTATGGGCATGGGCGAACCAATGCACAATTACTTTTCAGTCATCAAAGCGGCACATATTTTTAGAGATCCCGATGCTTTTGGATTAGGTGCTCGTCGCATCACAATCTCAACTGCGGGAGTTGTGACTGGGATCAAACGATTTATTCAAAACAAAGAACCATTCAACTTTGCCATTTCCCTCAATCATCCCAATCCCAATTCCCGATCTTCCATTATGGACGTAAACGACAAACACCCATTGGAAAAGCTGATCGAAGTAGCCAGGGAATTTACTCAAGCCTTGGATAGACCAATCACATTTGAATATGTTTTGATACCTACAGTGAACATGGGTAAAGACAATGCGGAGAGATTGGCAAAGATCGCAAGGTCAGTCAACAAATCCAAGATCAATGTGATCCCTTTAAACACTGACTTTACGGAATGGAGACGTCCCACAGAGGAAGAAGTGGAAGAGTTTGTTTCGTATCTCAGATTTAAATCGGACGTTCCGGTAATGAACAGGCAAAGCCCGGGTAGAGACATCAATGGGGCATGCGGTATGCTTGCCTTGAAAGGAGTAAGACATGAGCTGGCAAAGTAGTCAGAGTATACAATTTTTACAATCCTCGTTTATTCTAAAATTCAGCATAACCCTCTTCACTCTCTCTTTAAATCTGGCATGCCAAGACCCCGTAGAACAAAAATGCAACCAAGTCTGCGATATCTTTGTTAGTTGCACTGAAAAGACTTTGAAACAAACCTTTTCACCAGAAATCAAGAAGCAAGGGCGACTTTCTTGCTTGGATGGTTGTACAACTCACAACAGCGACATTTTACAGTGTTACGACCAGGTCGGTGACTCTTGCCAGGGATTTGCGACCTGCCTACAGCAGATGGATTCTTTAGAGTGAAGGCTTTGAATTCATTTTTTAACGAAACTCGAATTTACATTATTCTAATCAGCATTTTATGTATTCCGTTCTTTGGAACCATTTCACTCGATGTGATTGATATTGATTCGGCGCAGTACGCTGAGATT
>JAIXRB010000101.1 GCA_027485405.1 Leptospiraceae bacterium | reverse complement strand
CTATCAGAAACCGCAATCCCCTGGTTAGTTTAGCTTTTTTTGTGTAGTCCAAAACTTCTTGGGTAAACTCAGATTGGAACCTTTGAATAGAATTCTCAGGTTGGAATTCTCCCAAATCGTTTAAGAAAACTCCTTCCCAAATCCCTTGGTTTCCTTTCTTCAAAATTTCTCTTTTTTGGATCCACTGGGAAAGAACAAAGAAGAGCACCTTACAGTCTTCTTTGGTTTGGAATCGGTAGTAGGATAGCTTTGCCACCTGATCCTGGAAGTCTTTGTTCTGTGTAAGAAATGCCTGGTATGGTGATTTTCCCAAAAAATGAATGGATTGGGAGACAAAGGATTTGATTGCCTTCACATTTCCGTAGGCAAATAAACAAGCCAGTAGTGAAACAATTTCAATGTCTTTTTGGTTTTGAAATCGATAGGGAATGGATATTGGATCTGTTTCTAAATATTCTGGTTTCGTATAAAGTGCATAAGCTGATTCTAGAGAATCGACTAAGGCACTAGGTAGCGTTTTCATTTGAAAGAGCTTTGTAGACTTTGGATGGCAGAGTTTTGTTTAGCTTAGATTCGATAAACCTACTTGCTTTCATAACCTTGTCTATGTCTACATTGGTTTCAAATCCTTCGCCTTCCAGAAAGTAGAGAATGTCTTCCGTTGCAATGTTTCCTGCGGCACCTTGGGCATAAGGGCAACCACCAAGACCTCCGGCAGATGAATCAAAAGATCGAATCCCAAGAGCCAGTGCCTTGCCTACATTTGCCAAAGCTGTACCAAAAGTATCATGGAAATGACCAGCAAACAGAGTGGAGGGGAATTCTCTAAGTAAAAGACTGATCAATGCTTCGACTTCTGAAGGAACTGCCCTTCCAATTGTCTCGCCCAATGAGATTTCATAAATCCCTTCGTCAGCGAGAAACTTTGCAATTTCCAGCGCTGCTTCTGGTTTCTGTTTACCTTCATACGGGCAATAGACGACAGTCGATATATAGCCTCGGACTCGGATTTGGTCTTGTCTTGCAAGCTTTGCTATGTTTTTTAATTCTTCCAAGGAAGACTTGACCGACCGGTTTGTGTTTTTTTCGGAAAAGCTTTCGGATGTTGCTGTAAAAATGGCAATAGAGGAATAGCCTGATTCTCTCGCTAGTTCGTAGCCTTTGGTGTTGGGAACAAGTGCCATATATTCCAATTGGGCACGAGCTGGTTGCAATCTTTGAGAGAGGTCTTCTGCGTCGCTCAGTTGTGGGATTCTGTCTTTTCTGACAAATGATGTGACTTCTATAGAGGAAAGACCAGAAAGTCTGAGAAGTCTCAGGAATTCTAGTTTATCGTCAGTAGAAACAATCTCAGACTCATTTTGAAGACCATCTCTAGGACCTACTTCTGTTAGTTTTACAAAATTCACTTGTATTTACATCCTTCTCCAATTTCCTTTAAACAGTCGTGTTGTCAGTTCAAAATCTTACAGTAAGTTCTGGGAAAACCTTGCTTTTAAGCGATATTGATCTATCGGCAGAGAAGGGTAAGGTCACAGCCCTCCTCGGGGGTTCTGGATCTGGAAAATCTACATTTTTAAAATCGATACTGCCTTCGTTTCGAAAAGCTTATGGCTGGTCTGGAAATGTATTTTGGAACGAAAGCCCATTGACATTAGAGAATCAATCTCTGGTTCAAACGGTTTTCCAAGATCCACATGGTTCTTTTTCTCCCTTTTTTAAAATGCGAATTCTGCTGTGGGAACCACTTCTCATCAAAGGTTTGTTATCCTTCATTAAAGAGAAAAAGGCTTTAAGCCTAAGAATCAAGGAACTTATGGAAGCATTCATCTTAGATGAATCGCTTTTAGACCGAAAAATCAAAGAGTTGAGTGGAGGACAGTTGCAAAGATTTGCCATCATACGAGCTTTGATTGCTAATCCCCAATTAATCTTATTAGATGAGCCAGTAACCGCTTTGGATTTGATATCTCAGTATGAAGTTGTAAAGATTTTTATGCAATGGAAGACCAATTCGAATTTAGCCTTTTTACTTGTTTCGCATGACTTAGATTTAGTGAAGAAAATAGCAGATTTTGTTTATGTGATAGACAAAGGAAAAATTGTAGAATCAGGCAAAACTCCAGATATATTCATAAATCCAAAATCAGATACTTTGCGAAATCTCTTGGAATCCAGGAATTAGTTTTTAACTATTCGGAAGAATCTGGAGTGACTGCTTCTGAATCTTCGGTTTGTGATTTTTTTGCTTCTGCAAATTTTCTAGCAATGTCCCTTCGTCTTTGGATCACTTTGTATGAAAAACTGGCGAAAAATGGATCAGTGGGATATTTTAGAAGAATTGTGTATTCTTCTTCTGCTTTTTCATAGTCCCCAATTTTTGATGCAGTTTCCGCATAGAAATAATGAAATTTTTTATCGTAAATTTTTTCTTTTCCCTCTTGGGTTGTTAGGCTAGTTCCTGTAAAGATTTTGTACGCAAAAAAATGGTTCCCTTTTTCTATTTCTAGTTTTGCAAATCCTAATTTGACATTAGGGCTTTGCTCTTCTATCTCTTGCGCTTTTTTTAGATAGATGAGAGCTTTGTTTTTGCTTCCGCTTTCCAATGCTTGGTCTGCTAATCGAACCAAGGGTTCCGCATAGAAGGGATTTTTTTTAAATGCCAATTTATAATTCATGTTAGCATAGAGGCTGTCTTTTCCTCTTTCACTCAATTGAGCAATATGAAGATAAGTTCGATGATAGTCTGGAACTTCTGCTTTTGCAAATTCAAATTGGGCCAATGCTTTTTCGAATTGAAGATCTAAAGTATAGAGTCTTCCTAAATTATACCGAAAGGAAAAAAAATGAGGATCAAAATGGGCTCCTGCTTCTAGCTTTTGGATTGCTGTTTTAAAATCGGGTCGATCTTGCTTCAAGAGATCTTCAATGATTTGATTGTTCCAAAGCCCAGAATTGGTTATGACTTGGTCTTTGTATTGAAAGCTCCCCCTAGAAGGAGGTGGGTCTCCTTGGAACAACTTTCCCCTAGCAAAGATAAAGTCTTTCGTATGGTAAATGAAGGAACCATTCGGAAATTCATCTTGGGAAAATTCTTGGTCTTTGCCCCAGAGAATTTCTGGATATTCCGAATTCCCAATTTTCTTCTGGGGACTCAAATCACCAACAGAAGGTAGAATAAAAATCCAGAGTGTCAGAACGAGTAGGGGGCGAAACATAGGGGGAATGGGTCTCAGTTTAAAAGTAAGTAACCTATCATTAAGCATCGGAAACAAAACCCTGCTCCGCAACGTTTCTTTTGATTTAGAAGGTCCGGGGCTATTTACCATTTTAGGGGAAAATGGAGCCGGAAAATCCACCTTCTTAAAAGCCCTGCTAGACCCTGATCGAAAATCTGAGACCTTTCTTTTCCAACCAAAGTCGCCAAGGATCGGCTATTTGAGTCATGAATTGGGCCTTTATTCTTCTCTTTCGGCAAAAGAAAATATTGAGTATTTTTCCTCGCTCCAAGGCAATTCACTTCCAGAATCAGAAATCAAAGAACTGTTTCAGGTTTTTAAAATCAAAGAAAAGGCAAAAGATCCTATTTATACTCTTTCCAGGGGACAAAAGCAAAAAGTTGCTTTGATGAGGACTTTGTCGATGGATCCGAATTTGATACTTTTGGATGAACCATTCACTGGATTAGATTTTGCCAGTAAAGACAACTTGATTGAGATTTTGAATGCTTGGAGTAACAAGGCTTTGATTTTAATCGTCTTGCATGAAAAGGTGGATTCCCTACATATTAAAGGTAGATTGGAATTTTTAGATTCGAGAATTTCATATGCTTAAAGCCCTACTTAAAAAAGAGTTTAACTTACTCATTCGTTCGCCAACTGGTTTTGTTTCGGTTCTTGCCTTATCCCTATCTTTGATCTTTCTCTTTTTTCATGGATTTGAAAAACCAATTCCTTTGAACGAAAGGGGGGCGAGGGCAATCAAATGGGCGATTCTTTTTTTACTCAATTTTGTTTTCATTGGTCAGTCGCTTTGGGAAGAAAGAGAAGCCGGGGCATGGGAGGTTTCCAAGTCGCAAATCTCTATCACTCTACTCTACTTCTCAAAAATGTTTAGTGTTTGGTGTTTGAGTTCAATTTCTCTATTTTTCACAGTAGCAACGATTCTGGTTTTCTTTCAAAATGCATTGGCTCAAAATTTCTTTTGGGAATGGGTTTTCATTTCCTTGGGTTCATTTCCATTGGTGGCTTTGGGGGTCGCTTTAGGAATCTTAAGCTTTGAAACCCGCTCGAAGGAAATTTTGTTACCGTTGCTACAAATTCCCTTTTCTATTCCGATTTTTCTTTTGGCAAGGGAAGCCGAAGAACAATTCTTTTCAAAAGGAAATGCAGAAGGGATTTTCTTGCTTTTATCTTTAGGATTCGTTTATTTTGGGCTTTCCGCTTTTCTGCTTGAAATCAT
>JAIXRB010000099.1 GCA_027485405.1 Leptospiraceae bacterium | reverse complement strand
TAAGCTATGGCTTAGATGACCGAGACGAACAAAATGAAGCGCTTCAAAAAAAGAAATAAACGTTCTGGTTTCACGCTCTTAGAAGTAGCCATAGGAATGGGAATGGCGGCGGCGGCTATGGTCTATACGTATGCAATGATTGCCGATGGCATGAAATATCAAAAGCGTGCTGTTACTTTAACAAATGCGATTCACCTAGCAAAAATCAAAATGGCCCAAGTAGATTCTTCTACCACAATGCAATCAGATAAATCCAAAGGAACCGTGCCTGGTTTTCCTGGATACTTGTTTGAAACAGAGATCAAAGAAGAAGAATTAGATCTTTTGAAACTAGCCGCTGGACCTAAAGCAGAAGAACTAAAGAAGAAAGCACCAAAGGACATGCTAGGTGACAAAGACGAAGGTCTTTCTGACTTGATGAAGAAAAGGGGTCAAAAGAAGAGCTTTGAAACAGGCGGGCTTTTGAAAGTCTTTCATGTAAAAGTAGCAATCGAATATCCGGAAGGAAACAAAAAAAGCACCTATCAAGTAGAGACCTTTCGATCCACAAAGTATTGAAAATGCGAAAAAAACAAGGTTTTACACTCGTAGAAATCTCAGTTGTCATCTTGCTTTTGAGTGTTATTTTTACAGGGATCTTTACGGCATTTTATACGGCAAATTCTATCGCCAAACGAAGTGGAGCAAAAAGAGGGGCAAACCGAAAGGAAATCCTATACGCAATTGAGAACGTTCGATCGGCTTTAGCAAAAACCTATTTTGTAGATAATCAAAGGCGTGTTCTTTTTGTGGGTAAGTCGGATGGAGTCTCTGGGGAACGAAATGACCGCATTGTTTTTGCTAGTGCCAATCCTTATTCAGAAGAAGAAGAGGCGGCTTCCGTCAGGGAAGTGAGCTTTTACTTACGAAAAATGCAATCCCCATTGCAACCTGATCTTTTTTTATTGATCCGAAGGGAAGACGAAATGGTAGATTCCTTTCCGACACAAGGCGGCATTGAGCATGTATTACTCGAGAACGTGAAAAGCTTTCAATTAAAATACTCAGAAAGAGGAGACAAATGGGTGGACGATTGGAACTCCCGCACTACAAAGAAAATTCCAAGGCTAATCCGGATTGAACTCATTTCCCTAGTTGGAAACTCATTTTTAAAATATGAATCACTCGCGCACCCTGGCATTCTCTTTAAATAGAAGAAGAAGGAGTGGCTTTATGGTTCTAGTGCTGATCATGGCACTAGGTTCAGCCTCTCTCTTCACTGCTGGCAAATTTTTCCAGGACAGTGCTACGGAGTATCAGATCGCGGTAACTGAGGGTGACGGCTTTCGGGCCCATATGTTGGCAAAAGCAGGGTTTACAGGCGCCATTGGAGCACTGAAAAAAATCCCTGAAGAGGTGTTGTACCAGTCTGGGCTTGCCATGGATCCTCCTCCCATTCCTTTGGGGGGGGGAGTCATCTATTATACTCTAAGCCCCGAAGATGGAAAAATCAATGTCAACTCCCTTGTAAAAATCTATGACGATCTACCAAACCAACGGGCAATGGAAATGATGTCTCGGCTTTTCTATCAATTTGGGATTAAACGTGAGGCAATTTCGCCCATTGTGGACTGGATTGACGAAAACCACCAAGAAACGGGCGGGGGAGCCGAGCAATACTACTACAGTAGGCTAAAACCCCCTCGAAAGATCAAAAATGCTCCTCTCTACTCTCTTTCGGAACTCATCCGAGTGAAGGGCTTTGATCGAAAGGCAATCTATGAATCTTCTAAACCCAAAGAGTTTGATAAAAATAATTCAAAGGACTTTTTAACCGACGAAGAACGGGCTCTTTTTTCCGATAAAGATTATGTGCTGTCCAACAATATTACAGCTTACTTACCGTACGGAGACACCTACGACGACAGGATCAATATCAATACAGCGCCCTACTTTGTTCTTATGTCCCTTTCTGATTTTATGACAAAACAAGCTGTTTTAAAAATTTTAAAGCTCAAACTGCAAAAGGGTGGCTACATCAAAGAGCTAAAAGATCTGGAAACCGAACCAGAATTCCAAGTTAAAACTTCAGGGGAGCTAACGCTTTACAAAGAGCTTGCTGGGGAAGGCACCGATGTATCTGGGGGTAGGATCAAAACGAAAGGTGAAGTTTACAAAATCTCGGGAGTAGGCATTGTCAAAGACAAAGTTGTTAGAAAAATAACTGGAATCTTTGATTTAACAAACAATCAAATGCTCTATTATACGGAAGATTAATCTATGTTTTCTTTTGATCAATACTTAGCTATAGATTATGGAAGTACTTACTTAAAGGGTATTCTGTTTAAAAAAACCTTTGGTAAGCTTACAATTCTTCGCACGGAGATCCTTCCTATCGTCGAATTGCAAGACACGGAAGGGGACCCCTTCGAATACAATATTGTTCGCTTTATCCAAAGCTTCTTTCCAGAAGAAAATCGCTTTCTCTTAAACCTAAATCCCGAGCAAGTTTTTTTACGGGAAGTAACAGTTCCTATTGCTTCCGAAAAGGCACTTCAAGAAATTCTGCCGTTTGAAATGGAAAACTTAGTTCCGTATCCAATGGAAGATTTAGAAGTGATTGGAAAAACTTGGAAGTCCACTAAAGAATCTAGTGATGTGATTTGCTTTAACGCCCATCACAAAGAATTAGAAAGGGTTTTGCGTCCTTTTTCAAAGGGGGACATGCATCTCTCTGCTTTGAGCGTAGATTCATTTACTCTTTCAACTCTTTTGTTTTCGGAAGGAGAAAAAGATGAAAACCCATCTATTTCCCTACAACTGGACATAGGCGGAAAGTATTCCATTCTAAATGTAGTTCATGGCTCAACGCTTAGAGTAACTCGCCTAATTCCAATAGGTGGAGAGAATATAACTGAAGATCTGGAACGCATCTTAAAAATTGAAAGATCCAAAGCAGAAGAAATCAAAAAATCAATTCTCTGGGAAGCCTTTGAAAAAGAGCAGTCCGAGCTTCAAACCTTTAGCTTTTTAGATTTCACTGTAAAAAAGGATCAATTGACGAGCATCCACTCTTCGATCCGAAAGGTCTTTGATCGTCTTCTCATAGAAATTGAAAACACAATTCTTTCTTTAGCTGATTCAGAAAGACCAAGCCAGCTCTATATTTCTGGAGGAAGCTCTCAATTCAAGGGAGCCAGAGAATACCTGGCAGAATCCTCTGGTTTAGTCTTGTCACATTACTATAATCAGTCTGATCCAAGCTTTGTCGTCTCTCATTCTTTAGGAAAACACTTTGAATCAAAGAGTCGACTTGATTTTCTTTCTACAAAGTTTGCAAGAGGTTTTAGAAAGAGTAGCTTTAAGTGGCAGGCATTCAAACCTCACTTAATCCTAACGTCTATATCTTTCTTTATTTTGATTTTAGTCTTTATCATTGGAGTTGTTCTCGATAAACGAAAAATAGAAGCAAACAAGAAAATTCTCGCAGACAAATACAAACAAGGATTTGGAACTGAAATCCAAGCTGATGAAAACATTCTAAGTGTTGCCACGGGCAAATTAAAAACCGAGAAAAAGAAAACAGAAATTTTCAGACTATTTCTTTCTCAAGCCAGCATTTTAGATCTTATTCATGAAATCTCAGATCAACTACCTGGGAACGACGCTCTTCCATTTGTATTGGATCAATTCAATTTTGAAGGAAATGAGATTCAAATCTACGGAAGAGTCAACGAATTCAGCGAAATTGGAACCATACAAGCCGCTTTGGAAAAATCAGAAAAATTCACAAATGTCCAAGTTCTAAATAAGCGCCTGATCACAGGAGTCAACAAACTCAAAGTCAGTTTCAAATTCAAACTGGATATTGTGATTCCTAAGGAAGACATCTAATGCTGAATAGATTTACAGATAGAGAGCGAGCTTTGCTTTTTGGTGCTTTTTTGCTCGTCTTTGGATTTGGTTTTTATACGGTTTTTTCAATCATTCAAGACTTCCGTTCGAGCTTAACCGATGAAATCTATGAAACTAGATCTGATGCCACTCAGCTAGATAGAGTCATTCGCGAATTCAATTATTTCCAGGGCTTGCAATCCGGTGGTTCAGAAGAAGATGTAAGTGTTATGTATTCTAAGTTGGATCAAATCTTGGTTCGGTATGGATTGAAAGACAAAGTGCAATCCATGAAAGATACCTCCACAATCATCAGAAAAGATTACAATAAGATAACCATCGACATTTCGTTTCGATCTGTGTATTTGCAAGACGTTTTTAAATTGATTTATGATATTGAAAAAAACAAACAACTGCAAGGTAAAGTTGATTTTCTAAATTTCAGAAAGCCTTTTGCTGAAAAAGAAGTCTACGATGTGAACCTAAAGGTTTCCTCTTACAACCGCTTGCAGAAAGGTAAGTAATGGCTCGAAAATCCAAACCAAAACTGAGCGAAACACCACCACCCGAAGAATTGGAACCGGAAATTCCTTTAGAAACCTATGTGGATGATGATATTTCAGATTTGGAAAGCTTGAGTCTCGAATCAGAATTGCCAGAATCCGAAACAGAAGAGGAACTAACCGAAGAAGGGAACGAAGAGAAAAAACTTGGCATTCGCCAAATCATCATTCTCTCAGCATTGGGCTTCTTTTCGTTTTTACTTTTTATTATAGTTACTTTTCCGTTAAATGAAACGGTAAGAACCATTCTCTATGGAATCTCTCGTGAGTCTGGCATCGTCATTGATTCCAAAGAAATCAACGTATCGATTCTGGGTGAAAAGAGTTTTGAATCCATCGTAATCCAGTTTCCAAACGGACTTTTCTTGAAGTCAGATGAACTACATATAAATACCAGTTTAGTTGCCCTCTGGGATGCAAAGATAGACGGGGATCTAGTTGCTAATTTCTTGAGGCTAGAGTTTTCGGATCTATCTCTTTTTTGGAAAGAAGTTCGAATCGCAAGCAAACTCACTGGACTCGAAGACAAAGCCACACGATGGACGGGTGAGATCGAGCTAGATTGGAGAGACGGTAAAATCAACGACTCCCCTGAATACCCACTCGTCGGCAGTTTAAAGGGTCGTGAGTTCAAACGAGGGAACCTGATTCTCAAAATCCGAAGCGGAAAGGCGATCATCGAAAAAGGAACTATCGACTCTTCGATTGCAAAAATCAGTATATCCGGTTCGATTCGTCTTTTGGACAAAGTTCTCCAATCTCAATTGGATCTAAAACTCTGTGCCCTGCTAACAGAAGCATTCCAAGTGGAAAGACCAGACCTAGCTGGTATGGTGACTCTGCTTCCACAGGAAAATGGAAGAGTCTGCGTTCCTATACGAGGCAGTCTCCAAAGCCCAAAACTGGAGCTACCCAACCTTGGCGCTGGGTCAGCTCCGGCATTACAAGACTAAGCTTATGAGCAACCTGTGGTCGATCCGCAGGAAAGGCACTTTAAACAAGAACCGTTTCGAACCATCTGAAAAGACCCGCACTCTGTGCAAGAGTCTCCCGTGTAACCCTTTATACGAGCTTCGGCAATGTTACGAATGGTATCTTTGGCAAGACTCCCTTCCACAACTTTTCCTTTGGAAGCTCCCACCAATGCTGGTTCTTTGTCTTCCAATACTGAATGTAAGGAAAGTGTAGAAACAGTAGAGGTGAGGGGCTCAGGCTTTTTTTCGGCTTTTACCTCAAGAGGTGGTTTCTCTTCGGTTTTTCTGCCAACTTCATCTGTTCTGAGATCCTCAGGGGACACTTGAGCCAGATCGTAACGACCCAGATAGGTGATGGCTAGTTCTCTGAAAATGTAATCGATGACGGAAGTCGACATCTTGATATGCGGGTTTCCGGAAACCATTCCATTCGGTTCGAACTTGAAAAAGGTGAATGCCTCTACAAACTCCTCCAATGGAACTCCATGTTGAAGTCCGAGTGAAATGGAAATGGCGAACGCATTCATAAGTGAACGGAAAGCGGCTCCTTCCTTATGCATATCGATGAAAATCTCTCCCAGCTGGCCATCTTCGTATTCGCCTGTGCGGAGATAGACTTTGTGACCACCAACCATAGCTTTTTGAGTATAACCCGCTCGTCTATGAGGGAGTTTGCGTCGTTCTGAAATGTATTTGAAAACCAACTTTTCTGCCACTTCGGTGATTGTCTTTGGAGTGGATTCCAGTTTTTCTTTGATTTCTTCTGGCTCATCGACTGCACTGAGAAGTTGAAATACAGAATTCAAAGGTTGAGATAGTTTGGATCCGTCTCGGTAGAGGGCGTTTGCCTTGATCATCAGTTTCCAAGACATAAGGTAGGCGTTTTTGATATCGTCCACACTGGCTTCTTCAGGAAGGTTGATGGTTTTGGAAATGGCTCCCGAAATAAAGGGCTGAGCCGCCGCCATGATTTTGATATGACTTTGGTATGAAAGGAATCGTTTTCCGTATTTACCGCATTTGTTGGCACAATCGAAAACAGATAGATCCTTTTCTTTGATAAAAGGTGCGTTTTCAATTGTCATTGTTCCACAAACATAGTCGTTTGCTTGGTTGATCTCTTCTGAAGTGAATCCCAAGAATTCGAGCAGGTTAAAGCTCATAGCATTGTATGTGCTTTGTGGAATGGAAAGAGTTTTGCTTAAGAAATCTTCCCCTAAGACGAACTTGTTGAAAGCAAATTGGATATCGAAAACAAAAGGCAATTGCTTTTCGATTTTTTCTAAGATCTCGTCTGTAAATCCTTTGGCCTTTAAACTGAGGGAGTTGACCCCAGGTGCACCGTTTAAGGTCGCATAGCCTTTGCAATAATTGACAATCGCTTCGATTTCGGAACCAGTGTATCCTAGTTTTTTCAGAGCCACAGGAACAGATTGGTTGATGATTTTGAAATATCCACCACCCGCTAGTTTCTTGTATTTTACTAGGGCAAAGTCTGGCTCAATTCCTGTTGTATCGCAGTCCATAACGAGCCCAATGGTTCCCGTTGGAGCGATCACAGTCACTTGAGCGTTTCTAAATCCGAACTGTTTACCAAGCTCTAAAGCGCGGTCAGAATCTTCTTTAGCGGCCTCAAGGAGATAGGAAGGTAAGAAAGCAGGATTGATGCCCACGGGGCTGATGGTGAGGCCTTCGTACTCTTCTTTAGGTGCGTTGTAGGCGGCTCTGCGGTGGTTACGGATCACTCGAAGCATTTGGTCTTTGTTTCTCTCGTAGCCCTCAAATGGCCCCAATTCTTTTGCCATTTCTGCAGACGTTGCATAAGAGGTCATATGCATAATGGCTGTGATGGCTCCGGTGATTGCCATTGCTTCTTGCGAGTCATACGAGATTCCCATGACCATCAAAAGAGAGCCCAAGTTTGCGTAACCAAGCCCTAGAGTTCTAAATCGGTAGGATAGCTCTGCAATTTCTTTGGAAGGAAACTGAGCCATCAAAACAGAAATCTCTAAAATAACTGTCCATACCTTGCAAAGATAACGATAGGCCTCTACATCAAAAGTTCCGTCTTCTTTTAGAAACTTAACTAGGTTCGCGGAAGCCAAGTTACATGCTGTATTGTCCAAAAACATATACTCGGAACAAGGGTTGGAAGCGTTGATCGCTCCGTCTGTAGGGCAAGTATGCCATTCATTGATTGTGCTGTGGTATTGGGTTCCAGGATCTGCCGAAGCCCAAGCCGCTTGTGAGATCTTTTCCCAAAGGTCTCTTGCCCGAAGGGTCTTAACTGGTTTTGCTTCTCTGCCTTCTCGCAATGCTTTTTCTTTTTCTGTTCGGTTGTAGAGAGAGTAGGGAAGGTCTTTTTCGACTGCTTCCATAAATTCATTTGTCAATCGAACTGAGTTGTTTGAGTTTTGTCCGCTCACTGTATTGTAAGCTTCTGACTGCCAATCAGTAGTCATCTCTTCGAAGAGAATGTCTTTGTACCCTTGTTTGCTGAGATCGATTACTCTTTTGATGTAGTTGTCTGGAACAAAGTGGTTTCGAGCATCTTTGATTGCAGACTTCAATGCAGGATTTTTTGAAGGATCTAAAGCGTCTTCTTCTCCCAAAGTAGGCTTGGCTTCGTCGCATGCCCTCATAATCGCATTTAACATGCGGTTGTTGATGATAGATCCAGTGACAAGGGAGGCTACTTTTTTCTCTTCCTGCACTTTCCAGTCGATGAATTCTTCAATGTCTGGATGATCCATATCCAAACAAACCATCTTGGCCGCACGACGAGTAGTACCACCGGACTTAATCGCACCTGCGGCACGGTCTCCAATCTTTAAAAAGGACATGAGCCCGGAGCTTTTTCCACCGCCTGATAGAGATTCGTTGGCAGATCTTAGATTAGAAAAATTAGTTCCAGTACCAGAACCATACTTGAATAGGCGAGCTTCGCGCACCCAAAGGTCCATGATTCCGCCTTCATTGACTAAATCGTCATCAACGGATTGAATGAAACAAGCATGAGGTTGAGGATGTTCGTAAGAAGAGGCGGATTTTACTAGTTTGGAAGTCTTTGGATCTACATAATAGTGACCCTGGGATTTGCCATCAATTCCATACGCCCAATGCAATCCTGTATTGAACCATTGCGGCGAATTAGGTGCCGACATTTGATTGGCGAGCATAAAGATGGTTTCTTCATAAAAGACTCGGGCACTTTCTTCGTCTGTGAAATATCCGTATTTGTATCCCCAGTAAGTCCAGCAACCCGCTAGTCGATGGAAGACTTGCTTGGAATCGGTCTCGCCCGTGTATCGATCTTCGGGCTTAAGAGAGGATAGTTTTTCATCGTCGGGAGCTGATCTTTGCAACCATTCTGGAATGCCTGCTTCTTTGATTTTTTTTAGATACTTGGGCACACCTCTGCGACGAAAGTATTTTTGAGAGAGGATGTCGGTTGCAACTTGCGACCAGGACTCTGGAACTTCTACATCGCTTGCTTCAAAAACGGAAGAACCGTCTGTATTGGTAATCTTAGAATTGCGTTTTACCCATTGAATTCCAGGGTAAAGGGATGTGCTGTTCCTAGTAAAATGCCTCTCAAATTTCATACGACCTCTATAATTTAGAATGATTCTAGATCCCTCGTGGTTTCGAGGATTATGTCACCATACGAGCACCTGTATTGAAAAACATTTCTTTTTTTAGAAAAATTTTTACCAGGCTCTCTGTTTTTTCAAAACCCGATTCGGTAGCCTAGGAACAAAGAATTTGACGGCTAAGACCTCTCAAATAGCTTGTCCCATAGTCCTGAAATTCCCCTGTAGCTCAGTCGGTAGAGCAAGTGACTGTTAATCACTGGGTCGGCGGTTCGAGCCCGTCCGGGGGAGCCAGGGCAGGATTCTCAGTCTCTTTCAGAACACTTCTATTCTCCTCAAAAACCCTCCAAATCCGACTAGTTTTTCTAATCAAAAAAGCCCGAATTTCTTGATTTTTGCCTTTGAAAGATTAAAATTCGGGGACAAAATTAAGCAGATGTTAAATAAATAAGTAGAATAACTAGGGACTAGGTTTTCCTTTGGTTGGAGCGAGGAAGAGTTGAAAAGATCGAATCAAGAAGACATAGGTCAAGTCTTAGTAAGATCAAACAAAATTTTTTTATCATGCCTTACCGATTTCTGAAAACCTAACGGCAACTCTTCTGCTTCGATTTTTTTCCATTCTTCTAGAATATAAACAAAGTAATCCGTATTGGGAAAAGGTTGTAGTGCCTCCGTTATGCCTCTGATTTGAATCGCAAAAGGGTTCAAAGCGGAAATAATTTTTCCTAAATAATCTGATCTCGAAAATCCACCAAATTTCGAATAGCCTTTACTCTTAATTAGAATGTTACTTTCATTCATGGCGAAAACCACGGACAAAATTCGAAATTTTGACTGCATCTTCTAATGCTGTCTTAGCTTGCTCTTCCTGAAAGCATTCAAAGGCGACTAACCAAGCTAAGGACAAACAGCCGAGGTGCTGAGTGGCCTTTGGTATTTTGTGGAAAGATAGCAATCAATCAAAGTAGGTGAAGTAATGGAAGGACTGTGAGAATTCCCTGTTGAAGTCAGAGTAGTAGAAAATAGCATAAATTCAGAGATACTTCCTTGCCAATTGCTTCCGCCGATAAAGTTAGCACCTAGGGTCAAGATTCCAGATATGGGAACAGGATTGAAAATAGTAGCCAAACTACCTACTAACGGAGACTCCCCATTGATACTCATTTGTGTTTGGTTACCAGAGTTTCTTGTCGCATTTAAAATAAAAGGTACGTTTGTGTTCACAGTAGAAGAAAGAGTGCCACAGCCAACCGCATTTTGGCAAAGTCCATATGCATAAGGCGAAGACGAACTCATAGTAGAAATCTGCAACTGAGGGAGAGCCGTAGCTTCATAGCTCAAAAGAAATCTATTTGTCGCATCCGTTTGTGTATTTTCGGCATAGAAAACTGTCGAGAATCCGTCGAACTGCAAGGCACTACTAGGGTCTTGGTAAGATGTCGATGCCCCGTATGTTAAGGAAACATTGGTTCCATTGGTAGGGTAGTTGATCGTAGGGCTCGTAGAAACCAAGGATAAGGATCTTCCGCTGGAACTAGTGTCAAGCCAAGTGGAAACAGAGTCACCAGTCTCAAAGGAACTGGCTTGGAGATGATACTTGAGCGCAGTTCCTGAAGGATTTCCGGGTATCCAACCATTTACTTGGAGAGGGTGGGGTCCAGATAGAGCTTGGATCTCTTCCGTATTTAGCCCTATGCTATAGAAAGAAACATCATCGATGTCTCCATTAAAATTAGTTCCGCCCACAGTTCCAGTGGGAGGATTAGGAGGAAGGTTAGTTATAACATCAACTGGTACCGAGGCTCCATTCAAAAAAATCCTATAGTTTCCTCCGAATCTTTGCAAAACAACATGGCTCCATACTTTGACGGGAAGGACTGCTTCCGTGTTGATCCAAGTTACACCACCCATTAAACCATAGAGTTTGCCAGTTCCACCTTGCATCACAACATTGTATCCGTTGCAACATCCATTCCCATTCTCGAGGATGTTTGCATTGGAACCAGGAACTGACCGAGGCCGCACCCAAAGCGAAATTGTAAAATCATTGATATCGGTAGAGATAGCTGAGGCACTCGAAAAACTACTCGATCCAGTCTGTCGAAGAACAGAACTACTGCCTCCGAAACGATCAAATTGATAGCTGGTGCCTGAAGACGTGAGAGTAAAATCTCTCCCAGTTGCATCCGTCAGACTGTTGGCAAAATCAAACCGCGCTACTAAACCTCTAGTGATGCGAGCCGTAAGTCTCCTTACTTGAGTTTGCGACAAAGCCTCGTTGTAGATCCGAAAATCATCCATCCTACCAGTAAAGAAATTGGTGTTGGAAAGGTTTCTACCTAGGTTAAAGGCTATAGATCCTGTATTGAGGGGAAAAGAACCAGTGCTCGCCACATTATTTCCGTTTATATACAATACTGCTCCCGAGGCCGAATCAATGGTGGCACAAAAATGTTGCCATGTATTGTAGCGAACCAAACCCGAAGCAGTAAGACTAACGGCTCCTTGGAGCCTGAACACCAAATCATTGTTTCCGCTAGTTTCCAAAAGAACAGCTTGGTTTGTGGCATCCGTACCATGAGAGAAAATTGTCTGGACACCCGTTCCAACAGTAGGATAAAACCAACCGCAATACGTTCTGTTTTGTGCCGCACTGGGATAACCAGAAATCGAGGATGGACTCAAAAACTGACTGCTAGATCCTAAAAATGAAGCCGCTGAGTTGATTCTGGTGTCCTGCCCCCTAGTCAAAGAAGGCAGACTGGTGGAGCTTAAAGCCTGGTTTAAGTAACCACTATCAGTCAAAAAAGTTGAAGAACTACCCTCCAACATATAGTGCACAAGAAGAGACGTGGCATCTGTGTTATAATCCGATCCAACTTGGGCTTGCGTTGCATCTTGTGCCTGGGAATTCAATTCCCCTTCAGAAAGGGCTTTTTTATAGATTCTAACATCCGCAATGCGTCCTAAAAAAGATGTGGGCTGCAAATAAATATTGCCAGCAATCATGACTGGATCGGTCGTATTTTTCAGAGTTGAGCCAGGATTTTGATCCTCACTGGAAACTGTCACATTTCTTCCATTGACAAAAATTCTTCCGCCCAGGTTTGCCGTGGCCTCATACAAGTTTCGATTGAAGACATAGGTTACATGACTCCAAACTCCTGCTTTTAAGGCTCCTTTGAAACTTTTCGCGAGATACTTTGTTTGCGTTGCATTTCCCCAATTGATAAATGTAAGCGATCCATCACTGTCCATAGACAGTTTGAATTCGAATGCTGTTTTTCCAACGAGTCCGTAGTTGCCCAAGGAATTTGGATTTACCCATAAGGAGATAGAAAAAGAATCTGTCGAAGTAAAACTAACAGGATTGTTTGTATTGAAGTAAGAAGCTGCAGAAAAATCCAAAGAACCGTTTGTTTCATTGAACCGACCATTGCCATAAGATGCAGATCCTACAATAGTGCCAGTAACACCATTTGCTAACTCCCCTCCATAGTCGAGGGTCAATGTCGTGGAGTTCAAAGGATAGTAGGCGGATAGTGAATTATCAACAATCCTTCGCACGGCATTATTGTGAACAATAGCGAGGACCTTCCCTTCATTTAACAAATACCATAGTGAATTGTAGCCGGTCATAACACCCACGCCAGCTGAAAAAGTGGTTCCACCGTTTCCAGAAAGTGTGCTGACCCTTCCATTGGCTAAATTCAATTTTCGTATCCGACTATTCCCTCGATCAGTTATATAAAGGTTCTTTCCATCATTGATAAGACCCCTAGGCTGATTGAATCGAACAATGGGAGTAAAACCATCTTCATAACCAGAGACACCGTTCAGTCCCCAGCTACTTCCTGCTTGAGAGCCATTGGTTACATCTATAGTACTGATTGTGTGCCCAAGTGCGTTGGCTACATAGAGGGTATTTCCAATCTTTGTCATACCCTCTGGGGAACTGAGCGGTGATCCGGCGGCTAAAGTTGTAACTACATTAGTTCCTAGATTAAAAATCTTTACTTTGTTAAAGGAAAAATCACTCAAATAGAGATTGTTTCCATCAATGACAATATCATTGAGAAATCCAAATCGAGCACTCGTTCCTGTTCCATTCAAATCAGACAACCCGGGATCATCAGCAGTTGTATCTCCAGCAAGCGTGGTCACTGTTTGGTTTGAAATGCGAATTCGACGGAGTCTTTTTCCCACATATTCCGTAACATACAAAAACGTGCCATCTGTCGAAATTCCTTTGGGCGTGTTAAAGCTAGCCGCCGTTCCAATCCCATCTTGTCTACCTGCTACGCCAGTTTGTCCCGCAAAAGTTGTCGCAGCGCCTCCTGGAGTTATCCTTCGAATGGTATGGTTTCCGTAGTCAGCAACATAATAGTTTTTTCCATCAAAAGTGACACCTGTTGGGCTATTGAATTGTGCCGCAGATCCAGTTAAATTCGCGCTACCCGTAGCGGAAGAACCAGCTAGAGTAGATGCTTTAATTTGGTAAGTTGGAAGATTGAGGGGAATGATGGGAAGACTGGCAATACTATGATCTGTTCGATACCCATTCACACAATTGACGGCAAAATTTGTGATGTTTGCATTCGCAATTGTCCCTGAAATCTCTGAAGCGATACTACAAACTTGTCCAGGCGGAGACGTCGTGATGGACATATTGTAAACGGTTCCACTTGCAAGAGCCGTCGGAAACCCTCCTGCGCCACTATTGGAACCAGAATTGATAGTGATATTTTCCGTTCCATTATTGATCACAAGATTTCCAGTGAGGGCACTATCGGTTGTGAAATTGCCAGTGATCGTAAACGTATTCAATGCACAACTCAGAGTTACGTTTGTTACATTAGCATTCGTTATGGTTCCAGTGGCGTTTCCTAAAGTACAGGTCTGCCAAGGGTTTTGTGGCTGACTCGCGATCGCCACTGAATAGTTTTCACCACTGGGAATTCCGATTGAAAAACCAAAGCTCCCATTGGAAGAAAGGGTTAAATCATCGGCTCCGTTTGCCTGTAAGACTAAGGTTCCTGCTCCAAAAGGAGTTGTAAGGGAACTCAATGTTCCTGAAATAATGTAAGTGTTTACAGGATAGCTTAAAGAAACAATATTTGTGGACAGATAGCCAACCTTACAAGCTACGACCTTTGCATTTTGGTCGGAAACACCTGGATGAATCATATTTCCTGTTGAACCTGAATTACAAGTGTTTGCTGTGGCTCCACAGACGGGGTCGGCGGGTGTGCCTGGTGCACTAGAAAAAGATCTGCATGTCCATGAAGAGACAGTTGCAGAAGAAAAAGCAATCGTAGCACCTGAGTTCAAACCTGTATTGTTTGCAATGGAAGGAGTTGGGGAGAGAGGTTGCAATGTATACGTCGCAGAACTGACATTTGAACCAGTCCAGCCGCTCCGACAAGAAATGGCTTTGAATGAATTTGTTGTATTCGAAGAAACAACGACAGCACTCCCGAACAAAGTGCCCGTGCTCGGACAAGCAGGCGCCGCTTGGCTTCCATTTCCAACCGTATAATAGATAGAATCTCCTGGCTCTCCACTGAGAGAAACTGTCACATCCGAATCATACGTTCCTCCTGCCACAGAAAAGCTTGGCATAGGCAGTGAACAATCGACAATTAGATTCGTGACATTGCTTGTAGCAGTCACAGTGCCCGTTGTTCCTGTTCCTGTTACAGTACATATTTGAGAGGGTGCGCTAGGCTGGCTTGCAATGATCACTTCAAACTGTCCCGATGGGGATAACGCAGACGGAAAGGTAAAATTAGTGAGACTTGATGTTAAGGAAATGTCTTGGTCCGAACAACTTCCTCCAGAACAGGCTCCCCCTTTGTATTGGAGACGAAGGATTCCACCGGTTCCTAAGATACTATTTGATGAACCACCTGGATTGGTCAGATTGCCTTGAACTAAAAAGCCTTGACTGCAATTGACGGTAACCGTGACTGTCGATGCTCCCAAGACTCCAGACGGGGTAGGGATAGAACAAGTCCCTTGTTCAAAGATATTGCTCACCAAACTAACTGTATAACTAGACCCACTAGGTGCTGTTCGAAGTACCTGGGTGGTACCGGAAGCTGTGAAGCTTATGGTTGTGGTTCCATCAGTGACCTGCACAGGAGTTACAATAGTTCCCGATATTCCGACAACAGCAACTTGTAAACTGACATTATTTGTTGTGCAACTAACGGTAATTTTTGTTCCAGATGAAGATACAGTTCCCGTCAATGAAGGAGAATCGATCACGCAGGTCTGAGAAGGGTTTGTTGGTTGGCTTACGACAGCAAGGGCGTAGGAAGTGGAAGGTGCTTGGTTGAGAAAAGCAAAACTTGTTCCATTGATGGATAGTGTTTCTGTGCCACTAGAAGTGGTATTACTGATCTGAAGACCTGAACCAGACAAACCAGTTACTGTTCCTTGTACAGAGACCGTTACCAGCTCGGGAACTACTTCACTGCATGTTACTTTAATGGTTCCAGAGATATCTCCTTGAACTATTTGGCCAGTGCCCCCAAAGACAGTGCAAGTTTGAGTTGGCAGGGATGGTTGGTTCTTAACTTTTACATCATAATTTGAGCCCGAAGAAAAAGTTCCCGAAAATTTGTAATTTCCATTCGCATCAATTTTCAGGTCTTCACCATCGTTTGAAACGATTAGCCCAGTTCCAACAAGGCCTGAGACATCAAAAGAAACTGAGTATCTGACTGCAGGGGTCAAATTTCGTCTCACGACATTGAAGACCTGTACTGTTTCGAGAATAGAAGTTTCAAGGCTCGGAACAATTCCGCAAGAAAATAAGAATAACAAAGGATAGAAGAATAGAAACCGTGGAAAGGAAAGCTTCATTATGGTATTTAGGAGGAGTTTCAGTAAAGAAAAAACCATAGTGTTTACTAGTTTCTTTTTACTCCTTCAATAAAGAAATCTACAGTTTCGGACGAAACACCATTTACAATATCGAAGGCAATTCAACCAAAAACAACTCTAATTTTAAAGGGTTTGGACTCAAAAAGTCTCAACCCTCAGCATTTTGCATTGATGATTTTTATATCACCACAGGAAAAATAGTAAGTGGGGGAGGCTGGGTTTCCATCCGTCATTTCTTGCACCAATCGAATCGTACAGTCAGAGCAATTCACATTCGGAACTGTTATCGTGGATACATACAAATGTGGTAATGTGGCTGGATTGTTTTGATCATCAACAATTGTCTTAAGTCGGACCCAATCCGTATCATTGGCACGAGAAAATTCTATCCAATACGAACCAGTATGATCTACTGTTTCTATCCATCTAACAGTAATTTGACTGCCAGCCGTTAGAGTTTTTGCAGTAGCAGAACGGGTGTTTTCTCCACAGGGTGAATTTTTCATAGCCAGGCCTCTCGGTGTCACATCACTATTGTCTGCAAGCCTAGCATGCGAATAGAGACTCCATGATAAAGCGATCCCTAATAGTAAAAAAGATAAGCTTTGGAAATTCAATGAATCGCCTCCTTTTTACATAAATCAACAGCTTTGTGAAATGCTTCAGCTATAGAAAGTTCCGACCTACCTAAAACATTGGATGGTTTTCCATGGATATCCAAGAGAATGGCGCGGTATTCGGAATAATCGTACATCTTAGGATCATAAGCATATCCTTTAGGATCTATCCAGGCAGCGCTACTCGTACTAAACAATGTTCGTCGGATAGAAAATTTCCTTCTTATCTGATCCATTGTTTCCTCGAATATATCCTGGCTTCTATGGTTCTCTGGAGAAACGATTGGGCTAAATACATTTAAATCGAAAACATAGTTTCCATTATCAGAGCAATCTTTGGGATACAATACATTTTCCGGATTGCTTCGAAGGTTAAAACTTATAGCTGAATTTATACCCAGATTGCAAAAAGCATTTCCCTCAAATGCCAAAGAAGCAATAGCAATGTTTCTTCCTTGAGCGCCAGATCGATTCTCCAAAGAACAAGCGGGAAACCAAACCGAAGCAAATAAGATTACCAAAATAACTCTCATAGACCTTGCAAATTCAAACAAAACTTTCAAAGCCATTCAAGGCTTTTTTCCATGCAAAGCATGTACTGAGACAAAGATGTAAAGTATGTATCGGGACGCTCACTCTCACCTAGAATCTAATGCGACATAAGATTGATTATGGGAAGCGGAGTAAAAATCCTGGGAAACCCCAGGATTTTTGCGAGCTTGGGACCACAACCGAACTGCGCCCTCGCAGGAGGTTCGTGAGTCCCGATGAGTCGTAAGACTCATCACTCATTCTTCATCCAAACAAAACACACAATCTAAACAGAACCAAAACCCAAAAAACCCCAGGATTTTTGCGAGCTTGGGACCACAACCGAACTGCGCCCCCGCAGGAGGTTGTGAGTCCCGATGAGTCGCAAGACTCATCACTCATTCCTCAAACAAACCAAACACACAATCTAAACAAAACCAAAACCCAAGAAATCCCAGGATTTTTGCGAGCTTAAACCAAACAACCCAATTACACATTCAATGCAAATTGTATGAACTGCCAAATAAAAAAGACAATTAAAAATATTCTTGCAATTAATCCTGGTTTTAGTAAAAATCAATCGCAGAATCGAATCGATTCAAGGAGAATCTTAAATGAAAAAAACAATTCTTTTGTTAATTGTCGGAGCAGGAATGATGATTAGCTGTGCTACACCTGGCTTTGGTCCAAACGGCGGTTTGTTTTCAAGCACAACTACCGGCGTTCATGGAGCTAACAACGGAGCTGGAGCTAAAGTAGCACAATCCTGTGCATCCAGTATACTTGGAGTGATCGGCTTTGGTGGAGATACAGTAGCAACTATTGCGGCCAGTGGCGGAATCACCAATATCAAAAGTGTAAACCTAAAGACCTTTAGTATTCTAGGTCTTTATGCCAATCTTTGCACTGTAGTTACTGGAGATTAAACTCGAGAGTTCTTATTTCTGAGATTAGGGATCTATAATTCCTGTAGGAAAAAGATCCCTAATCAATCTAAAAATCCTTCTCAAAAAGAAGGTTATACTTCATTTTGTTTTAACGATAAAAATCAGAATCCGATGGACACGTTCCTCATTCCCACCTAGCCGTAAGATCTGATCTTCCATAGCCAATCCCCATCACATTTCTGTATTTGATCATATTCTCGAGTATTTCCAATCTATTGGTTTCGCCTTTGTCTTTTTCGTCGGTATACAGTAATTCGGCGTCTATCCAAGAATTGATATTGCTTCGACCAGATTGAACTCTTTCCCATTCTTTTTGAGAAGCTACTTTAGCTTTCTTTAAGGTTTCTTGCCGCAATTCCAATTCTCTTTTTTTAACCGATAAGTTAGATTTTGAATCTTCTTTCTCGATTTGAAGGGCTTTTAACAAGTCTTTGTATTCTTCTCTTGCCGAGGAAATTTCAGATTCAGTTTCGGCGATTCTGTTTTTACGAATCCCAGCATCAAATGGATTTAAGCTGACTCCAAAACTCAACTGACTCCAAGAATCCGTGTTAAATTGATTGTTGTTCAAATAAATGTAAGATGCTTTCCCAACGACTTTAGGAAGGGCTTCGTATTCGATTCCTTTCTTTTTCAATTCCAAGGCTTGGATTTTTTTCTGGATAGCTAGAATTTCTAGCCGCTCAGCACCCTCTTCTTCGGATGGAAATCTAAGGTCTGTCTCTGTGGGCAGAGATACAACTTCTATATCCTCATCAATTCCTAAGCTTCGCTTCAATGCCAATTTTGAAATTCGCTTCTTTTCTTCCAAATCGAAGAGAGTGATTTTACTCTGATTCAAAGCCTGCTCGATTCGCAGGAGCTCGCTTTCTGTTACCTGCCCTATCGCATACAACCGACGAATTTCTGCATATCGAGTATTCAACCGACTGATCAAGTCCTTCAAAGTATCTATTTTGATTTTGATTTTATGAATCAAAATATAACTCAAAAGACTTTCTGCTTGCGAGGTTTCCTTAGCTCGAAAAGAAAGATACTTAAAAGATTCACCTCCCAATTCCAATGCTTCGCTCACAGCCCACCAATTAGCAGGATCAAAAAGAGTTTGTTGGACCTCAACACCTCCGCTCCAAAAACTAGGATTCAATCCAGCCACAACAGGAATACTAGCGTTTGGTGCTATGACTCGATCTCGATTGATTTGCTCCACTTGAAGACCGAGCTTTGGATAATACGTAGCCCTTTTCAATCGATCCGATTCTAAATTTTTTCGTTTCCATTCCTCTACAGCGAGCTTTACTTTAGGGCTTTCTTCCGCTAGTGAAACCACTTCTTTCCAGTCTATATCCCGGGCAGAAATGGGAGAATGCGATAAAAAAACTGGAAGGAGAATTAGAATACCGAAGCCTGGGAATCGTTTACCGATTTTGCTACTTTTCTTTTCTCCGTAGATCAAAAGAAGTGCTGAGGGGATGATCACAAGAGTTAAGAAAGTCGAAACAAGTAGACCTGAGATCATAGTCCATGCGAATGGAGGCCAAAGAGTAGCCTCGGTGAATCCTAATGGAAGTAAACCTGCGATCGTAGTCAAAGTCGTGAGTAAGATGGGTCTTATCCTTTTTGTAAGGGACTGCCTAACGGAACTAGAAAAATCATTTCCGGAATCCACAGCACGAAAAACAGCATCGATCAAAAGTATGCCGTTGTTCACGACAATTCCAACCAAGGCAATGAATCCGAGTAAAGACAGAAACCCAAAGGGGCGATTGGAAAGAAATAAGCCTGGGACAACTCCAATGAGGGCTAGAGGTACGGTTAGTAGAATAACCAATGTCTTGATCCAAGATTTGAATTCCCAAAGTAAAAAAGAGATTAAAACTACAATTCCAATGGGAGCAACGGCCAATAGAGAACGATTGGCTTCTCCGGATTCTGACTGTTCGCCTCCTATCTCCCAAACCACTGATTTGGGTAAACTTTTTCTTTCCAATCGACCAGTGATATCTCTTACTACATTCGGAATTGTTGCGCCAGGATTCAATTCTGCCAATAGTAGAAAACCAGTCTTACGGTCTTTTCTATATAAATAGGCTGGTTCCCAAATCAAATTGGATCGTGTAACCGACTTCAATGGAACAGAGGTAGTACGAGTGGACAAAAGAGGTTGATTTTCTAATTCGAACAGATCAAAGTTTCCTTCACTTGTTTTGAGAAGAATGGGAATGGGTCTATCTCCCGCGCGGTAAGTCCCTACTGGAATTCCCTTGTTTTGTGATAAAATAAATGATGCTACCTCTATTCGAGAACTTCTGAATCGAGCTAGACTTGCATCATCGATTTCCCAATGAACAACAGGTGTTCCAATGCTTAAGTCCGTTCGTATTGTGTTCAAGCTTTCCATTTGATACGCTGTTTCTAAGGCGATTTCTTTGGCTTGCATTAGTTCTTTTGTATTCTCTGAAAAAAATCGAATTTCTAATGGAGCTTTGGTGGGAGGTCCCTGTTTGAATTCTTGGACTACTAAATAGCCCTCTTCCAAATATTGGGAAGACCAGCTTGTATACTCCTTTTTAATCTCTTGCAAAGTTCGTACGTTGTTTAATTCAACAAGGATTTGTGCAATATGAGGACTGTTCGGTCTTTGAATCAAGTTGTAATAAAAGAGAGGAGCTGTTCGTCCCACAAAACTCGTAAAATGCTTAATTCGTTTGTCCTGTTTTAGTTTCGTTTCTATCTGCAAAACCAACTGATCGGTTCTTTCGATGGCTTCCCCCTCCGGAAGTCGCAAATCAAAGAGAAGCTGGTCCCTATCTGCATCTGGAAAAAATTTCTTAGGTAAAAAAGCAAAGCCAATCAAAGAAAGTAAGAAAAGAATACTTACTATAGACAGAAATACTTTGTAGTTTTTTTCAATTGCAAGTCCTAATTTTTCTGTTATGTTGCTTAATACTGAATCCAGCTTTTTATTCGATGTTCCCTTTTTTAAAACCATGGAACCCAGCAAGGGAGCAACAAACAAAGCAAAAAGAAAACTGATCCCAAGTGTTAACATATTGATCACAGGAATGGCTCGGGTAAAATCTGCCGAGTTCCCGCTAGAACCCAACATAGGGATAAAGGCGGCTAGCGTAGTTCCAGTCGCACTCAATAGGGGAAGCCCCATTTCGCGAATGGTTTCTTTTCCAGCTCTATCGCTCTCCATTCCTTCGTCTATTTTTTCTTGGATGCTTTCCAGAATTACGATTACGTTATCTATCAGTAACCCTAAGGCCATGACAAAAGCCGCTATCGAAATTTGGTGCAAAACTCCACCAAACATTGCATAAATTCCAAGACTGATGATTGAGATAATCGGAACAATGAGTGAAGCTAAAAACCCCAAACGAAATCCCATCAAGGTAACCAACACAACCCCAACGATCAAAATTCCACCGACAAGATTACCACCTAACTCTTTTAGTCTTTTGGAAACATATTTAGGCTGAGAATTTATTATTTCAATTTTTATGTTTGGATTTACTAGATTGAACGCCTCGACTTCTTTCAGAATGTCTGTTTCAAAATCAATTAGATTGATTTCTTTCTTGGCTACTATCCCAAAGCCGATGGATGGTTTTCCTTTCCATCTCATGATTTCTTGCCTAGGTTCTTTTGCCCTTCTCTCGACTGTCGCAATTTCTCCTAAACGAACTATGGAACCACCAAAGAGGGGGATGGGCAAATCCTCCAAGACCTTTAAGTTTTCAAACCAAGCGTCTGTTTTTAAAACGAGCTTTTTACCATCCACTTCAGAGGATCCCGGAGGCAAACTATGGTTGGTTGCTCCTAAAAATTCTGACAAAAATCGGATAGTAATTCCACGAGAGTCCAGTTTTTGTTTTTTAGTTTGGATGATCACTTCTTCCTGGGGATCATTGATTCGATTGACTTTTGATACTTTTGGAAGAGACAATATCTTTTTCCGAAAAACTTCTGTTTCATCCTTTAATTCGAGAAGGCTAAGATTTCCTGTGACAGCCAGTAGGATAGCATCTTGGTCTAAAACTTTGCGGTTCAATTCCCAAGGTAAAATCCCTTGGGGGAGTTTCGGTTCCGTTCTTCGTATAGCATCTTCAACTCGCTTCCAAGCTTCATTAATCTCTGACTCAGATCCTACACCATCGCTCAGCCGAATCTCTCCTAACATAACTTCAGGTAAGATCCTAACTTCAAAGGACTTGATTTCTGGGATTTCTACCAGACTTTCTTCAATAGGTTCGGCGATGAGTTTTTCTATGCTTCGTAGCCCTGCTCCAGGATAAATGATCTTCAATACCCCAACCCTTTCTTTGAGTCTAGGGTCTTCTTCTCTTGGCATTAGAAAAAAGAGTAGTATCCCTAACCCAAGAAAGGCAGAGAAAAAGAAGAAAATAAGAGATTTTCGTTCAAAGATAAAATCAGCAAATTTCATCGGCTATTCTCAATGGATACTTGGTCCGCCAGTGCCCAGATTCGATTTACAATGATTTGATCCCCTTCTTTGATTTCTCCCCAAACCAAGGCATCCTTTCCTTTACGAGAAAGAACTCGAACCATAGTCTTTCTAGCTCTCTTATTTTCATTTAACCAAAGAAAACTTTCTTCTCCGAATGGATTGTAAATGGAAGAAATAGGAACCGCAAATAACGGACTGTTTACGCTAAAGGAAACAGCTAGATCCGATTCAGAAAGCCATCCTGGATAGTAAGTAAATTCCCTGGGTGGTTCGGCGTTGGAGAATTTGGAAATGGGGATCGGAAGCCTCGCTTCTGAGATTTGAGGTAGATGCAGGGTGAAAGAAGTTATTTCTAATTCTTTGAATAGCCATAGATCTTCTGGCTTCCAGATCAGCTGATACTTTCCAGGTGACTTCTCAGATACCTTAACTTGTAAAAAAACTTCATTTCCGAAACTCGGAATCAATCCCTTTGTTTTCCAAAGATAGTGGTTACTTTCATTCGAATCCTTTTTGCATTGGACCAAACAAAAGAGAATAAAACTGAAAAGTAGTATTTTCTTCATATATGTAGACAGAGACTACTTCAAAGTAGATATTGTCTACATTTTTTTCCATGGATTAAAAAATCATTCGACTTTTTTAAAGATACCCAGTTCCCTAACGCTGTGGCGATTCGAACCCCTAGAAAGAAACAGACAAAGCTTGGCTATCATCATGGAAACCTACGAGAAGCCATTTTAAAGGAGTCTTTGCTTTGGATTCGCAAAAAAGGACTAGAAAGCTTAAGCCTTCGAGAAATCGCAAAAATTCTGGGTGTCTCTCACTCGGCCCCAAACAAACACTTTCCAAAGAAAGACGCCTTGATAGCTTCTTTGATTGAAAAAGGTTTCATTGAATTCAAAGAGTCCCTTTTACGGGGCTTAAGTTCTGTTCCAGACGATCCAAAAGAAGCTTTTATGAACAGCGGTCGGGAATACCTTCGCTTTGCTTTGTCAAATCCAGAGATGTACAAACTAATGTTTTCCGATGTGATTTCAAATCCAAAAGATTATCCGGAAATGGAAGAAGCAGGAAATCAAGCATTTAGCGTATTACACCAAGCTATCAGTCGCTTGCAGGACTTAAAAATAATCCAAGCATGGGATTCGGTTGATATGAGTTTGATGATTTGGTCACTTAGCCACGGATATTCAATGCTTTGCTTAGAAGGGAGAATTAGCAGAGTCGCTGAATCAAAAAATCCAAACGTGGTTGCCGAAGAAATTCTAATGGAACGCTTACTTTCTATGATGGGATCAGGGATTATGCTCTCCAAATAATCTTCAATTATTTGGCTTCTGATTTACATTCCCAAGAAAAAAATTCACAGGTAATCCAAAAAACATCTTTGATCGAAGAAACGTTAGTTGATAGATTCTTTGTTCCTTGAAAGCCCAAGATTGTTTTCATATCTTCCCTCTCTGGATCGTGTCCATGGCCAAAACTGGGTTTCGTTAAATTTGAAAATAAAGCACCTTTTTTAGTGGAAGAAAACACCATACCTTTCTGAGTTACAAAATCGAATAAAACCAAAGGACTGTTTGTCTTAGGATACAAAGGTTTCTTCCTTTTCAAAATTTGCAAGCCAGGGCATTGAGTTTCCAAATCCAATTTCATACTTTCTTCTTCAGAAGCAGTCATTTCTTTTCGTTTCCCTGATAAAAGATATCCCGAACCTCCGTTGCTTTTAAAAATGAAATCATAGCTTTCACTTGCCAGATCGATCCAACCTTTCTGTAAACCATATACATTAGGCGAACAAGTCGTCTGTGATGCCGCAAAACCATGGTCTGAGACAAGAATCAGCCCAGCTTCTTTTCCACCGATTTTTTCCCATTCATCTAAAATCTCTCCAAAGCGTAAGTCCCATTCTTTCAGTTTAGCCTTAGATTCTTCAGAAAAGACTCCATATCCATGGTGAGCCGTATCTAGATCCGTTGTGTATAGGAAAATCAATTGAATCTCTTTGTTTCGAAGAATAGGTCGCAAAGCAGAAAACCGCTCTTTGTCGGGTGATGTTTCAGAAATGGAAATCCCAGTCTCTCTTTCTAAGAAAGGCAATAGCCCAGGACTTGAAAGAGCATCCAAGAGTTTGGAGTCTTCCGCATTCTTCTTCCTCCAAAACTGAGGAATCAAATAGTCAACCTGTCTATTTCCAACCGTTACGGGCCAAAGTAGGCTTGCTGTTGAAACTCTACTCTCTTTGGCATATTTCCAAATAGTTTTGGAACCTATGTCAGAATCATACCACATCCAACCACTATCATTTTTATCAAATGGATCAAGAGGTGTGTTCGAATATATCCCATGTTGCTCTGGATCTACTCCAGTCACCATGCTGGTATGAGCTGGATATGTTAGAGTTGGATAAACTGAAGAAACCCGTTTTAGAAATTGAGATCTCTTTTTAAAACTCTGGAGATTTGGAGTTATGCTCTCTATTTCATTGGAATCTAAGTAGTAAGCAGGAAAGCCATCTAAAGAAATCACAAGTAATCTTGGTTTCGTTACAATCTCCGCTGGTAAAAAACCAGATAAAGATAAGAATCCCAAGATTCCGATGAGAACCTTGGGTTTTAAAAGATTAGATTTAATACTCTTGTTCGGACCGAGTTGAACCAAGCAATTCATCCGGAATTTCTTCGATTGAATCTCCAATTTGCACTGCTAGACGGTTTCCCACTCTTCCTGGGGTAGCTTTGAATTTGTTTCTATCGCCCACTTTTATCACTAGATCAGTCTTCAG
>JAIXRB010000166.1 GCA_027485405.1 Leptospiraceae bacterium | reverse complement strand
CTCTCCATTGATCTTTGACCTTTTTTGTTTCGCTCTGATTCTTTCGGTTTTAGGGTATTCGACTTACTTTTCTTTGTATGTTCCTCCTGTTATTTTAGAACAAGGCTTGTCGCATCGTATTTTTTATTTTCATGTCCCTGTTGCTTGGGTTGCCTTGTATGGGCCTCTGTTTTCAGCCATTTTTTCCATTCTCTATCTTTGGAAAAAGGATATGGTTTTCGATACGCTTAGTTTTTCGCTAAATCAGATTTCTTTGTTATTTGCAATCGGTGTTTTGTTTTCAGGGCCCATCTGGGCATTGAGTGCCTGGGGTGTGGCATGGGATGAAACGGATGCTCGTCTTCAATCCTTCTTAGTTTTATGCCTTACACTGGTAGCTTATTTTGTATTTCGTTTTGTAATTCCATCGCGCACCAAAAGGGCAAGTTTGTCTTCTTTCTTAAGTATTTTATGTGCATTAACTGCCGTCATGACATGGGGAGCGATTCGCTGGATTGAAAATCCAGGGAATCATCCAGGGAGTGTACTCGGCAAAGGCGGAATGGAACCAATTATGAAACAAGCGTTTTGGCTTGGGGTCATTGCTTATCATCTTCTTTTTTTGGGCATCCTATATCTTTTGATTCGCTTTCAATTTCTCTTAGCAAAAACAGAGCAATTCAAGTTTGAGAATGAAAATGCTTAGTTCGGAAACCAATTTTTCAAAGCCAATGAACAAGCATACGCTTCTCGTTGTGGATGATGCGAACGAGAATCTGGAGCTTTTACGATTTCTTTTGTCCAACTCTGGATTCAACGTGTTTACGGCACTTTCAGCCAATGAAGCTAAGATGGTGCTCTCTAAAGATGAAGTAGATTGCATCCTCCTGGATGTAAACATGCCAGTGCAAGATGGGTTTTCTTTTTGCAAAGAATTGAGAGCAATGGAAAAATACAAATTGCTTCCGATTCTGTTTTTAACATCGCTCGAACGGGAAGTTGCCTTTGAGGAAGCCATGAAAAATGGAGGCGACGACTTCATAAACAAGCCATTTAACAAAAAAGAGTTGATTGCGAAAATAAAGTCAGTGACTCGAATCAAAGATCTCCAAGATGAACTATTTCGCGAAAAAGCCAAATACGAAAAAGAAATGAG
Organism: Leptospiraceae bacterium; assembly: GCA_027485405.1. Taxonomy (GTDB): domain Bacteria; phylum Spirochaetota; class Leptospiria; order Leptospirales; family Leptospiraceae; genus Leptospira_A. The sequence continues at coordinate 3,807 of JAIXRB010000166.1, read as the reverse complement.
AACAGCAGGTCGGGTTCAGGCTCAGTTGATCCCAGAGAAAAATTTTACTTGGAACGGCATCAAAGCGGAAACTCTCTTCCAGCCTTTGTTTCAGGTAGGTGGTGACTTTGTGGATGCCTGGTCTGACAATAAGAAACTCCATATTGTCATTGCGGACTGTTCAGGCCATGGTCCAAGTGCGGCTTTGATCGGTGCCATGTTCAAGATGCAGCTTTTCAATTTACCTATCTCGTTTACTTTGTTGGAAAGGGTTAAGCATATCCGGAAGAATTTAGAAATTGTTCTTCCTGAAGATTATTCGATTACATTTTGTTATGCTATTTTAGACGAGGAATTGAAGTTAACCTATATCAATGGTGGTCATCCTTCACCAATTTTAATCGAAGACGGAAAACCAGTTTTCCTTGAGGGAATGAGTTCCATGATCATAGGCGTTGACCTTCACCCGAGGGACGAAGTGAGAGAACGACAACTCAAAAAAGGTTCCAAGTTATTGTTCTACACAGACGGAGCCAGCGAGGCGATGGACGCAGATCTAAATATGATAAGCGAAGAAGGGATGAAAGGCATTTTTCAGACTGCCTTGAATTCCGGAGAAAACATACTCTTAGCTGTCAAAGACCAAATTTTCAAACATTGCAAAACCTTATCCCCAGAAGATGATATCGCGATGGTATGCATTTCTCTATGAACCCTACATATGTGGGCAAGGTAAGGGACGTCTATGACCTCGGCGAGATTTTACTCCTTGTCGCTTCCGATCGGATTTCAGCATTTGATGTTGTGTTTGACGAACACATTCCTGACAAAGGAAAAATCCTAACTAGAATTTCAAATCTCTGGTTTGATTCATTCCCTTTGGTTCCGAATCACATTTTAGAAACCAATTGGAAATCTTTTCCAAAACCTTTTGATTCAATCTCGTATTCTGAAAGGTCTGTTTTGGTTCGAAAAGCAAAGCGAATTGATTTTGAATGTGTGGTTAGGGGGTATTTGTCTGGTTCGGCTTTTAAAGAGTATAAGTCAACTGGTCAGATTGCCGGGATCCCGTACCCAGAAGGCATAGCTGAGTCTCAAAAATTAGATGAGCCAATTTTTACCCCTGCTCGAAAAAAGGATAGCGGTCATGATGAAAACGTCCCAGAATCTGTAATGCGAGAGGAGTTGGGTTCCGAATTGTTTTTTAAATTAAAGAATATGAGCCTCTATTTGTACAAAGAAGCGGCAAAAAAAGTCCAGAAAGTTGGGCTCATCCTTTGTGATACTAAATTTGAGTTTGGAATCTGGAATGGAGAACCCATCTTAATCGATGAACTTCTAACACCCGACTCATCCCGATATTGGGAAAGCTCGGACTATAAGTTGGGGATCAGTCCTCCGAGTTTGGACAAGCAAGTATTGAGAAACTGGCTAGAAAAAACGACTTGGAATAAGCTCTATCCTCCTCCTGCTTTACCCGAAACATTGATCACTGAAATTAAACAAAAATACGAAGAGCTGGAGCAAAGATTAATCAAATGTTTGTCGCAAAAATAAACGTAATTTTAAAGGATTCGGTTTTAGACCCGCAAGGACAAACGATTCTGAGAACCACAAAAGACATTGGCATTCACCAAACAAAAGACATTCGTGTCGGAAAATACATGGAAGTTAAGTTGGATGTTTCAACGGAAGAAGAAGCGAAGAAGCTTACAAAAGATCTCTGTGAAAAAATTCTAGTAAACCAGGTAATTGAAACCTACCGAGTCCAAATAGAGAAAGTATGAAAATTACTGTTGTTACATTTCCAGGATCCAATTGCGACAAAGATGTTGGTTCTGTTTTCGAGTCAAATTATCAAGCTTCAGTGCGATATCTCTGGCATAGAGATCGATTCGAGGACATGCCCGATTTAGTAGTTTTACCTGGAGGTTTTTCTTACGGGGATTATTTGCGGTGCGGGGCAATGGCAAAGTTTAGCCCGGCAATGGATGCGATTTCAGCTTATATTGAGAAAGGTGGTTGGGTTTTTGGAATCTGCAATGGTTTTCAAATCTTGACAGAGGCAGGTCTTCTACCTGGTGCTCTTTTACCAAACAGAACTTTAAAATACATTTGTAGAGATGTGGAATTGCTTCCGAACCCAAATCATTCGGTCGTTGGAAAAATTGGAAAAAAGCTAGAGATTCCGATCGCGCATGGGGATGGAGCCTACTTTGCTCCAGAAGAGGAGTTAAAGAAACTCGCCGGAAACAACCAAATCCTTTTTCAATATGCAAAGAACCCCAATGGTTCCTTGCGAGACATTGCTGGGATTTCAAACCAAACAGGCAGAGTTTTAGGAATGATGCCCCATCCTGAACGAGCTATGAATCCATTCGTAAAAAAAGAGGACGGAAAGCTGATTTTCTCAGCTCTCCTGTCAAAAATATAGTGGATTTTATTACAAAATTCAGGAAAATCATTAGGGAATTGGACAGGTAAATGCGATTTGAAGAAGATTCAGTTGATTGCGTAGATTTCATCGTTCGAAAGGACGATATCCTTACTGTCATTTTGGGCGGTGGTAAAGGGACCCGACTTTTGCCACTTACGGAAAAAAGATCAAAGCCAGCTGTTAGTTTTGGGGGTAAGTACCGCCTCATCGATATCCCTATTTCAAATTCTTTGAACAGCGGATTTGAAAAAATCTTTGTTCTTACGCAGTTCAATTCGTACTCTTTGAACCGACATGTGCATCGTACGTATTCTTCCAATTCCATCCACCAAAAGAGTTTTATCGAAATCATCGCCGCAGAACAAACCGTCTCAAACGTAAATTGGTTTGAGGGTACTGCGGATGCGGTTCGCAAAGTACTGCCATACATTCGAGAGCAAAAGCCAAAGTATCTCTTGATCCTTTCTGGAGATCAATTGTACAACATGGATCTATCCGACTTTATGCAGAGTCATTTAATGGATCCTGAAACGGAGATTAGTGTAGCCTGCAACTCAGTGTCAGGTGATATGATTTATGGGCTGGGTATCGTTCAGACGGGACCGGGCGGCTTCATCAAAGAATTCATCGAAAAACCCCAAGACATTAGCCAAGTTGAGAGTTGCAGAAACGAAAACGGAAATTTCTTAGCGAATATGGGGATCTATATTTTCAATACCAAAACTTTGATAGAAGTATTGGAAGACCCTAGCATGACAGATTTTGGCAAAGAAATTCTGCCTCGCGCTATCAAAGAACGAAAAGTAAAGGCTTACAATTACGAAGGGTATTGGGAAGACATTGGAACAATCAAAGCATTTTATGAAGCCAATTTAATGCTAACGGATGATATTCCTAAGTTCAATTTGTACTTGGAAAAGACTCCTTTTTATACAAGGCCCAGGTCTTTACCACCTACAAAAATCAACAATGCAATTGTGAATAGGGCTCTGATTTCAGAAGGAACGATTCTAAACCATTGCGAAGTGCATCGCTGTGTGATTGGTGTTCGACAGAGAATCGAATACGGAACTAAAATCTATGATTCCATCGTAATGGGTCTGGATAGATACGGGACTACACATCGTACCCAAGGCAATATTCCTATAGGCATTGGGCCGAACTGTGAAATTAGAAATGCGATCATCGACAAAGACTGTGCTATAGGAAACGGGGTTAAACTCTTAAACAAGCACAACCACCAAGAGTACGAAGATGACTATGTAAAAATCCGAGAAGGGATCATTGTGGTTCCAAAGCATACAGCGATCCCGGACGGGTATGAGATTTAGAATCTCTTTACGAAAATTGATCAGCTGAAATCCTTAACTAAGTCTAATTATTAGAACGAT
>JAIXRB010000113.1 GCA_027485405.1 Leptospiraceae bacterium | reverse complement strand
TGTCCGCCTTGCTTGATAAGGTTTCCCGACTGAATCAAGCGTGTGTTAGGGAGTGCCGTCTTTATGAAATCGAATTGCTCCGATGTCTCGCAATCAATGACGGCAAGGTTTCCGCTTGCACGTCCTGTCATTATTCCGATTCCTAAAATACCATTTTCAACGGCTTGTTTGAACGGCTCTGATCTTTGCCATTGAATAAGTTCAGGCTTTCGCGCTCTCGTATATCCAAAGTCGATGTATCCTTCAAGAAGAGGTTTCTTTTTATCGGTTTGAATTGGAATAATTGAAAGCCCCTCGGTTTTGCGGTAGTGGTTAGCATACTCGACAAAGGTTTCGGCGGTTAAGGTTTCCATATATGGTTCGGGCCATAAAATGGGAATGGTGTTTTGTGTTTCATACTACCAAGCATGACCCTTATTTCTCCAAGGTTAAATTTTTGGAGGTGAACTGCTTGGGGTTTTATGCCCAGGCTTCACCTCACAGATCATCTATCATCCCCGAGTGTCTAGCAAGGGGAATGAAGCTAGTACCGAATCCAGTACTTCTTCATTACTGTCAACTGTGACATGATTTCGTTTATCGGAAAAGATTTTTTTAGGTTTTTATGGAAACAGAGGAATTGGTGAGGAGAAGGCTAGACTTCTCCTCCTCACCGGTGTTTTTTTTGATCTATGAGGTGAAACCTTGTGGGTTTCAAAAATGACAGATAGGTTCTAGGACAATTTTTACCTGTGATCTTTGAAGCTCACAAGCAATTATTTAAAGGGAAGGGTTTGGGATAGTGTAGTAAATTCAACCATGGCTTTCTGTTTCCTTACTAGGCTTTTTGTTTTGTATTTTTTTAAGCCTAAGACCAATCACCTTCCTTGATGATTTCCGCAACTAAAAAGAATCGTTCGATTTATACTTTTTGGAATTTTTTTAAACACTCACCTTTCCCTGTATTCGATTCTGTCACTGTCACCTTTCGCTTGTGAGACGTGCCCATTTTGGACACGTGGGTTTTCCTTACTTTTTGGATTCTGGTTTTAGGTATTCTTTCCAGTTGTCCCTGGTTTTCAAGGCCCTATGAAGTTCTTGGGTTTGACCGATTGCTTCTAGTCCTTGTGTGATCTCCTTAGCCCTGTCATCTAGGATAGCGACTTTATCCATAAGCTTCTGCCTAGCCGTTCTATTCTCAATGAATTCCCCTATGAGCTGATCTACTGCTTTTTTCCTTTGGGCCTGAGACATTGACTCATACTCTTTTTTGAATGCCTGTTTCCCCAACTGGGGAATTTCCCCAGTTGATTCTGGCTTTGCTTTTGGTTTCGGTTTGGTAGTCCGTTCCTTGCCGTCTTTACCGATCGTTTTCCCCAACTGGGGAATTTCCCCAGTTGATCCCATCCCACTCCTTAGCGTGCCAATGGTCTTGTGATCGAGTCCTGTAATCGCTCCGATTTGCCTATCTGACTTTTGAGGACTGTTCTTTAATACCTTCCCAGCAATCACCTTTTTTTGTTTGGCGGTCATTTGCCTTCTAGCGGTGTTGTCCTGTATTACAAAGTCCTCTCTCTTGTCCTTGGGAACGTCTAGGGTAATGACTGGAATCGTTTCAAGTCCTAGCTCCTTGCAAGCGGTGTACCGTGTCCATCCCCTGAGAACATAGAATCGGCCCGTCTTGGGATCTTGATAGCATTCAATCGGTTTGGTTTGATCGTATCCGTTTACATTGATTGATTCCTTTACAAGCTCAATGCTCTCATCGGAAGGCATATCGTCTTGATAGGCTTTGAGTTCTGGACTGATTTCAATTTCTGAAAGTAGTTCTGGAAGTCCGAAGGGAGATGAAGTTTTAAATTCTGTGATTTTCATTTCTTCCCCTCGATGATCTGATTAAGTTCTGCAAGTATCCCTTGCTTGTGTGAATTGGAAGCTTTTTTCCATTCACTGGCAAAGCTTACGGCTGTGGAATTTCTAGGAATGTTTCCGGAAAGATATTCGGAGAACAAAGATTGGAATTCCCTTGTTAGGTTAGCTTGGTAGCCTCCTTTCTCCCCTGGATCTTTCCATCCCGAGAATACTACTTCGGGAATCATATCTATTTCCTTCGATGCCTCGATAGTGTAGGCGGTTGGTGATTTCGATTGAATACTTATTTCAGTTGGGATTAAAATCCTGTCCGCGAAAATCATTCCGGCTTTAGTGATTCCTTGGACTGTGGGGGGAGTGTCCAGAACACAAAAGTCATACGGTAATGTTCCAAGAGGTTTCAAAGCAAACGGGGTGACACCTAAAAAAATCTTGTCCGTTCTGTAATCGCTCGGAATGACATCAATCTTTCCATCGAATAGATTCCCCTCGACTGAGTGAATAGATCCATCAATGTTCTTTGTCATTAGAAATTCAAATAATCCTTTGCGCTCCGTGTCACTCTCTCCCAGTAGAATACTTGTTAGTCCTCCTTGTGGGTCTAAGTCTATCGCGAGAACAGATTTCCCTTTTTCGGAGAGTGCTTTTATGAGCAAAGAAGAGAATGTGGTTTTTCCACTGCCTCCCTTTTGGTTTACAACTGCAATCACCTTCATCTTATCCTTGACGTTCTCGGTTGGTTTTGATGCTGTTTCGTTAGTCATTTCAATCCTCCTATGGTTGAAACTGATTAGAACCTTGGGAAGTTTCCGCTTCCCTTGTGTTCGTTCTGTTAGTTTTCATTTTCGCTTTCAGATGTGAGTCCGTAACGCTCGCGTAAAATCCTTCTCACTTGTCCAGTCCTTGACCGATCGTTTTTGACTGCCTCGATGTCGAGCGCGTCCAAGATTTCCTTGTCTAGTTCTAGCGTGAAACGTGTTAGTTTTTTTGGATCCTTTTTGGCTTTGGTCAATCTAGGGCCTCCGTGCTTGGGTCTGAATAGTATTGAGAAAATACTTCCGATGAGTTGCCTAGAAGTTTGCTTCCCGCTATATGATCCCGCTCCTTAACCATTCTGATTCCCGCATAGTGTCTAAGTCCGTGCGGTGCGAGAAGTTTCCCGCGTCCATCGGTGAGACCAAAACCGTTTACAATTCTTTGGAGTGATCGGGTAGAAAGTTTCGTCCTGATCTTGGTCAATGGGTGCTTTACAGAAAAAAGAATGTGATCTTGTTTCTGGACACACTCTATTTTTCCCGCAAGGTGGTAAGCCTCGATGAGTGCGAAAAGTTCATCTTTTGCGCGCTTGGTGATTTTCACACTATGGTAGTCCTTACGCTTGGGCCTGTAAAATCTTAGTTGATGATTGCCTTCCGCGTCTTGAACAAAGTTGGATTTTTTCAATAGGACAAGCTCGGAGGCGCGCATTCCAAAACGGCAAAGAAATTCTAATACGACACGAGCGCGTAAATCCTCTTCCGATGTCGCGTTTATCATTTTGATTCGGAGTGCATCGACTTCTAGCAAGTTGCCTGATCGAATCAATCCCTCACCTTGCTTTTTGACTGTGGGGGTTTTCTCCCCTATCTTTTTGGCTTTGGTTTGAAAATCGAAGTGAATTACTTTTTCAGCGTATCCCATAAACAAAGAATCGGCATCGGTACAGAATTAGTCAATCACTTTTTTTGTGTTTTTTTGGTGATTCCATTCAGTACCGTGTCCGTTTTCAGGCAAAGTCAGACACGGTGAATTTCCGCACGTGGGGAGGGTTTGGGTTCTATACAGTTTCGATTCCAAAAAGTCGGTTTAGGTGTAAGAATTGTAAGAATTGTAGAAATCGATTCCTGAAAAGTGTGTTTAGGTGTCTGATTTGTCTGATTTGTCTAATCGGGAAATGTCATAGCTTCGGGAAAATCTGGATCAAAAAGCGGGCCCTTGGGGTCGGAGTCAATCCATTGTAAGGGGGGGGGAGGGGGTACAGTACCTATGAGTGCCTTAGTAGGTTCGGAGCATACCTTCCTGAAATCATTCTCAGGATCAAAGAAGTTTTCTAGTAAGGGCAGGTTAGGGCAAGGGCAAGTCCCTATTTTGAAACTCTCAGATTCTATCCATTAAGGGAATCAAACTATTTATTATTTTAGAAATAACTTACCCTACTTACCTTTATTGATTAAAAAGCTTTAGATCCGCAATTTAAGACAAAGTAAAAGGGGGCAAGTGGGGTAGGGTAGGTTTGTTTATTTAGGCAAATAACTTGCCCTTTGGGGTCAACGTGCCCTTTTTTTTGGGGATTGCGCTCAGGTCTCGGAAAGTCTCGAAAGTTGGGTTTTTTGAAGGGTAACCTACCCCTTGATCTAATTTCGCTATCAAATCCAAGTAGAAGGCCCGTAGAGAGTCTAGGTTCAATCCTGTGAGGTTTCTATCGCTCGCATTGAAAGAATCATAGCGACTTAAACAGAACCGAATTGCAGGCTTTCAGATTTTTACTTGAAAACCTTTCGGGATAAAGTAGGATCTTCGACGATTTTCGATTTGTTTTTTCATAGGCTAGGGGAAAAACCTAGCCGTCTTTTTTAAGCAGAGCAGAGATTCCTTTCCATCTGATCCCGCTTAGCTGTGAATACATAGATTTGTTTTGCAATAGCTTCCTGTTTTGCTTCCAGTTCCCGAAGCTTACCCAAAACCTTTTCATACTCTGTTTCGCTATTCTCTTTTTTTGGTCTGCCTTTCATTACAATTCCCAAGATTCTAATTCATTGATCGAATAGTTCGCCCGTGTAGGGATTAAACAAATTATCACCTTTTTTCAGCCTTGCGTTGATTTTTCGGTCAATAGTTTGTTTCCGGGCCTTTCGTTCACGGTGATACCATTCGTTTCTATTTTCAACTTTGTAAGCGGTGTTGAAATGATTCGCTACCCGATCAAGGTCAAGGGGTTCTATCCGTTGAAAGAGTCCTTGGCCGATGGAAGTCTTCAAGTTCTTTACCAAACCGAATTTGATCATCAAAGGTAGTTTAGTGTAGAGTGTTCGCCTGGAAACACTTGTAAGAGTCAAAAGCTCTTGGAAAAGCAAAGCTCCCTTTCCGAGTGCCCACAGAATTTCCCATCCTTTATCGCTCAAAGCGTTCACGTGAAAAGCAGGGTGGTTTGAGGGAAGTAAGATTGAATTCTCAGTTTTGTGCAAAAGTGGGACAATATCCCTACGGGAAGAAGAGTGGATATTGTCCGCTTTTTGCACACTTTCAAAAAGTCCCTTTTCTATCTGATACTTATTCCCTTCCATCGAGAGCGCGCTAGCTTGAGTCTGGACGGGTTTCAACCATCCCGATTGTACCAAAGTCTTCAAAACCTTATGGCGGCTGTTCTTGCCCATTCCGAAGCGTTCTGAGACGTATCTAGAAGACAGTTCTAAAACATCGCTACCGTTCAAAATCGCATCGCTTAGAATTCCGATGAGTAAGGTCTTTTTGTTTGATCCTGTCCGACCGATGAAAACCGAATTCTCTACTTCCTCTTTGAGCGCGCGCATTTCGTTCGCTATTGATTCCGAATAGAGTCCGCTTGCCGTTCTCGATGAGATTAGCTTTCGGTGAAAGGACTCGACTTGTCTAAAATCGCGCTTCCCCTCTTGCCATTTCCTAAACAAAGAATTTTCGTGCGAGTATGTCTGAAAAATGGAAACGATTTCTTGAAAGCTAAATCCAAGTTTCACAAGTTCCGCGTGAATGGAACCTTGCTCTTTGATCAGCGTTAGGTGTTCTTGCTTGTATCCTCGGAGTCTTAGCCAAAGGCGATTTGGAATTTGGTTTGGTCTCCTTCTGATCTCATCCGCTTCCTTGGAAGTGAGTTCGATTCCAAAGTGTTTTAAAACTGAATCGAGTTCTTGGCTTGAAATTTGGGCAATTTTGTTTTGATTAAAATTTCGATATTGTCCGCCCGTTGGGTGCATAGTTGGGGGCGCGTTCACGTATCGCTTGTCATTGAAAAATTCAATGGCTCCT
>JAIXRB010000120.1 GCA_027485405.1 Leptospiraceae bacterium | reverse complement strand
TAAAGCCACCGCCAGTTGTCCCATTCCAGGAAAACAATACGGCGCTCCGTATGGATCCGTCAATCGGTGTCCTGCAATTTCCAGCGCCCGCCGTACAGGTTCTAGTTAATATTGGAGTTTGACCTGGATTAGGTGAGGAAGGAGTGGTTTCGGAACTAGACCGTAAATCCCAAAGCACCACTCCATTAGAAGGAACAGGTGACACTTTTTCCAGAGTTGAGATTCCTCCCCGGACTGCATGGATCACATCTGCAAAAGTCGCTTGCAAAATTGTGTTATCATTGTAAGCATTTCGAATTGTAACAAAATCTTGGCGAACTGCTGTATTTCGAGCTGATACTGTAAAAACTTCACCTAAAGTTTGGAGCTGGTCAATTGAACCATTTAAAATGGCTATGTTTCTTCGTTCCATTCCCCAATATCGCAAGGCATAGTAGGCTCGAAAAACTTGAAAGAAATTGGTCGCCGATGTGCTATCCATAGCCAAGATAACAAGGTCTTGGTTGGGGTTGATCCCAAAAGAGGACAAGAAAGCTTCGAGAACTGTCAAAGTTGGAACCATGGTTTCGGTATCCACTAACCCATTGTTTCTTGTTTGACCAAAGATAGAGGACTCGGTTGCGGAGCTTGGTGGATTGACTAGATAGCTGTAAACTCCGGTAGAAGTATTAGTCGGGACGTACTTTCCAGAAGCTTGTCCAGCTTGGATTTGCAGAATGATGAGCTTTCCAGTAATTCCCGCAGGTTTCTGAGTGTTCCAATTCGTAGCTAGACTAGATAGGGTTCTTCCAGTCACTAGTCCATTTCTATTGTCATTGTAATCGGCACTCGATGCTACTGCTAACGAATCTGCTGTGTTTACTCTAAACAAAAAAGGGAGTAAGCTTTGTTTTAAAGCAGGCGCCAGAAAAATATAATCCGGCGGGCTTTGCCTGCACTGGAAAACGGAAAGAAACAAGAAAGCAAAAGTGAAAACCAGACGCGAATTTTGAAATGTCAATTTTTTCATCTATATTCTCCTATAAATTAAACGGCATGTTTACTAAGAAACCCACTGTTTGGAGTTTTGCGGTATTGTAACCTGCAAGGGTTTCCGAATAGAAAAAGTTATAAAAATTCCCAGAACCATCCATAAAACCTAGACCAATTTCTAGATTCACAAAATTCTCCTTCCGTCCCCAAGGCGGTCTATTGTCACGGATGTACCAGTCCAAAAGATTGATACCCCCGACCTGGAATTGGTCATTGATAGGCTTCAAGTCATAAAGGTTGTAAGGAGGTGCTTGCCTCGGATCAAAATAGGAAGTACCACCTTGCCCTTGTTGGCCTCTACCTCCAAATGTAAGGAATACAGATTCAAAGAATCGTTTGTAAAGAGCACCATAGTAAATAATATCATTCGGAACTGGTTTTTCCCTTTCTCTATAGGCTAATTCGCCTAAGGTTCCCATACCAAAGAAATTGAAATCCTTTGCGAGGTATAAATTGATTTCTCCACCGCTAGCACCGTCTCCCAATGCTTGCGGATTTCTGTCATAGTCCCCTTTTTTGATTCCCCCGACTCGAAGAGATAAAGTGGGCATCCATTTGTAATTGGAGTCAAATTCATCTATCAACTTGTATCGAATGCCTGCTCTTGTATCCAAAAACCCGTATTTGTCGGGAGCTTCATTGACAGCTGTTCTCCAAAAATTGTTTGGATTGAAAATTCGATGCCGTCCTAGTTTTCCAAATCCGGCTGTGAAATCTACAGTCAATCGATCCGTAATTCCATATTCAAGAGCAAGGTTTCCAGTAGTAATTCGAACATTGTCATCATATTTTGCAGTGGAATTAGCTAGAAAGGCGCTATTGTATTCTGCATGAGTGATGACAGGTCTGAACCAAAGTTGCCTTTGGTAAGGCGACCATGCTTGTTGGCTAAGCAAAGGTTGAAACGATAGAATAGAAACAAAAAGAATTAAAAGTTTGGATTTCATATAGTTAAAAACAATACAAAAAGACTATTTATCGTTTAGTTTGACATTGAAACGTATACTAACATAGTATTCCAGAGCTTCCAGCTGATCTTTCGATAACTTTCCAGCTAAATCAGGTAAGTTGACTCTTTTCTTTTCAGAGTTGGGAATTGCCCCTTGCAAGTAATCCAGCCTCTCTGATTGTTCCACTTCCTTGGATTTATCAAGAGTTCCTGGTTCTACCTCTTGGTTGTAAATTGCTTTGCCTAGATGGAATTTTTCTCGGTCTTTTCCCTGTGGAATCTGAGCAACGCCTCCTCCACTGAATCCGCCAGAACCTAGAAGGATTGGGGTGTAAAAAGACAAAAAAAAGAAAGAAATCAGAACGATTGAGGTTTGCTTCATAGGTTTCTCCAGACTAAATTCCATTTTTTTGAAGTAAGTTCTGTTATCAAGGATGAAAAGTTTAATAAATTGGAAAAAATGGAAGTTGGCTAAATTCGGGCACCTGGTCCCAAGATTCGCTTCCAACGATCTCGTTCGAGAAAAAACCCAAAGCCAATGCCAAGTAAAATCAAGATTGGAACAAAGTTAGGAAGATCATAGAATCCCTCGGTGGGAATTCCCAAACGAGTTTTGGTTAAATACAGCGCTTGCGGAATCCAAACGGAGAGATGCAAGAAAACACTGCGACTAAGAATAGCAAAAGGCAGGAGAAAGAGAAAATACCAAGCATTGGAAACAGGTAAGAAGGCGAGGAACAGAAAAAAAAGGATTCCTGAAAGCCAAATGAATTCTGAATCTTGGAAGTTTTTCTTTCGAACCAACCAAAACCAAGAAAAAATAAAGCATAATAACAAGATGATAGCAATCCACCTAGCCGCCGTAGGCTCTAAAAATAAACGCAAGATAAAAAAACCCATAGCGTTGAACTCAAAAGATGCGGCGAAAGGATAGGTTTTTAGAAAAGAAAGAAGGTTCGTTTCGGGAAAAAATTGAGAGAATACAAGAAAAGGAATTAGAAAACCAAAACAAACCAGGAAACAGAATTGGAATTTTCTTTTCCTACTCCAAGCTTTTGTACCATGCAAAATCGGAAAAAGTATTGGAATCAAGAGAATTTTCAAATGCAGTGCCAAACCCAAAAACAGGCCGGAAAAGCCTGACCGATAGAAAAGGTAGAGAGACAAACAAAGAAAAGCTAGTGGAAGCAATTCGAAATGTAGATTTGCATAAATTTCCTTTATCAAAACAGGATGTATCCAGTAGATCAGTGCGGATCTCATTCCTCCTAGATTAAGAAGTGTTTTAAATACGAATCCATCGCATAGCAAATAGAGAAGTAAAAGCCCCAAGCTCTTCCAAGGCGTTAACCATTGGCAGAGGCTAAAAAATAAAACAAGCAAGGGAGAATAGATTGTAGTCCAATCGGGGTGATTGACTTGCGAGAGAATGGCAACGCTGTTTTCGTCCAAGTTTGTTGATGAAAAGAAAAACTCAGGTGGATACTTGTAAGGAGAGATTCCATTTAGAATAAGATTTCCTTCCCAAAAGTACCTTGCCCAATCATCTTCCGCAATCGGCCCATTAAGGGAAAAGGAAAGCCTGAGGATAAAACCCCAGGCTATGAGTAAAAAGATTTTAAGATGTTGGGGCTTTGTCAAAATTTAGGTTATTGCATTTCTCGCAGACTTCCTCTGGAATCAAACCTGCCTTCATTAATAACCGAAAAGCGAAACAACCAGCGCAAAACCCCAGAAAGGCTTCTAAAGAAGCAAAGAATACCAAAGTACCGAGCACAGCCGTATAGGCGACGGAAATGTCCAAGTAAAACAAAGCAATGGATGCGGAGGCAAAAAATAGACCAATGAGCTGTGCGAATCTCTTAGGCGGTCCAGCCGTAGGCACGAAGGGGACACCTAGTTTTGGGACAACCCAATGTGCTGTGATCCAGGCGAAAGGCTCAAATTTTGGACCGTAAGTCACTCGAGCCACAAATCCAAACAAAAGGATTCCCAAACTAATCCAATTTGGAATGAAGACGGATACCAATCCAAGCAAGATGACAGTTAGAGCCACGATTCGGGTGGCGTTTTCGTTTACAACATCTGGATAAAAACCAAGTTTCATAGAAGCCTCTACAGTATAGACGGGTACGCCGTCCGTAAAATCCAGATTTAATTCGCAATTGCAGATGAAAAGTTTGTTTTAGCGACGTCTAAAGAAAAATGAATCAATTTGTTTCTATCGCAATCTTTGGGCTATTCAGTCTTGGGGTTCAGTCCCTTTCGGCATCTCCTCTTCGCAAAGAATGGGATTTGCGTACATCCTGGATTGTTTCAGCCTCGCAAGCTCATGCTATCCTTGGAAGTGGCGGGCAACTTTTAGATGCTCGGGACATGACGACTCGGTTTCTTCCTTTGGTTTCAGGGGCAAAAGTAGTTTCCTGGGAGGACTGGAGCGAATCCAAAGAACCCAACCAAGGGAAACTTCTCGTTCGAAAGTTACTCTTGAAAAAGATGGAATCGCAAGGCATCGATTTGAATAAGCCAATTATCGTTCTAGGAGATCCGTTGAAAGGTTGGGGAGAAGAGGGTAGAATTGTTTGGAGTCTGCGAGCCCTTGGACACAAAACAAGCTATTTAGTGGACGGTGGGGCTCGCTCATTTCTTGAAGTTTCCAAAGAAAAGTCAGCTCTCAATTCAATTGATGCGGCATTCTTACAAAAATCTGCTTTCGATCTCAGAACAAACGATACACTTTCAAACGTTAACATAGAAAAAGAAAAAATAAATCCAGACGAACAAATTGTTTTAGATGTTCGAGAAGAAAGAGAATTCAAAGGAGAAACTCCTTACGGTGAGAGAAGGGGAGGACATATTCCAGGTGCTAAATGGATCTATTTCAAATCTTTTGTTCAGCCTTCCGGTTTCTTCAAGTCTAAGGACGAGATTTTAGGGATGCTATCCCTTGCCAGTTCGAATAAAAAGACCATTGTCAGTTACTGCACTGGGGGAGTTCGATCTGCTTTTAGCACAGCTTTGCTTGTCTCCTATGGATTGGATTCTAAAAACTATTCTGGCTCCATGTGGGAATGGTCAGCCAGTGACTCTAAGCAATATCCGTTAGCTGTAAAATGAAAAAGAAATTAGGTCTTGGTTTCTTAGCTCTTACCTTTGGTTGTTTTCTTGCCATGGTGTATCAGTTCCGAGAAATCCCGATAACTGATGTTTTTCCGGGTTTGCCCTGGGCAGATGTGGTTCCCCAACTTCCCAAAGTAAAGGGGATAGGAAGTATATCGGCTGAGAACTGTGGCAGATGCCATACCGAAATCTACTTTGAGTGGAAGACCTCAACGCATTCCCAGGCTCTCTCCGATTTGCAATTTCAATCCGAGCTTGCAAAAGAATCATCGCCTAAATGGCTTTGTTTGAATTGTCATATTCCTGTTCAAAACCAAAGAGAGTCGATCATCAAAACTCTTTACAATGGAGATGTGCATCGCCCAGTAGAAACTGCAAACCCAGACTTTGATCCTAAACTTCAGAAAGAGGCAGTAACTTGTGCTACTTGCCATGTTAAATTGGATGAGAGCGGAGAGTCCTACATTCTGGGTGGAACTGGGGGAACAAACCCACCACATCCCGTTCAAATCGACAAGGAGCGATTGAACAACAGATGCAATGACTGCCATAACCAAACATATACGCTGAACTCCACTTTAATCTGCTACTTTCAAACCGGAGACGAAATGAAAGCCGCCGAAGCTGTGCATCCCAATAAAAACTGTGCTTCCTGCCATCTCCCCTCTATCAATCGCTCTTTTGTAAAGCCAGAGCTAGATAAGCCAATTCGTAAATCACACAGACACGGATTTGTTGGTGGTGGAGTTCCAAAGAGATTCGATCTTTTTCCGCATCAAATTCCAAATGGGTACCAACCTGGTTTAGTTTTAGCTTCAATCTCAAAGAAAAATGATAAAATCTGGATCGAATTGAAAAACGAAAATGCTGGACACTCTGTTCCATCTGCGGATCCGGAAAGATTCCTTCGGTTAGAGATGGAGTGGTTGAACGAAAAGGATGAATCTTTTCAAAAAGAGAGTTTTAAGATCGGACAGGATTGGGAATGGCATCCTGTAGCCAAACAAAAGTCAGACAATCGAATCAAGGCCGGAGAAAAGTTTCAATGGGAATTGACGATCCCTAAAAATTCTAATCCAAAATCTGTCCGGTTTCGAGTCATTCATGTTCGGTTGAAAAACGAAGTTTCCGATTATATGTCCAAAAATTCCGAGCGAGTACCTTTAGAGTATCAAGAGAAAGTGAAAGACATGAAAGCAAACTACCCACATTCGGCTGTTATTCTAGAATCCAGTTTAGATTTGAAATCAGGAAAACGAATAGACAAGCCTCTAGAATTACTTTTTCGAGAGAATCAGTTCCGAAGAGGCGAATGACAATTTCTAGAACTTTTGTTATCATTCCAGTTAGAAATGAAGAAGAATCCATAGGCAAAGTTTTATCTAATCTTCTGGATTTAAAGAGATTTGAAAAAAATGAGATTTTTGTCTCAGACAATGGTTCCATCGATAGAACTTCCGAAATTGTCAAAGGCTTTGGGGTCAATTTGGTCAGTGCCCCAGTAAAGGGCTACGGATCAGCATGCTTAGCGGCACTTGCAGAAATTCAAAATCTAAAAACCAAACCAGATTGGATTCTTTTTTTGGACGGCGACGGCTCTGATGAGATTAGCGAATATCATGCATTAGAAGATGCTAAGAACTCAGGAGACCTTGTGATTGGCTCGCGAGTCCTGGGTTTGGCTGAGCCAGGGTCTCTTCAATTCATTCAGCGCTACGGAAATGCATTTACTTGCGCACTATTGAAGATCTTTTTCAAACAGTCGTTTACTGATTTAGGGCCGTTTCGCTTGATAAAATATAGTTTATTGCAAGAACTCGCCATGAAAGATTTGACTTGGGGTTGGAACATTGAAATGCAAATCAAAGCTTTGCAAGTTGGAGCTAAGGTGATAGAAATCCCAGTCCGTTACAAGAAACGATTTGGAGGAAAATCTAAAATCTCAGGCAACCTAATCATGTCAATTCGAGTTGGCTTAAAAATCCTTTGGGTTTTTGCTTCTCTTTTGATTCTCAGGAAGTAGTTTCCATTGAAAGTTGCTCTTTCCTATGGCTCGATCATTTGCTTATCCTTGTTTTTCTTTCTGATACCAAGCGTAGCGATCAAAGAGAATCCTATGCTTTGGTTTGCCTTTCTCGTTTTAGCGTTTGGTCTCTTTTTACCTTCTTTTCTTTTTCTTAAAAGTTGGGATGTTCACCGCCTTGTTTTATTCGGAATCGGATTCCGTTTGGTGACTATGGGCAGAGAGCCTCTTTTTTCTGATGATTGGTTTCGTTTTATCTTTGATGGATTTCTAGTTTCAAAAGGAATTTCACCATACATATATTCACCGATGGGTTGGTTGACCCAAGGTTTAAGCATAGCCTCGACTTCGACTGAAGAGATTTTAAGTGTTCAGGCTTTAATCATTAAAATGAATAGCCCCGAATTTTTCTCGGTTTATCCACCTGCCTTGCAGGCGGTTTTCACTTTCCCATTTCTTTTCTTTTCCATTGCAACGGATTGGATTCGCTTTGCATGGTTCTACCAACTTTTCTTTTTAGGAATCGAGTTTTGGAATTTGAAAATCCTTTCCAAAGGAAACAAAACAGTACTTTGGTTGTATGCGGCAAATCCCCTTGTAGTTTTAGAATCGGTTTCGCAATGCCATCCGGAACCATTGCTCGTTCTTGTTCTTTTGCAACTGCGGAAGGCAATGCTAAATAGTGAGAACAATACTAATTTTCTTATCAATCTTTGGAATCTCTTTGGTTTATGCATAAAGCAAAGTTATCTTTTTGTCTTACCCATTGTTTACTTTCTCCAAAAACAGAGGCAACGCCTACCGTTTGCAATCGGAACAGTTTTGGTTTGCCTCTCCCTATTTTTTTTCCAATTCAGTGAGCTAGACTCCCAAACTAACTTTGGAATGGGACTATTTTTCCATTCCTTTCGATTTCATGGAATGTTTGAACCTTTTCTTTACTTAGCATTGGATACCTTTGCTAAACCCTACTTGTTTCTTTCTGGTTTACTCTCTTTAGGGATTGGATTTCTTTTGTTTTGTTTTTGGTGGGTTAGGGAAGGTAAGAATTTAAGAAATGAGAAACTCCGAATTAAAACTACCCTATTTTATGGATTTGCCTTTCTTTTGGTTTTCTCTCCCGTTGTGCATCCTTGGTATCTTTTACCTGTTGTGTCTTTGGCAATTCCTCGAAAGAAAGTTGTGCATATCATTATATTGTATACTTTTCTAACTTTAAACAGTTATCTAATTTACAGCTTTCCGATTTGGTATCATTCCTTATTCCTTGCATGTATTGAAATTATTGGAGGCTTCTCGCTTGTATTCTTCCGGATTGATCGTTTTCGCAAAACCACCCGTTCTCGGTCAGGTTAAAAGCAGGTTAGCTAAGTCAATAGGTGACAAACAGGCATTAGAAATCTATCAATTTCTTTTGAAATACACAAAGCAAGTAATAGATGAATTAATAAAATTGCATTCTTGTCGAGTTTTAGTCTATTGGGATTCTTTTATACCTGAAAACTCAGTTTTTTCCAACTCATATGAGGAAAGAATTCAAGTAGAAGGGAACTTAGGTGCTAAATTAACAGAAGCGTTTCGTGATTTTTCTTCGGAACAAGAAAATCTATGTGTCATTGGAACAGATTGTCCTTTTTTAACGTCTTCCATTTTGGCAGAGGCATTCCAAGCGCTAGGAAGTGGAAAATCCTGCATTGGACCAGCTCTTGACGGGGGGTATTATTTAATTGGTTTAAAAAACCCAAATGCCTATTGGTTTGAAGGAATTCCGTGGAGTACGAGTGAGGTTTTCCAAAGAACCATTGACAAGTTTACTGAAAAATCTGAACCATTTCATTTGCTTCCCACTCTTCGAGATGTTGATACAATCGAAGATTGGAAATTCTTTCAATCAACGATTTAGGCTAACTTTTGTGTTTCGATTGAGAATCTGTTCTGCTGATTTGTCTGGTCTGGAACCCCCATAAAAGAATCTTCTTATTTGCGATTCTTGAACGCCATGGATAAGGAAAAACCTCTCTACTTCTAAAGAACGTTTCTCGCTCAGTAACAGCTCTTTATTCTCATTGCCTTCCAAGAAAGCATGAGACTCGATTCTAACTTCTTTAGTAGGATCAGAAACTAAGTAATCTGCAAATTTTTGCAAGCGAGTTTGGTCTGTTTTAGTTAAGGTTACTGATCCTTTGGCATAGTAAATGGAAAAGGCTTCCAAAGAATCGATCACAGTTGTTTTTTTAGTCGGATTATCGTAAACGGTAGAATCTGCTAAGAGAATATATGTACACATAACAAACCCTATAGCAGAAAGACTCAGGATTTGAACTTGAAACGTAAAATACGATAAGATTTTTCCCATAAGATCAGTATCGGATTGCCCGAGAGAGAGTACAAGTAGAAAAGGCTAATGGTTTTCTAAGTTTTTTTTAAGTCGGTTTAGGTTCTCTTGCATTTGGGTTTTTAGGATGGGATGGGCTAGGGGTTCGCTCCATCGTAAGAGACCCTTTAACTCCATTCGATCTGTGATTTTTAGGGAGGTGAGGTCTTTCGTCACTTCTTCTAATTCATAAACATCTTCGAACTGTATGTTGGAGCCTAAACATTTCGCTTTTAAAAGAGTGGGACTTTTGCTTTCAGTAACCATATAGATTTCTTTCATGCTAAAGATTCCCAAGTCTATTTCGATTTTGTATTGCGGTAGTCCATACTGCGCAGATGGCTCGAGGATCTTTTCACTTTTCTTTACAGAAGAATTGTATTCGGTTTGGATTTCTAGTTTGCTCAGGTAATCGAAAACGATTTGGATTGGTTTAGAAATGGTAGCTTGGGCAATAGATTCTATCATAGTCTTCGATTACTTTTTAGACTCTTCTATCCACTTTTTCCAAACGTCAATTTGCATCCCGACAGTAGCTTTTCTTCCGTCACGCACAACTGGTGTTTTGAGGAGCATGGGGTTTTCGAGGAGTGCCGCTTCTTTGTCATAGGTCATATATTTGAGATTTTTATCTTCATAGACTTTGGATTCAGTATCAATTAGATCATCGAGTTTGAGAGAGCTGAGAACAGCCTGCAATTCGCCTTTGCTCATAGGTTTCTCTTGGATGTTGATGAATTGAAAAGGAATGCGTCGCTCCTGGAAGAAGAGCTGAGCCTTCTTAGAGTCCTTACATTTTTTGGAACCGAAGATCTGAAGATTCATCCGAAGATGGATTTTTTGAATTCCTCAAGAAGTTGTTCGGAACCAGAAAGCATGAGTTCGATCTGGTCTTTGTCCAGGTCATACATCACATTTGCCTTTAGGAACTCTGTAAATTCGTCGCCAGTGCATTTTTTTTGATCAAAGCTTTCTTTTAAGAAATTGTACCAAGCCGCTAAGATGACTTTTTGGTGGGAGAGTTCGCGGATCCCGATGGAGATGACTTTAGGGGATTTCATAGAGCTTGGCAATATTTCTATCCAAAATCAGAACCAGTCAATCCAAAAACCGTTGGACTACCGAAAAATATAAATTCCAGGTTCCGGTTGCAATATCAAAACGCCGCAAAAACTGATTGGTTTGAAAACTGGCATCTGTCACTCGGGTTTCGTCTAAAACACCGATTCTACCCGATTCGCCGATGTAGATACTGGATTGTTCCCCATTGTAATTTCCGCTAAATTGTGGAACAGTGATAAAATGATACCCCAAGGTCAATTGCAAATGAGTTTTTTCTAAAATCTGCCTGGTCAAACTGCTCTCGCCTCGCATAGCAAGACCTACTCCACGTAAGTCGCCCTCTTGGGGAAAGAAATTACGATTGGTTCCAAAACTCCCAGAAGATCCTCGAATGACCCAGTCCGTGATTGTTGGTCCAAAGCCCAATCCATTCTCCCATTCCCAATGCCTGGCAAAAGGGGTAACAAAGTAATAAGCGAATAAGGCATGGTAGGAGTAAATGTCAGATTTGAGAGTAGTAAAAAATAAATCTCCAGTAATTTCTGTTAATTGGATTGGGGCAAGGTCTTGCCTACCCAAAATGATTCCAAATTTCTGACCAGAGCCGAGATTTGTTTTCCCAAAGAACTCAATCGTTCCTGTTTGATTGGAACTACTCAAAGTGATTTCTGATGGAATGAGGGCATTGAAAGTGGAGGTAAATCCATTTAGGTTTCCATCCAATCTACCAGGAACTCTCTGGCCTATACCAGTTCGAATCCCCAGTTCATAGGCAGATTTCTCAGAAAACAAAGCCACTGCAGGGGTTAGGGCAAGGCAGAGGATGATCACAATACATCTTGACATTTGAGTTTTATCCAATTTCTTGAATGGGCAACCCTATGGAAAACCTCTTTCAAGACGATTCGGCTCTTATTTTGGGCACAGACATCTTAAGCCCTTATTTTTATTTGGTGATCATCGCTGGAATTTACCTTTCCTTCCGCATGGGATTTCCCCAAATACGTTACCTCTTTTTGGCTTTCAAAATCCTAACGGGAAACATGGATTACAAAAGCTCAAAAGGCCAATTGGTCCACTCACAAGCTTTTTTTGCGGGTTCTGGGTCTTCCCTATTATTGGGTTCGATCATTGGAACTGCCCTCGCCATTGCCTACGGTGGATTAGGTTCTCTTTTTTGGATTTGGGTCGCCTCCTTTTTTATTATGCCCATTCGTATGGTTTCTTCTACTCTTGCTGTAAAATTCCGCAACACACTCCCGAGTGGGCGCTATCTATCGGGGCCTATGTATTTTATAGAAAAAGCTCTTAGAGCCAAATGGCTCGCCCAAGCGTTTGCAATGGCAAGCATTCTCACCGTACTTTCCTTTGGTGGTGTTTTCCCTTTTTTAACCCTAACTTTTATTACCAAAGAAGGACTAAACCTGGGCGGATTGTCTGGGCCAATCTCTCTAGCGGTAATTCTTGTTTTCGTTGCTTTAGGTGGAATCAGAAGAGTAGGAAAATCAGCATCTTTCTTTGCTACCTTCGGTATCATTAGTTTTCTCATAGCTTACTTCGGGCTTTTTTCTTCTGGCTTTGTTAGCTTTTTTAGTTTTATCGGCGATGTATTTAGGGACGCATTCTCTCCTAAGGCGGCACAGGCGGGGGGATTGTTTGCTTTCCTTCGAGCTATTTCAGGAGGCACAGG
>JAIXRB010000187.1 GCA_027485405.1 Leptospiraceae bacterium | reverse complement strand
ATTGAAAAAGTAGTATCAGAAATTGAGAGAATTTGGAAGGACCAAATTTTCATTCGACTTTACGCCAAACGAACAAACTTACAAGGTTTTTACGACACAATGGCTGAGTTCTACGGATACAAAAATGCTTGGGAAAAATCAGTAACACTTTGGGAAGAAAAAAGGGATGTAGAGCTCTTCCGGGACGCCATGCAGGCACAATTTGAATTCTCGGATTCAAAGTTAAATCTTTTGTATCTAGACATCAAATTGTCGTATCGGAACATTCGAAAGCTTTACCAAAACTGGGAAGATAAGAACCTAAATAGAGAAAAATCAATTGGTTTGGCAAATCGATTGAAAGATGAAATGAAGAACTTGGAGAGGCTGACTTTCGAATTTAGAAAAATCAATCCAGACAAATCCCATTTCTTTTCGCCTTTGACAGCTAAGAAATGGCAACCAAATGAATTCTCAAACCAGTGGCTAGGTGTTATCGAAGGACCAGATCGAATCGTTCTCCTTCAGGTAGTAGCTAGTAAAATGGTATCCCGAATCTGTTTAAAGCCTTTAACGAAGGATTCTTGCCCCCTGCCAAACTCCGAATCTTCTGTTCAATTACAAGGAATGGGTCAGTCCTTTACCATCGATTCGGCGAAGGATTGGCAAAAACATCTCAATTCATCAGGCAAAACGGTAACCTTCCTCTTTGATCATTCTCATTCTGAGATGTACCAAGAAAAGAAAGAACGAGCATGGAATAAGCAGATTGTTTTAGAAAAAGAAAAGAAACTAAATCGTGTTCGTCTATTCGATTCTGATGTTTTGGTTTCTAAAACAGCATATCCCATTGAAGCCAATATCTTTGCAGACGATTTGTCTGAAAATTTGCCTTTGCGCGAACTATTTATTTCTCCTGGAAGTGAGATTTCCGCTGTGATTGGAAAAGAATCTTGGATTGAAAAACCTATGGATTGGCATCTTATTGGAGCCCAATTCCAAGTACTTCGTTCCAGCCAAATCCAAAATCTTGTCCTCCTTTCTAAATCTAAGGAAACTCTCACGGCTGAAGTAAGTAAATCCGAAATTGAAAGTTTAACTGGAAAAGGCGAAGCTTTAGTAATTGGATCTTGGGAACCCAAGTTACAGCAAAAGAAAGATTTAAAAATTGCAGAATCTTTGGCTAAGGAAGCTAAAAGTTTTGAAAAGTCCCGAGAATGGCAACAAGCTTTTTCAAAGTTTTATGCCGCCACTACTTATTTGGAACCATCGGATGAGAATTATTGGACATATAAAATTCGTATGTCACAGATCAAACTTCAACTGTATCCAGAAATTTCTTCCAAAGAAGCATTCTTACCACTCTTAAATGAATCCAATGATTCAAAAACCAAGAATAAGATACTTTACTCATACTATGTATCCTGCTACATGAATCGAAACAAATCCAATGCAGATAAGTGCAATAAAATTGAAGTAGGTTTTGAAGGTGAGGAGAAAGAGAAATATCTTTCTGCTGTTCGATTCTACGAGCAAATGCGCCAAGGCAATCTAACAAACTGGCAAACTGCCTTTCTCAGTACCAAACTTTTAGAAACCGAAGAAGATCCAATACTTAGAAACCAAAGAATAGGTTCTTTATTTATTCAAAACCTAATGTTCTCTGATGCTCTGCAAAGCAATCATGAGGCAGAATCCTTTGCGAAAACTCAAAAAGAAAAGAATATAATTAAAAATCGAGAATTAGAGATTCTTTTTCACAAAGCATTTTTATTTGGCGATGGGGACATTTACAATAGCAATTTAAAATCTACTTCAACCTATAGTCTGGGATTTCGCAAAGATTGGGCCGAGTTTGATTCGAAAATTGGGGCAAGAGAGTTTACAAAATTTGGATATGCCGATTCGATTTATGACGACTATCGACTGAAGATATACCAAAACTGGAAGAATTGGGAAACTGTAAAAACTTTTGAACCTTTGAGTTTGACTCCAGAATACTTAACTACAGGGGATTCTGTATTGTCTAAGTTGTCTTCACTCAATCGTTCTTTGCTTTTTTATATTTTATCCGAATCTTTGTATTTGCAAAAAGAAAACGAAGTTTCTGCTCTCATAGAGCTTCTTGCCAAACAGGAAGAGTTAGATGGCTTTGAAAGCCGGGCTATTGGTATGAAGCTTGAGTTAGCAAGAAAACAGCTATTACTCGGAAACCAGGAACTATCTTCCGATTTTCGAAAGAAAAGTAACTTGCCTGACTTTAAAAAACTAGAACAGAATCCAGTGTTGAACGATCTATGGCTGGATTTAAACAAAAAGGTTTCTTACTTAAACAATGAAGATTCAGTGAAAAATGGCAATGTAGAAGATATCTGGAACTTTGCTTTGGTATCCGACCCAACTCTTTTCATTAAGCAACTTGGAAAGCATGCAAAGACCAAATGGAAAACTGGAATTAGCCCCCGAGAGAGAGAAGAATGGGAGTTTTTGTTTTATCATTACTTGAATCAAAGTTTAATGAAAAACAAATCAGAAGTTTTTTATGATGTGGCAATGGCAAGAGAACTCTTCCGAAATTTCCAATCTCGTTTCTGGGGAGATGCCATGGGAAGTCGCCCAATTCCTGTTTTCAAAGAATATGCTGAAAACTTAAAAGCCAAAATCCCGGAGAACCAAGAACTTTCAACAGTAGTAGAGTTAGGTTCCAAGGCTATGTACCTTTCGTTTTCAAAAGGGAAATCGCAGGGGAGGGAACTTTTCTCTGATCAGAAGCTGGTTAAGAAAGATTTTTATCAGTATGTCTCCAATATTTTTTCAGGTGGCATTCATACTTTGGCTCGAGACTCTCTTTCCGATCGGTTGCGAAACCAACTAAGATTAGCAAAAGGAAAGCGTCATTATTTGCATCTAACGGGAGCCTATGCATCTTTCCCAGTTTCTTTTCCTTTAGAAACTGAGGTTTACTTTGTTTCTTCACCTAGCACTTTATTAGAAAACAATTCAATTCCCAAAAAAGATTTCTTAAACCAGGGATCTCCTGCCATTGAGGTAGGTGAAGGCCAGCTTTCCGCTTCTGAGAAAGTGGTCTTAGATTTAGTTGGACGCGAGATAAAAGCTGAGAAAGGGGAAAGGGCTTATCAACTCAATTTCAATGCTTTGCACTTAGAGCGAGGAGCCTATTTGGCGTTGGGTGGAGATCCTGTTTGCAAAGAAGTTCAAAGCAAGTCAACAAAAGTAGTCATTTACGGAAATTCTAGATTGGGTGAGAAGGGATCCAATCCCTACGATTATGGAAACTGGTCTTATTGCCTTTCTAAATTGAATAAGGGACTTTATGGAATTCATTCAGGCTACCAGGCAGGATTGCATTCCGTTGACTTTGCAAAGAGCTTTTTTCTTTCACCGTCGCCTTACCTCTTGCAAAGATTTGAAGAGGGCAAGCAGTCAGCAAAGGCTCGAAACTTTGAAGATCGCTACTGGGTAGGTCTTAGGTTGTATACGTCTACTTTTCTTGTGGACTAGTTTTCTTTATCTTTAGAATTTTATCTCTTTCTTCTGGGCTCAGAGAAAAGGTATCTTTCACTAGCGAATGAAAAACTGAGAAGTCTTTGTTGGACCTCAACCAAAGCTCTTCAAAGTCAGACTCAAATGAATTGTAACGAAACGCGCCTAAAAAATCTTCGTTGTTCCAGTCTTTGTTTAAAAATTTAGATTTCAATTCCTCAGTGACAAACCCAAGTCGAATGGCCTCTAATTTGAATTCATCTATTGTTCTTTTCTTTGCTGTTGATTTTTCCTCGGTCGAGAGCGAACTATTGTAAATTTCATTTAAGCCTACTGCGTATTTTTTCAAAAGGAGTAGGGTCTTTGCCTTGTTTTGTTTCTCTAATTTCAGTTTTTCTAAAGTCTCTTCATCCGATTTGGAATGATAGAACTGCTGAATTCCCTTTTCTTCCACAAAGCTAGCATAGGATTCGTTCAAAGTAGAATCTCCAGGTAGATAGACTGTGGCATGCGCCATTTCATGGAAGACTAGCCCGACTAAATGAGCATTGTCATAGTTCAATTGTGGAGAAAAAATCGGATCTGAAAACCAACCAAGCGTCGAATATCCGCCTGTTATACGAATTCTCGTGTCCAGACCCTTTTCTTTTAACTCTTCTTCACATTCCTCAGCAGATTTCTTATCAAAGAATCCCTTGTAGGGAACTGTTCCCGCTATGGGAAACCACCAAGTATGGGATTCAAATTTCAAAGGAAGAGAGGCACTTACATTCCATCCAATTTGGTCTCGGTCTAGCTTTGAATAGTAAACAAAGCCTCCCTTTTCATTTAGTTTCAATTCTTCGATGGCAAAGATTCTGGCTTTTTGCACTAGGGAAAGTTTCTCTTTTTCTAAGGCAGTTGTCTCAGGAGAGAGTAAAACCTGTTCGATTTTTTGTCGGTTTCGTAAAATCGAAATTTGCTCCTTTCCCAAGCCGAACATATACGAGATGCAATTTTGGAAGAACAAACCAAAGAACAAAATGGCACTGTAAAAAACCCATTTCTTTTTCATTGGACAGGTAAGAAAGACTGAATACTCTGGAAACACAACTTATGGATAGAAAGAATCCTATTCCCAAAGTCGTCTACTTCAACTTTCTCCTTGTTTTCCTTTTACTTGTAGTCGTTTTTTTCCCGGAAATCCGAGCCTCAGTTGGTAAAATCTTGGGACCCTCACGCCCCATTTCAGCAAGTCGTCAAACAGGAGCTGTACAACTACAAAATTCCTTTAGAAACGTTTACAGAGTCTCACAAGAATTTGTTGTGAGCATTCGAACAAAGAAAACGGAAATGCTATTTGATCCGTATGCTTTTGGCAAAAACAAAGATGAATGGGTATCTTCTTTGGGAAGTGGGTTTATCATCGATGAACGGGGATTCGTGCTAACAAACTACCATGTCATTAAAGATGCGGAAATCATCGAAGTCATTTTACCTGGAGATCGAATCTATCCAGCGCGTTATATGGGGAGCCATGAAAGAGCAGACATAGCCTTACTCAAAATCCCGACTTCCGCTCCGCTAAAGGCGGCAACCCTGGGCAACTCAGACGAAATTGAAGTGGGGGATTGGGCAATTGCAGTGGGCTCGCCCTACGGCTTGGAAAAGACCTTTACTCTAGGCGTTGTTTCTACCAAATCTCGGGAAGACTTAGACGAGACTGGGCAGACCCATATCCAAACTGATACCGCAATGAACCCTGGTTCCAGCGGCGGTCCCCTTTTAAACATCTATGGAGAAGTGATCGGAATCAATCGAATGATCCGTTCCGCTTCTGGCCAAAGCAACGGGATTGGCTTTGCTATCCCTATCAATTATGCAAAAAAAGTCTTAAAACAAATTGAGCAAAACGTCGGGCAAAACATTCGACCAGCAGTTCTTGGAGTTATGGCAACAGTTCCCAATCCAGACCACAGACGGTTTTTGGGAATTCCGTTTTCGGCAGTGGGAGTTTTGGTTTATGAAATTGAGCCCAATTCTTCAGCTCACCGCTACAATCTAAAAAAACTAGATTTTATCCAAACGGCAAATGGAACTAGAATCAGAAATACAAACGATTTAAGGGAACAGGTTGGCCTGGTCGGGCTCGGAGGAGTCTTACGGTTGAAGCTAATTCGGGATTCCGAAGAGATGGAAATATCAGTGCCTTTGGAAAAATGATTTGAGACGAAATATAGTTTATTCCGGAGCGGATGCTCTTATTTACGAAATAAGACAGATCGTTTCTATCGCAAAAACCATCCAGAGCCATGGGGTTCCTATCATTTGGGAAAACATTGGTGACCCAATCCAAAAAGGGGAGCAAATCCCAGGTTGGATGAAGGAGATTGTGCAAGGTTTGGTTGCTGAAAACAAATCTTGGGCATACACGGCAACCCAAGGCGATGAAGACACCCGGCGATTTTTAGCCACCAAAGTGAACGAAAGAGGTGGTGCTCAAATCACCCATGAAGACATCTTTTTCTTCAATGGACTGGGAGACGCCATTGGAAAAATCTTCGGATTCATGCGAAGAGAAGCTAGGGTCCTTGGTCCCTCACCTGCTTACTCGACTCTATCCTCGGCGGAAGCCGCCCATTCCGGATACGAACATCTAACATACAATTTAAATCCAGACAAGGATTGGATGCCGGACATCCAAGACATTGAAAACAAAGTAAAATACAATGACAGTATAGCGGGCATTTTACTGATAAATCCAGACAATCCAACGGGTGCAGTGTACTCGAAAGAAATAATATCTGAGATTGTTAGAATCTGCGAAAAGTATGATACAATGCTGATTTGTGATGAAACGTATGCCCATGTCAATTACTCCGAATTCGGTAGCATCCATCTATCAGAAGTGATAGGGGATCGAGTGGCAGGCATTGCCCTTCGCTCCATCTCTAAAGAATTTCCATGGCCTGGGGCAAGGTGTGGTTGGATTGAAGTTTTCAATCGCAAAAAAGACCCTATGTTTGATCGATACATCAAAACTTTGTTAGATGCGAAGATGTTGGAAGTTTGCTCAACCACTCTTCCTCAAATGTCTATTCCCAGGGTCTATTCTCATCCCGAATTTCTACCTCATTTAAAAAGAAGAAATGCAAAATTCAAGAGTCGAGCCGAAAGAGGAACCAAGGCTCTTTCTGGGATCCCAGGAGTAAAGGTTATCTGTCCAAAAGGAGCGTTTTATCTCACTGTGTTTTTTGAGCCTGGTACTCTGGACGATTCTATGAGTCTGCCCATTTCAAACAGCCAAGTTGAGGATTACATAAAGCCACTTCTGGCTTCTTCTGCTCCCGACCGAAGGTTTGTCTTACAGCTACTTGCTTCTACTGGAATCTGCGTTGTTCCTTTGAGTTCCTTTTGTTGTGATCTACAAGGGTATCGTGTCACTTTATTGGAAGAGGATGAAGCGAAATTCGATGAGATTTTCGTTAGTTTAGCAAAAGCTATGCGTTCGTATATAGAGTCTAAGGTTGAAGGTCGGACTCATTGATTCAGGCTGGGGCGGACTTTCCGTCTTAGCAACAATTTGGGAACTTTGTGGATCCACTGATTTCTATTATCTTGCCGATTTAAAAAACAGCCCCTATGGAAGTAAGTCCAAAGAGGAAGTTTTGGCATTCTCGATTCAGGCTTTAAAACATTTAGAAAAAGTTGGCTGTGATGCCTTTCTCTTTGCATGCAATACTGCGACTTCCTCGGCAGTAGAACACTTGCGAAGTGAGTTTAGTTACCCAATTTTTGGAATGGAACCAGCAGTAAAGCCTGCAGTTCTTGAAAATCCCAAAGAAACAATTGCGGTGCTTGCCACAGAATTTACTCTCCGAGAAGACAAATTCCAAAACCTCATAAAACAGCTCCCAGGTGAAAATTCTTTTTTGCCTATCCCTTGCGAAGGACTAGCAACTCGCATTGATTCGGGAGATTTGGAAGCATCTTGGCAATTTTTGGAAAGTCATCTAAACAAGTTCAGTTCCAGTTTTCAAGTAATGGTTTTAGGTTGTACCCACTATGTTTTTCTGAAAGATCGATTGAAAAAAGAAAGACCAGATCTAAAAATCTATGACGGAAATTTAGGGACTGCTCGAAATCTAATCCAATCTCTTTCTTTGCCTGCTATTGGTAAAAACCGATTGCAAATCTATGTCACTGGAAAAGCCTATCAGTTCCCATCGCAAGTCTTACAATACTGGGAGCGGTTTCAACCCAGCCCCCTTGTTTTTATTCAATAGGAGAAATCTATGAACACTCGCTCTTACAAAGAATCAGGCGTTGATACGGAAAAGGGGCAAGAGTTTGTCTCTCGCATCAAACAAAAAGTTGCGAGCACTTTTTCTGCAAATGTCCTGGGAGGATTGGGTGGTTTTTCTGCCGCCTATGACGTTAGTTTCTTAAAGAACTACCAAAACCCAGTTTTGCTTTCCGGCACAGATGGGGTCGGAACAAAACTTGAAATCGCTAGACTTCTCGACAAACATGACACAGTCGGAATAGATCTGGTTGCCATGTGCGTAAACGATATTCTCGTAAACGGAGGAAAGCCCCTGTTCTTCCAAGATTATATTGCCTGTGGTAAGCTAAACGTTTCGCGAATGGAAAAAATAGTCTCGGGTATCGTAGAAGGATGCAAGCAGGCAGGAGCATCTCTCGTAGGCGGTGAGACTGCCGAGCACCCTGGGCTAATGGCAGAGGATGAATACGACCTAGCAGGTTTTGTCGTAGGAGCAGTCGAAAAGACCAAAATCATCCAAGGGGACTCTATTTTGCCAGGCTACAAAGTTTTGGGTCTTCCTTCAAGCGGGCCACATAGCAATGGTTTTTCTTGGATTCGAAAACTCTTATTGCCCGAAGGAAAATTGCCTTCTGATCCAGCATCTCTTCGTTTCTTAGAAGAAGAGGTATTTGTTCCCACCAAAATCTATGTATCATTGATTTTGGAAGCCTTGGAGCAAATCTCGATTGCTGGGATGGTTCATATCACTGGTGGGGGCTTTTACGAAAACATCCCAAGAGTTCTACCCAAGGGATTGGGGGTTGAACTAAAAGAAAGCGCTCTGCCCAAGTCACCAGTCTTTGAACGTCTCAGAAAAGACTTTCAACTAGATAAGACAAAAATGTACGAAACGTTTAACATGGGTATAGGGTTTATTTTAATCGTAAAGCCAGAAGAATATGAGAAAACCCAAGCCTATTTGACCAAAAAGGGAGAGACTTTTTACCAAATAGGAGAAGTAACTTCGGGCTCAGGTGTCCGATTTATCACATAACTGAATCAAAACAGGAATGGCTCTCCGCTAATCAACGCTCTTCTTTACGCAAAAGATTTGCTATAAATTCGCGAGGCCTTCTTCCCGATTCTTCGTCTATTCCATTCTGAGCTTTGAAAATGGATTTACCGCCCTTTTTGATTTCAACCTGATAAGGGCGTCGCATCAAAGAGCAGTGAACATAGCTGGCGAAGGCTTCGGCAAAAGTGTCATCCGCATTGCCTGCGGCATACAGAGTCACAAACGGAGTATTTTTTAATTTTTTATAAAAATGAAATCCCTCGGGAAACAAGACTAGTTCAGGCTTGCCGTAAAACCGGAGTTTCTTTCTTTCGGAAAGTATAGTTCGATCAAAAGGTGAATCCACTTCTGAATCCCAAACATCTTCATAAAAGGGGTAAGTAGAAAAGTCACGCTTTTTTAAAGAAAAATCGGGGACAATTCCCATAACGACTGAGTATATATGACCAAATTCATGGAGAAGAATAAATTCATAGGTAGCAATCTTTGAGTTTTCTTTTTCCTCGGCTAACTTTAGATTCAATTCCTCATCTGCAGAAATTTGAAATGCGGTCCTTTCTTTAGAAGTTGCCCAGTCATTCACTGGTTTGTCTAAGTAAGAGACATCTAAAAAGACAATGCCCCCCTTTGGTTTGCCTTCCGCATCCCGAACGATCACTGTGACCCCAGTGCTACCTAGATTTTGAACAAATACGATTCCTTTTAGATACTTTTGAAACAGGGAATCCACAACTGGTGGAAAACGACGAATGGCCGGTTCACCGAGCCAAGCTGGGGTTTTTGCTTCGGAAACTAACAAATCGATGCCATCGATTTGGTTGAGTTGATCAAGCCCATCCTTCCAGTCTTTCTTTAGAGGAAGGATTCGTTTTTCCCAGTTTTCTTTCGGTTCAGGGAAATCAGCCCATGCGGAACTTTGTGCCCAAGTAGAATAGGGATTGTCGGGAACTACACCCTTTTCTGGACTGCAAAACCAAAAGAAACCGGAGAAGAGAAGAAAAAGAAGTTTGGGAAGGAAGTTCACAAACCTCATTTTGCCGATACTAATAAAGATGCGAGTCGCTTATTTTCTTATATTCCTATGTGTTTTTGTAAACTCGCTCAGCGCTGATCTAGGAGAACACAATCCCTGGCTTTGGCAACCTACTACTCGAGTTCTTACTCGAAAGAATGTCAGTCATTTGGTAGTAGAAAAAAGACCTTCGCATTACCGAGTCACTATGCTTGTTTCTGATCGATATCCGTATTCATTCAAAGGAAGTAATTTTCCCTTTTTCATTCGCTTTGAAACCGAAAAAGAAGCATTGGACTGGACGGAAAAGTTGGATCAATATTTGGTATCAGGAGAGCGATTCACAATTCGCTTAAAAGGAAGTGAAATCGTTGAGCTCCTTTGGGGCGAACCTTAGTATGGTAGACCACTCTCTCCGACATTTTTTAAACAATTTCTGGAAACCAGCAACCCTAGAAGAAGAGAAAATTCTGAAGTCCTTCGAATTCAGAAACAACAAAGTTTTTTCTTTCTATCTTTTTGCCACTCATTTCTTGTTTTATTTTTTGCTACTTCTTCCACCTTTATCAATTGTTCCCTGGCATTTTTTGCCCCATTTCTTTTTTATTAGTCTTTTGCGATTGATTCTAATTTTAGGAATGAATCAAAATAGCAAACAATTCACACTCTATACAATAGTTTCTGAATCTTTGATTTATGCCATGCTCTATTATGTTTTTATAGTGGCGCTTAGGCAAAGCCCAACTCAGGAAAATTTTTACCTTGTAAACAGCTTTTCTTTGATCGGAATATTACTCATTCTCATTTATAGCATTCGACTTGAAAGATTTTCCTGTATGGCAATTTCCATCTATCTAGCCTTTCTCCATTTATTGTACCTTTCTTTTTTGCCAAATTCCATTAACGACTCTTTGTTGTCTGACTTTTTTCCGCCCTGTTTATTTCTTCTTTCGGGATTGTTCGGAACTGTTTTCATTTTCCACAAAAGAAGAAATTTCATAGACCTAAGTCGAATGTCAGAAGAACGAAAGTTAATTGACCAAGACTTAGAACTTGCAAAGAAAGTGCAAGACGCTCTTTTCCCCAAGCAAATTACAAGTCAAAATATCAGGTTTCATTATTATAGAATCAATCCTCAAATCATTGGCGGTGATTTCTTTGACTTTGTTCAACTCAGGGAAGGGAACCTAGGAGTTTTTTTTACGGATGTTGCTGGTCATGGAATTTCCTCGGCATTGGTTGCCGCCATTTTAAAAGTAATCGTTTCTACGATTCCGTACCATTTCAAGTTACAGCCTGCTTCGCTTTTGACTTATTTAGATTCGCGTCTGGCGGAAGATTTGGACAGCTACCACGCCTCAGCCGTTTATTTGTTTTTTGATTTTCCAAACCAAACTTTGAAACTGGCAAACGCAGGGCATCCTTATATTTTGCGGGCAAAGGAAGGGGAGAGTTTCGAAGAAATTCCTTCGACCGGTTCCATTTTAGGTTTTCAGATCAGGAAACCCATAGCCGATGAAATCTCCTTGCAGTTTTCAAAAGGTGATCGATTCTTTTTGTACACTGATGGACTGACGGAATGTTTAACCAACAAAGGGGAAGAATTGGGAGTTCCAGGTGTTTTGCCCATTTTGAATAAAAACCGATCTATAGCCTCACTCCCTGAATTTTGTAACAAGGTGATAGCGGACTTAGCCGCAGACCACGGGATCAAGGATTTTTCAGACGATACCATGTTTTTAATTTTAGAACTATAAAGGAGAACCTATGTCCTCAATCCAAACAGAAACAAAAGAAGGCTATGCGCTAGTCACAATCAACCGTCCAGAAACGCTGAATGCTCTCGATGCAACTCTGTTAAGTGATATTTCAAAAACCATTGATACTCTTACAGCCGATCGATCCTTGGTCGGGGCAATTTGGACAGGGACTGGCAAGGCTTTTGTGGCAGGTGCCGATATCTCTAAAATGAAAGATATGACGAAAGCAGAGGCAGAGGTTTTTTCGGACCTTGGGCAATCCACATTTCGAAAACTGGAGCTCTCTCGTTTGGTTTCTCTCGCGGCATTGAATGGGTTTACACTCGGGGGCGGGTTGGAATTGGCTCTCGCTTGCGATTTTCGGTTTGCTTCTGACAAAGCAAAGCTGGGTCTTCCGGAAGTCAGTTTAGGGCTTTTGCCAGGATTTGGAGGAACTCAGAGACTAACGAGACTGGTGGGATCTGGAATTGCATCCCAGTGGATTTTTTCAGGCGAGATGTTTTCGGCAGAGGATTCCCTTCGGTTTGGGGTTGTCAATCGAGTGAGCCCAGCAGAAAGTCTAATCCAAGAAGCCGAATCTGTTATGAAAACAATTTGTTCCCGTGGGGCAAATGCCATTGAAAACGCAAAAAAGGCAATTCGATTGGGCCAGGACAGTTCTTTAGACCAAGGTTTGCAGAAGGAGAAACTTTTGTTTGCAGGTCTTTTTGAAACGGCGGAAAGCAAAGAGGGTTTGCAAGCCTTCTTAGAAAAAAGAAAACCAAATTTTGCTAAGGAATCTAAATGAAGCTCATCTTTTTACTTATACCACTATTTTTCTCTACCCAATGCCAAGTTGCTTCTTCTCCTGTTACCGAAAATGAGGTCATTTTTGGAACGATCGCTGGAAAATCCTTAAAACTAGAAGTGGCAAACAACCCCATCAAACGAGCTGTTGGGCTCATGAACCGAACGAGCATGGGCCAGGATGAGGGAATGCTTTTTGTTTTTCCCAAGCCCGATTTCTTAAGCTTTTGGATGAAGAACACTTTAATTCCGCTCACAGTGGGGTTTCTAAGCGAAGATTTGGTTCTGATAGAGACTCATGATATGAAACCAAACCAAATCCGTGAGGTTTACAATAGTATGAAACTTGCCAAGTATGCTTTAGAGGTCAACCGAGACTGGTTTTCTAAAAATAAAGTGCCCCTGGAGTCAGTCCTCATCTTAGAAAAGAAAATTTCTGCCATCGAATAGTCGTTTTTACTTGAAAGAGTGGGAGAAAGACTAAAACCTTCTCCCATGATCCTTCAAAGTGAACGCCTTTCCACCCTCCTATCTGAAGAACAAAAAGTAGATTCCAATTCCCTCGAAAGACAGTTTGCCCACCACCTAGAATACACAGTCGGCAAAAACAAATATAACATCAAGAATGAAGACGTCTATAAGGCGTTAGGTCACACGGTTCGTGATTTTCTAATCGATCGTTTAAACATAACAAACGAAAAATACCGATCAGAAAACCCGAAAAAAGTTTTTTATTTTTCTTTAGAGTTTTTGATGGGACGAACTTTGGGCAACGCTCTCATCAGTCTAGGATTGTACGATCCTATCACAGCAATGTTAAAAAACTTCGGCTTAGACCTTAAAGAAATCTTGGAATTCGAGATGGATGCTGGTCTAGGCAATGGTGGTCTTGGTCGACTAGCGGCTTGTTTTTTGGACTCAATGGCAACTTTGAACATTCCAGGCTTTGGATACGGAATTCGTTACGACTATGGAATTTTCAACCAGCTTATCGCCAATGGAGCTCAACTTGAAATGCCAGACCATTGGGACGCAAACGGAATTCCATACGAGATCATTCGGACTGATGTGGCATATTCTGTTGGGTTTTATGGACATACAGAAACTAGAATCACAGGTTCTGGTCGAATTGTATATGAGTGGATCCCCGCTGAAACAGTACTAGCCGCGGCGCATGACTATCCAGTTCCAGGTTTTAATACTAACACTGTAAATTATTTGAGACTTTGGACTGCCAGGTCATCTGAAGAGTTCAATTTGGATTATTTTAACCACGGCGACTATATGAAAGCCGTTCAGGACAAGTCCATTTCCGAGAACATATCCAAAGTCTTATATCCAAACGATACCACCGAACAAGGGAAGGCTCTCCGCTTGAAGCAACAGTACTTCATGGTTTGTGCTTCTTTGCAGGACATTATGGAATCCCATCGAGAAGCCGGTGGGACCTGGGCAACTCTCCCTTCTAAAGTGGCGATTCAGCTAAACGACACCCATCCAAGTATTGCCATCGCAGAACTCATGAGAGTTTTGATGGATTTGGAAGGAATGGACTGGGAAGAGGCTTGGGCAATTTGCACTAAGATCTTTGCCTATACAAACCATACAGTTTTGCCTGAGGCTTTGGAAACTTGGAAAGTGAGCTTAATGGAACTACTCCTACCACGCCATATGCAGATTATCTACGAGATCAATCGAAGGTTTCTTGAAGAGGCAAGGGCGAAGGGTGTGCTACAAGACCATGAGATTATGGAAGTCAGTATCATCCAAGAAGGTCACGAGAAAAGAGTGCGGATGGCAAATCTCGCAGTCATTGGTTCCCATAAAGTAAACGGAGTTGCGGCACTTCACTCGGAGCTCATCACAAAAACCATCTTTCGCTCGTTCTTTTTACTTTTCCCAGAAAAGTTTAACAACAAAACCAATGGAATCACTCCACGAAGATGGTTTATCCAATCCAATCCATCCCTTGCAAGTCTCGTAGCAAAAAAGATTGGACCAAGTTTTGCATCCAACTTAGACAAACTGAGAGATCTTGAGCCCTTTGCAAATGATGCGGACTTCAGAAACGATTTTCAAAAAGTAAAAGACCACAACAAGATCGAATTAGCAAAACTCATCAAAGGTGAAACAGGAATTACTGTTGACCCTACTTCTATGTTTGATGTACAAGTAAAACGCTTTCACGAGTACAAGCGCCAGCTTCTAAACATTCTGAGAGTGATTGCACTTTATCGCCGTATCAAAGAAAATCCGTCTATTGCCGTTACACCTAGAACTGTGATCTTTGGTGGAAAAGCCGCACCTGGCTATTATATGGCAAAGCTTATCATTCGTTTGATCAACAACGTAGCTCAAGTAGTCAACAACGACAAAGATGTAGCGGGCAGACTAAAGGTTATTTTTCTACCCAACTACCGTGTGTCACTAGCTGAAAAGATCATTCCAGGAACAAACCTATCTGAACAGATCTCTACAGCAGGAACAGAGGCTTCTGGAACTAGTAACATGAAATTCATGTTAAACGGAGCTTTGACAATCGGAACTTTGGATGGAGCCAATGTGGAAATGGCAGAAGAAGCTGGCGATGAAAACATCTACATTTTTGGTTTGAAAACCGAAGAAGTCTTCAGCGTCAAAAGGAACGGATACAACCCCCAAGACTATATCTACAAAAACGTAGATCTTTCTCGGCTTTTGATCATGCTCCGAGAGAACTACTTTTGTCCTGGGGAGCCTGGGCTTTTTATGCCAATTCATGATAGTGTTTATTATACAGATACCTATCTACTCATGGCTGACTTTGAAGCTTACGACAAAATGCAGATAAAAATCGCTAAGGACTACCTAGACAAGGACACTTGGGCTAAAAAAGCGATCTACAATGTCGCAAGAGCTGGAAAATTCTCTTCAGACCGCACTATTTTGCAATATGCCAAGGAAATTTGGAATGTTCCACAAGTCCCAACAGAACCGCCTAAATCCTTGTTCAAACTGGGATAATTGGATGGATAAATTGGAAGGGTTGGTTAAACAATACCTATGAGTAAAGGTTACATCATTTGTGTCGATGATGAAGTATCGGTTCTAGAGACTTTGGCGGAACAGCTTGCGGCTCGCTTTGGGGAATCCCATATTATCGAGACGGCAAGTAGTGCTGAAGACGCCCTTTCTTTGATCGATGAGATCCAGGGCTCCAACGACATTGTGGAGCTCATCATCTCTGACCAAGTGATGCCTGGAATGAAAGGAGACAAATTTCTTGCAGAAGTGCACAGTCGGCTCCCCGACGCTATCAAAATCCTTCTCACAGGCCAAGCCGCCTTGGATTCCGCTATCTATGCTGTTAATCATGGTGGTCTTAGTCGTTATGTGGAAAAACCTTGGAATATTGAGGAACTTTCTCAAGACATCCGCGATTTATTGGAAAGGTTTCGCCACAACTTGGAAAACCAACACCTTATCCAAGCTCTCAATCGCCGAATCCAAGAACTGGAAGGCCGGTTCTAAAACCTTTTTTCTTTTCTTTTTAATATTTTCTATTACTTTTGCAAGACCTCTTCTTGCCACGAACCCAGAACCAAAGAAAGAACTTTCCCCAGAACAAATCACCAAAAAAAAGGAAGTTCTTTCGAAAGTATTAAAATTTGGAACTTCCCAAGAAAGAAAACAGGCATTAAGTGAACTTTTGAGATTTCCTAAAGAAGATGCAGGGGATCTATACAAACAAGTCTTTGATCTATTGAAAGTAGAAAAAGACATGGGAATGAAAATCAATTTCTTGCGTTTGATTGCAGAATTGAATCTAACACTTGACAATGAAGGAGTTCTTCAGCATTTTGATGATCCCAACGAAGATGTCGCAAAACAGGCAATCCTAACGGCAAAGAAATTAAAGATAGCAGAAGCCGTTCCACCTTTACTCGAAAAACTAAAAAAAGAAGATTTCACCAAAAACTCGAATGCAATGAGTCTTTATATTAGCTCATTAGGTGAATTGCCTGACGGTAAGCAGGGAAGTGCTTTTTTATTGAGTAAATACAAAGAAAAGTTCAACAATCCAGATACAAGGGCTCAAATCGCTCTATATTTGGGTGCTGTAGGAGAGACTGAGGCAGAATCGGCACTGAGTGAGATAGCTTTTGACGAAAGTCAACCAACCACTTTGCGATGCTACTCCATCAATTCTCTGGGAAAGATTAAAGCGGAAGGTGCAAAGCCCAAGCTTCGGGAACTTGCTGATTCTCTCAAAAGAACGGCTGGAAAATTGGAAGCAAAGAAAAGCCAATCACTCAAAATGTACACGGTAGGTGCCTTGGTTCTGTTAGGTGAAAAAGAAATCATCCAAGAATTGTATGAGTTTGCAAGAGATGATGATGCTATGGTTCGGCTTCGAGCCGTAGAGCACTTGGGCAACCTAAAAGACGCAAGTGGAATCGAACTCTTAGAATATAAGCGCGATAGAGATCCAAGCCCCAAAGTCCAGAAAGCGGCAAGAGTCGCTTTGGACAAAATCAAAGGGATCGAGCCTTCCAAAGAGGCCGAGGCATTGGAAGAGCCCCCGATTGAGGAAAAATCCAATCTATGAAGTCAATAATCAATCGTCTTCTATGCCTCTATTTTCTGA
Source organism: Leptospiraceae bacterium (assembly GCA_027485405.1). Lineage (GTDB taxonomy): Bacteria > Spirochaetota > Leptospiria > Leptospirales > Leptospiraceae > Leptospira_A. The sequence goes on along the minus strand of JAIXRB010000187.1, from coordinate 20,037 downwards.
TTTTTGTTACCCTGTTTGCTTCTCCGGATAAAGAGCGGTATACAGGCGCTATATCTTATTCAGAGAAAAGGATAGTACAAGGGAAGATTGAATTTAGCAAAGGCGCTGAGTTCCCGAACCAATGGACTGTGTTTTTCAAAGAAAGAACTGGAAATTACGCGGTGTTCTATGATTTGAATGGTCATGAATTGCATTTTAAATACAAGACCAACAAGTTTGATGTGGATGGCGAAGCATTTGCTTCCTTTTTGGTGGAAGGAAACGCCTATTCTGTTAAAGGTGAGCTTTTAGGAATTCTGTTTTTCCCGCAAGATGCCAGAGGTCGCAGAAAGCCCATACCCGATTTTAAAAAGTCCCCCGTGGCAAAAGCGGAACTCTCCGACCTGCAAACAATCCCAGTCTTTAAATTGGTAGAATACAAAGAAGTCTTTTCAAAGCAAATCTTACATTAAAAGACCAATAGAAACTGCACATTGGCATAAAAGAATTGCTGTTCAGTTTCTTTTTGTTTTGTGGCACTGATATTTGCCGAAAATTCGCGGTAGGCAACTTTGAGTTTCACTATTTCAGCTCTTTCTGTCAGGGTCATATTGAAGTCTGTCGCTAGAGTCCAATTCTCAAACCAAGAAACAGCAGTCCTTCTTGGATCTCTCATCATTCCGCTGATTTCTAAAAATCCTTCTTTGGCTATGGGATAGGAAAACTTCAGCTCGTATTGATAGCTCGCCTCCATTTTTTCAAATCCACCTGAGAAAATGACTTTGTTCTTTCTAAATTCATAGAACAAACCGCGTCCCCAGTCTTCGGTCACTTGGGCTCCCGATCTTTGGTATTTTCGAATTCTCCCAACTAGCGCCCCATAGTCTCCAAAATAGAAGGGTAAGGATCCCCCAAAACCAAAATTGCTTTGCAAACCATCCCTAGCTTGCAGTCCTTCTAAAACAAAATAGTCTTTAAATCGGATTCTTCCATACTCCAAAGCTTGGATGACAGAGTTTCTCTCCATTGTTTCCAAAAGACTGGAAGAAAGAAAACCCAGGGCATCCCGATAAGCGGTTCCATCCAGTGCCAAGGAAAGATCCGAATTTACAGCCTTACCGTACAGAAAGCCCAAAAATTTTCGCTGGTTCCCAATCCCTTCACCTTGCAGACGTGAAACCCAAATTCCTTTTGAAAGCGTTTCATTTACGAAGAGGGAACCGATTCCAGAGGTAGGTTCATATGTGGCTGAATATCTCCCTTCCGCTTGTGTTAGATAGATTCCAGGGCGTTCGGTCACACTAGATGCATGGTAAAGGCCGATGTTTGCAATTTTCTTCATTCCTCCAAAGCTATATCCGCCAAAGAATGCTGGTAAAATGGGTTGGGGGAGAAGAGTCGGGAACCCGTCAAAGGCAGAATAAAAATCGGGATCTTTCGCAAAGTAAAAATGTGGGATTGGTTTGTAACGATTGCCGGCCTGCAGAGAAAAGGACTTCCATTCCAAGGATAGAGAGCCTCCCATTTCCTCTTGCCTTTTTTCTAAAATCACCTTTTGTTTGTTCCATTGCCAACCTGAGTAAATGGAAGACCTGGACTCAGATCTATCATTTGTTTGGTAACTTCCACCAACAAAAGGAGATCCGTTTGAAATCCCAATAATTTCATCTAATCTTTGTTCTCTTAAGTTCTCAATCTTTTCCTCTGGCTTGGAGAGGAAAGCTTTGTTTCTATCTGAGGTTTTCTCGCCTTGAGTATTGGAGGATTTCGAAGCAATTTGAGGAAAAAGGACAGGTGATGTTATGTCCTTTCCTTTTAGAATAGCATAGATTCTTTTCTTTCGAACGTCTGGGAGTGTTTCTAGGTAGGCTTTAAAGGCTAGATCCCCTTTCTTTTGCTCCAAATAGATCTGGTTTGCTTCTTTGACAGAGTAGCCGTGTTCCAACCAAAACTCGTAGCGAAGTGAAGAAAGAGCATGCCCAGCCAGAGGGAACAGGCTGGGACATGCCAAGTATAGGAGGAATAGCCAGGAGAGTCGAAAGACAACCTGAGCTTTTGCAAAAAAAACAATATGCCTTTTGCTGTGCTCGGTTTGTCCATCCACTCAAAAGATAGATGGACAAAGGATTCGAACCTCTGGCTCCTTTTTGCGAAAAAAAAATAGAAAAAGAGAAAGGTTAGTCTTTCAAATTTGCCACAATCTTCTCAGATTCCTCCCACAGTTTCTTTGCCAGAGCTGAATCTTCTGCATCTTTTCTGGGCTTTGCTACATTTGAATCCGCAAAATACTCTCCATTTAACTTTTCAACATCGGGATGAGTGGCACAATAAACCTGTGTAGCCGCTCCTTCTGGAATCGTTTTCAAAAACAAGGGTTGCATCGCTGAGAATATTGTATGAAGAAAACCTGGCATATGCCGTGCTAGGTTGGTTGGAATGACTCCTGGGTGTAATGCCACTGCTATCTTTTTAGAACCTGAAAACCTTCGTGCTAATTCCTTTGCGAACAAGAGATTTGCAAATTTGGATCTACCGTAAGCTGTCCAACTAGAATACCCCTTTGATCCATCCAAATTATCAAAGTCAATCCCCACCTTTGGAGCCGCATTGTGAGCTGAGCTACTGAGCATAACCACGCGTCCAGTCTCTGTTAACTCACCCAGAAGACCAGTGACTAGAATGAAGTGTCCAATATGATTTGTGAAAAACTGCAATTCGTAGCCAAATGCTTTTTCTAGTTTTGGAAGCGCCATTATGCCCGCATTACAAATGATTGCATCTAGCTTTATACCTGTTTTTTTGATTTCGGAAACACAAGCTCGTACGCTTTTCGGATCCGAGAGCTCGCAAGCAAATGCTTTGCCTTGGCCACCTAGCTCCGCCAGAACTTCTTTTGCTTTTTCTGTCGTTCTTGCTGTCACAAAAACTTGAGCACCCCTTAGAGCCAAAACCCGAGCGGTTTCTTTTCCTAGCCCTGAATTGCAACCGGTGACCAAATAAGTCTTTCCTTTTAAGTTCAGACCCTTGGAAACCTCTTCCGCCGTAGAGCTGTAGCCAAATCCATTGGTCCCTTTTCCCATAAAAATTGAAATTATCGCCATTTTTTTTCCTCGTTTTGTCTCATTTGTCCCAGGCTTGGGGTAATCTATACTAGAAAAAGCAGGAAAAAGAGAAAAAAATTTGACAAAAACTACTTAAATGTTTAGTAGTATACACAAAAGTTTAGTATCTTTTCTTGACAAAGTAACTATTATGTCGTCTAATTAAACGACGGGAGGAAAACACTATGGTCATTCGATCTATCCAACAACCCGCTTACAACCGCCAAAAGGACTCCGGCCTTCCCGGCCAGGGCCCCAAACGAGGATTTTCCCAAGACAATTCTGGAAAGTCCTTTGAAGACTACCTGCTCGAAGCCTTCCAGGGAGAAGTTGTCCAAAAAGGAGCTTGGGTATCCCCCCAAGTATCCGAGATGGGACAGAGAAACTTAAAACGACTGGGTTAGTTCTCTATAGAATTCAGTTCCTTCGCAGGTTTCGATTCCAATCGGAAGCTGGGAAGGAAATTTTGAATCATAGCGAACCTGCTTAAGCTCCAGAATCCGTGGTCCTTTTGGGTTTCGCTATCCTTGCGCTGTTTTCTTTCACACTGCCGTTCTTCTTTGCGATTCGTATAAAGACAATTATACGGACTTTCGGTGGATTAGCCGCGTTCTACAGAATCCATCATTTACTAGGGGTCATTTGTCTTTTTTCCATTTTAGCCCATATTGTTTCTCAGTTCCAAGATATTGAAGCTTCACTCTGGTTTCTGCTTCTGGACGTTTTTGATATTGGGCTGATGGCTGGTTGGATAGGATTTGGGATTTTTCTTTTATCTTTTTTTAGCAGTTATCTAAAAACAATTCAATTCAAAAATTGGAAGAAGATTCATCTTCTTTTTATTCCTTCTTTTTTACTGATTGTAATACACGTTATCTTATTCATGCCGGAATCTTTTAGTCTATCTATCTTGGTTTGGATTTTATTAACATTTGGAGTGGTTCTAATTGGTTTTAGGGTGTTCCAGGCTCTTTTTCCTATCGGGAGGAAGGATTTCCTAGTAAAGGAAGTGAACAATCTGGGAAATGGTGTTTTCTCTCTAGTTTTAAAAAGTAAATCAAAGCCAAATGAATTTTCTTATCGGGCAGGTGAAATCGTCTACATCCGATTTGAAGATCGATCTTTTAGCCAAAATTGGCATCCATTTTCCGTTGCTTCTTGCGAACAGAATGAACAATTGAAGCTCTATATCAAAGGATTTGGCAAGGACACCCTTCAAATGAATTTGATCCTTCAGGGAAGTGCACTGAGTATCCTTGGTCCCTACAGTGAATTTCAGATTAAACCAAACACTAACCAAGTTTGGGTAGCTGGTGGAATTGGAATCGCTCCCTTTCTGGGAATGATTCAATGTTTAAAAATGAGTCAACCTGCTCAGGTGCTACTTCTTTACTTTGTAAATTTAATGGAAGAAGTGATAGGCGAGGCAGATCTGAAGGAAGCAAGTTTACTTTTTCCTAACTTTCATTGGATTCCGATGGTTTTGCCCAAAGGCTACAAATTAGAGCAAAGCGTGGAGTTCCTTAGAATCGATTTTAATCCGAACTCTGAATATTTAGTTTGTGGGTCTTCTAGTTTCATGAAAGAAATTAGATTGTATTTACGAAGTCAAAAGATAGAAAGACGGCACATTCATACCGAGGAGTTTACAGAATGAAACTGAAAAATAAATTTATTTCGATTACTTTCTTGTTTTTGTTGTTAGATGGATTAAAAGGACAAAACTTGTCAACTTACAGTTTAGCAGACATCTCCAAACATAACACTGCTGGGGATTGTTGGATGGCAATTGGAAACCGTGTTTATGATGTTTCAGGCTATAGTGCAGAGCATACAAGCAAACAAGACTATGATTATTCCAAATTCTGTGGAACCGATGCATCCTTGGCTTGGGAGACAAAAGCAGAAAAAGGAGAAAAACATAGGAAAAAATCCAAAATTCTCTTGGAGAAATTTTTCAAAGGTGAACGAAAAGACAAACTTGTTCAACCGATATAAAAAAACAGTGTGAAAAATATTTGTTTTTTAAATTGGAATGGTTTAGTCTACTAAATCATGAAACCGTACACATTGGTCGCTTTTCTCCTTTCGGGATCACTTTTTTTGCAGTGCGAGTCTGCTAAGAAAGAAGATGATTCATCCACGTTGGCTTTACTTGCTTTGGCTAATTCAACAGCCTCTACGGCTTCTAGTGCTACTGCAAGTACAACATGTACCACAACCTTTGGAGCAGGGGTTCCAGATTGGATCAAAAACTCTTTTACCTGTGTCACGGTCAGTGTGAGTGGCAGTAATTACGTTTTTAAGACCAGTTCGCTTCCTACTTACAAGAGTCCTTACTGGGGAACTTCTAGTTCATTGTATGAAGCGGCTATGTATTCAAATGCGAGCGGAACAAACAAGGTAAATCCCAATTTAATCAAATCTCAAAACATCACTTTGACAATTCCATCAAATAACACCACAACCAGTGCTGGATCAGTTGCTGGTGGTGCGGTGGGCGTAGCAACCAATGGAATTGCTCTCTATAACGATGCCGCGGCTCCCGGTGATTCTCTCTCGACTGAGTATTATTCTTTTGATGCTTCCCAAGGACACCCGACAAACACAGGTGCTTATCACTATCATGTGGAACCTCCAAAGATTTCAAACAATGATTCGGCATTGATTGGAATAGCCCTGGACGGTTACCTGGTTTTCGGAAAGAAACATGACACGACCGCAAATCCTTCCACTGGATTTACGCTAGGTGGAACAAGTAGTTCTACAAAATGTCTGGTGACTGGAAAAGATACCGAAGTTCCAACAACTTGGGCACAAGCTACGAATTACAACTCTCTGAAGACTACTGGAACGGCTCGCCATTACCATGTAAACAATGGAACAGAGGTGAATGGAATTTTAATTTCAGGGAAATATATAGGAAATGCAGGGACATCTCAGTAAGGCTAAATAGATAAATGATTTGAAACAATGAAACCATCCCTTCTTCTTTTCATTTTTGCTATCCTAGTCGGGACTACAGCCTGTGCGAAAACGGTTGTTATGGACAACGATCCCGAGCTTTCTATTGGTTTAGAAAGCGTCTATTTCTACAAAAAGCAGAAATTTAGCGGAATCCTGAAAGCGGTTCACCCAAACGGAACAGTCCGTTTGACAGAGTTCAAGGAAGGTTGGGAAGATGGGCGAGCAATTGATACCTTTCCCAATGGAAATCTCGCCGCCGAATACTTTTATAGACAGGGTAAATTTAGAGGTATACACAAGGCTTGGTATGAAACGGGAAAGGCGAGGTTTCGTTTTGAATACAACGAAAAGGGAGAAGCGAACGGCGAGCATTGGGAATGGTATCCAGAGGGAAACGTCTACCGGTATTCTCGCTACGAAGATGGCAATTTAGTTGGGACAAAAATCTGGCGAAAAGACGGTAAGGTTTTTGCAAACTATACTTATACGAAAGAAAGGTTGTACGGAGTTGTGGGGGCAAAACTTTGCTTTAAGCTCAAAGGCGATGAATCCAACCAAAAAACGGTAGTGAATCCCTGAAACTATTTTGGAGAATTTTTTTCGTCTCTCTTTTTCTCTCGATCTCTGTTTTCGCATATATTTCTGTTAGTTATTTTACTAGAGAAGGCGGAAATCGTGATTCTAGTCTTACTTTTTTCGATTCTCCTAGAAAAGACCGACTTCCTTACTTTAGGGGAAAAGACTTAGAAGCCTTTTGGGAAAAAGCGGAAGATGGAAATCTATCATACTCTGTAAATCCACCGGAAGCGAGAAAAGTGGATTCTTTCCTGTTTAAAAATCAATTGGGAAAAGAGATCGACCAAAACCATCTCCAAAACAAAATTTCTATTGTTTCCTTCTTTTTCGCTAGGTGCCATGGAATCTGTCCTAACATCATTCGAAATCTGAAATTTGTCCAAAGTGCCTACCAAAAAGACAACTTAGTCCAAATAGTGTCTTTCTCTGTGACTCCCGATCTAGATACTCCAGAAGAGCTACAAAAGTTTGCAGATCAAAGAGGGATCTATATTACAAAATGGAATCTTCTAACAGGCGATAGGGAAAAGATTTTCCAAATTGCTCGAAACACTTTTCAGGCTGACACAAATACTACTAATAAAAATCCCGATAAAGATTTTGTTCACTCTGAGCAAATCTTTCTAATCGATTCTAACTTGAACTTTCGAGGAATCTACAATGGAAACAAAGGCGAATCCGTGGAAACCCTAATGAAAGACATTGAAATTTTAAAACAAGAAAACCAGTTTAAGGCCGGATTTTAGTTTTTCTTTTTTGAACATTTTCGTCTAAGCTTTCAGAGTTTATGAAAATCATTATATCAGGCGCTAGCGGTTTTATCGGGGAAAATCTAATCAAGGCTCTTGCGAACACCGAGCATTCCATTGTGGCACTTTCTCGCTCACCTATTGCAAACCTCCCAACCAATGCAACTTGGAAACAGTGTGAGCTTTTTAGTGCAAAGAGCACAGAAGAGGCACTGAGCGGAGCAGACGTTTTTATTTATCTTGTGCATTCTATGATGCCTTCATCGAGACTCTTTCAAGGGGATTTTCATGATACAGATCTTTTGATTGCAGATAACATCGCAAGAGCTTGTGTATTTAACAAAGTCAAGCAGATCATATACCTGGGAGGGATTGTTCCCACTGGTTTTATCAGCACCCACTTGCAAAGCCGAAAAGAAGTGGAAGGAGTGCTGGAGAACACAAAAATTGATCTAACTATTTTTAGATCGGGAATGGTCGTTGGAAATGGAGGGTCTTCTTTTGAGATTCTCAAGTCCTTGGTTCGAAAACTTCCTGTTATGGTTCTCCCGAACTGGACAAAATCCAAAACACAAGCAATTCATATAGACGATGTTGTGCGAGTCATCCAAGATTCGATTAATAATCCATTGTACAAAAATCAGACGATTGATCTCGTAAACGGCGAAAAACTTACCTATACTGATCTGATGCAAATTATGGCAAAAGCACTGAATGTGAAGCGATTTTTGATTCCAGTTCCAATCAATTCGGTGGGTTTTAGCAAATTTTGGGTTACCTGGTTTGGAAATTCTAATTATTCTTTGGTCTCCCCTTTGATTGATAGTCTTCTTTGCGACCTACCGCAAGACAATCCGGCAAAGCTACTGGATGGAAAAATTAAATACAAAACATTTCAATCTATGTTAGAAGACGTTCTATCCAAGGACAATGCCAACCCAGTCGCCAGACCAAAACGAAAAATTCTTTATCGAAGAAGTGTGCGGTCTATCCAGAGACTCCCCGCCGTTAGAAATCGAAATTGCGATAGCATAGCCAGAGAATATATGAAATGGCTTCCAGCAGTTTTTAGATCATTGGTTCAAGTTGAAGTAGATTCTGCGGCAGAATTAGTTGCATTTAAAGTCTTTTTCTTAAAAAAGCCGATTCTGCTTTTGCAATACATTCATGGCAAGTTTGAAGAGGACAGGCAAAAGTTTCATATCATTGGTGGATTGCTTTCAAAGACGGGAGACACAGGTTGGCTCGAGTTCAGGCAAGTTCAGAACAAGGCTTACACCTTAACTGCAATCCACGAGTTTGTCCCGGCTTTGCCCTGGTATCTTTATATTTTCACACAAGCACCTATGCATCGTTTGGTTATGGATTCTTTCGGTGCTCATTTAGAGAAATTGGAAGCAACCCACAAATAAACAAATGTGGGTTGTTCCTTTTCTGTGAGTACGATTTTACTTCTTTTCTGAAAGGGTTTTTAGTTTCAAAAGTCCCTTTTCGAAATCTTGACCAATCATGGAATCCAAGAATAAGCCAAAGATTCGTCCTACGGGATAGTCTAGTTCTCCCTCATTGTGCCAGATTACGGTCGTTTGACTTCCTTTTGCTTCCAATTCAATTTTTGAGGTAGCTTTCATAGGTTGTGGATCAGTGAATTCCAAATTCATTGCCACAAAGGCATTCGGAGAAGCAGAATCTATGGTCATACTTCCTTTTCCGTTTACTGGTCCATCCCAGGCTTGCACATGCCCTGGTTTGCCTGGTTCTCCCGAAACAGTAACTGTTTGGTTTGGATCGGCTTCAGCCCAAGGGCTCCAAGTTTCCCAAGCTTTGAAGTCTTGGATGTAGGGGTAGATTTCGGAAGGGCTTGCTTCAATCGAAATCGAGCGCTCAACATGATAGTTGCTTGGTAGAAACGCAACCACAACTAGAAATAAAGAAAGGAAAAGGATAAACCCTAAGGCAATTTTCTTTAACATAACCAAGAAGTTCTAGGAGGAAATAGGGTCGTAAAGTATTTTTTTAGCTGGAAAGGTTTCAAAGTTTCTAATCAGAGATCCAAGGTATTCGAATGACATACCTTGAATTTCAGCGACTTTTGACAAATGAAGCAATTCATTTTAGCAATTAGCCTTCTTTTTAGCTTTCATTCAACCGGACTGATTGCCCAGTCCAGTCTACTGGAGCCCTATGGTTTGAGGAATTTTCCTGGACACTATGTCCAAGCTGTTGAAGTTTATTTTGAATCGGAAAAACTGATTCGAGAAAAAAACTATTCCCAAGCTTTAGAAATATTAAATGCTTTCTGGTCCAAGTATCCGCAAGGAACCGAAGTTTGGAACAAACTTTCCCACCAAACTGGGGGCATCTATACTGGCCATCCGCCTGTTTATGCCAGCTTGCAAATGATCACAAAAGTAGCAGAAGTTTTTTCTTCTGTTAGCGAAGTGTCTAACGAAGAACTTTGGATCACCGTCATCATCCCCCAGACTGCAAAAGCCTTCGATCCAGCTAATGAAAAAGAATTGCGTGATAACCAAGGCAAACCTGTAACCAAAAAGATAGATCCCCGCATTTCCCAAAATCAATATCGGGTTTTGGAAGAATCCCTCTGGCTCTTTACAGAATACCTTTCTGCACTGACAGGCGGAATGGCAAAGTTTCAGGTTCGCTATAGCCCATTGAACATAACGATTCCGATTCAGTCCAAACTGGCAACCAAAGGAGTCTATGTTAGCCGACCATCTGAAGAAGCAAATAGAATGATTTGGGAAAAAATAGACAAGCAAATCGTTCGTAAAACAGATTTTTGGATTTTAGTCTTTCCTTCCAACAAACCAAGCAACAAAGCACTTAGGGATTCCATTTATGTGACAGGTGGGGGAATGGCAAGTGGCCCAGACGGTAGTCCTTGTATTCTCGTTGACGATCAGTTTTTGTTGAAAGCACAGCCTCATTTTAAAGTAAATGAAAAGGACTTTGATCCTATCGAAAGACAGTTGTACATCCCACAATTTCTTCAGCATGAAATATTCCATCGTTTCTATTCGGACTATCCAGAGTTTGGGTTGGAAGTGGAAAGCCACCAATGGCACCAGAGAAACAAATGGCCAAAGGATTTCGTGGGGATTTTTGAATCGGATTATTACCAAGAGAGTTTCAATAAGAGAATCCAAGGGTCAAACAAACCTTTGATAGGCAAACTTCGATTCCAAGCACTCCCAGATACCTTCTGGTCTAGCTTTCAATCAGAAGAATTTCTTGGCAACTATGTCCGAGAGCCTGCCTCAAACGAATGGCACAAAGGAAGCATTCAACTAGAGGGCGACGAACTGTATTGGGAAAATGAGGCATTTGTTCGCTGGGGTTTGAGTTGGAATCAAAAGGGTGAGCTAAGTACAAGCAAAGGAAATCCTTACTTTGAATCCAATCCATTGAACGGACGATCCTTTAAGGTTCAAATGAAGAAAGATGAAAAAGGGAATATAACTAAAACAGTCGATGGATTTTTGTTTCAGAACGAATTTTATAGAAAGGTAGATTAGGTCTCCAGAGTTTATCTCTTGTCCACCAAGCGAAGGATCACTGCCTTCTGTGCATCCAATCGATTTTCGGCTTGGGTAAAGATGATGGAACGATCCGAAAGTACAACCTCTCGAGTGATTTCGTAGCCTGCATGAATCGGCATATCATGCATTATCTTAGCTTTTGTCTTTTTTAAGAGTTCAGCATTTACTTGAAAGGGCATCATCAATTGGATCCTTTCTTCTTTCTCTTTTTGAAACTTTGGGTCATGAAAAAATTCCATATCAACCCAAGTATCTGTATAAATATAATCCGCGTCTTTTACAGCTCGGATAACATCCGTTTCCCAGTTTACGGTGCCTTTTTTCTTAGCTCTTTCTACTAGGACTGAAACCACACTTTCAGGAGGGGCAAGCGGTGTGACTAGAGTCAGGTGTACGCCCAGGGCGGCAGTTATGCCAAGTAACGAATTCACAACATTGTTGTGTACCCCGATATAGGTGATTTTCTTTTTTTTCCAGTCATCTGGTGAATCAAGGGCGATTGTTAAAAGATCTGCAAGGGATTGACAAGGATGAAAGAGATTGCAACAACCATTGATCACCGGAACTTTTGATCCATTCGCTAGAGTGAGTAAGTCCTCATTCCTTTTTAGCCTGGCCATTATCACGGCAACGTTTCGGGAAAGGTATTCAGCTTCAAAATCAATGTCTGATAGTTGGAAATTGGAAGACATCCAATCTAAAAAAATAGCATGACCGCCCAGTTCAGTCATACCTGCTTCAAAGGAAACTCGAGTTCGCGTAGAAGTCTTTTGAAAGAGCATTGCCATCGAACGACCAGCCATGTGACCAGAGTAATGAACTCGATTCTCTTTTACATAGATTGCGAAGTCCAGAAGATCTTGGATATCATCGTCTGACCAATCCTTCCAGCTGAGGAGGTGGGTTGCCATTTGTATTAATATCGACTCGAGAAGGGTGAGATTTGAGCGACAACCCAGCCAAGAAGTCTCTTGGCCAGGCTTAGGGAGGGAAGAAGGGTTTTAGGCGGCTGCCATGCTTCGGGCGATGAAAACGTCCGGTAGTAGCATTTCTGAATTGAATTTTACTCCAAATTCAATGCCATTTTCCATTTCGCGAACCCAAACGACCTTTGCATCGTAGCGCAATTTAGCTTGCACGAGCTCACTTTCAACGTTTCCATTGATGAAGTCTTCCACTGAGACCCCTTTTTTATTTGTAGAGAGAGCGCGGAACCCAAACTCAGAAATGTCTACAACTTGTGCCAACAGATACTCTGGTTTTCCATTCTTTTGGAAAACCTTGACGACGAAATCGTCCCAATCTGCTGAGATTCTTTTTTTGCTTCGAGATTCTTTCATTTTTATTTCTCCTATGTTGCAGTGCAACATCGATACATCCAATTGTGCAATTCTCGTGCCAAGGGGAAAAGGTGCAAAACTTCGCATTGTACATGTTATTGATACAGAACAAACAAATGATTGACGCAAATTGATCAAATTCTCAGCATTCTGTGTCAAACAATTTAAGCAAATTGCTTAAATTATGGGCAATACTTTAAAATAATGAGAAAATTGATTCGTAGGTCTGACAGTTCTATGACAATTCGATTCTCAAATCTGTCTATTAGGTAAGGAGAACTTAATGAATTTAGAAAACAAAGTAATACTCGTCTCAATAGCCCTTTCCCTCGTGGCTTGCGGACCTTCGCAGGAAACAAAAGACCTTCAGGCAAAAGCAAAACAAATGATCGGATCCCTTCCGGAAAAAATGCCAGGCTCAGACCAAGACACAGCAGATAGAGTGAGTCTTGGAAAAAAGCTCTATTTTGAAACCAAGCTTTCTCAAAACAATACGCAGTCCTGTAACTCTTGTCATAACGTAGAAGGTGGTGCAGGCGTTGACAATCTTCCAACCTCGCCAGGAGCTTTTGGTAAATCTGGAGATCGTAATTCACCTACAACACTCAATGCCGGTTTTCATTTGGCTCAGTTTTGGGATGGTCGAGCCTCAGACTTAAAGGCGCAAGCGAAAGGGCCAATTTTAAACCCAGGTGAGATGGCAATGCCTTCTGAAGCCGAAGTATTGAAAAGGTTAAACGAAGACGCTGACTATCCAACACTATTTTCAAAGGCATTTCCTGATGACAAGAAGCCTGTCAGCTATGATAACTTAGCAGAGGCAATTGCAGCTTTTGAACGAACCCTAATCACTCCATCTCGTTTTGATGACTTTGTAAATGGTGACCATTCTGCTCTTTCAAAAGCAGAGCAGGAAGGAATGAAAACATTTTTAGCATCGGGTTGTACTTCTTGCCACGTTGGAAATCTGCTAGGCGGAACTTTCTACCGAAAGGTTGGTCAAGTAAATCCTTATCCAACAGAAGACTTAGGAAGATTCAACGTAACAAAAAACCCAGACGACAAGTATGTTTTCAAAGTGCCTGCATTGCGAAACATTGCCCATACAGCACCTTACTTTCATGATGGAAAAGTTTCGACTCTATCAGAAGCAGTGAAACTCATGGGCTACCACCAATTGAACCTACGTTTATCAGATGAAGACACAGGAAAGATCGTTGCCTTTTTGGGAACTTTATCCTCCAAAACTTTAAAATAATTAGAATCCAGTTTTTATCGATGAGGACAATGGTAACATTGTCCTTTTTTTTGTTTTCAGTGGATGAAAGTAAGAAAAACTTTCCTTTATGACCCCAGCATTACTCGAATTAAAAAATTATATCCAAGAACATGTGTATCGGTTTTCCGAGATCCCCTTCAAGTTGGCAAGTGGTATTGAATCTCATCACTATTTCAATTGTAAGGTGTTGACCCTTCACCCTATTTGGCTAGCAAAATTGGCCGACGTAATTGTAACCGAGATCTATCCCAAAGTGAAAATGGAGCATAGCTTAGAAGCAGTAGGGGGATTGACTTTGGGTGCCGATCCTATTTCCTATGCTGTGAGTCTTGCTTTCGCAAAACAAGGAAAGACCGTATACCCTTTGGTGGTTCGCAAAGAAGCGAAGGCACACGGAACTGGCGATCAGATTGAGGGATTCGTAAAATCAGTAAAAAACTGTTTGGTGCTAGAAGACGTTGTGACAACAGGTGGGTCTACTTTGAAAGCAGTAGCCGCTCTCCGAGCTGGAAACATCGAAGTGCAAGAAGGCATTTGCATTCTAGACAGAGAAGAAGGTGGAATCCAAGCTCTCAAAAAAGAAGGCATCCAAATGGTCTCTTTGTTCAAACGGAGCGATTTTTTAAAATAGATTGTGAGCATTTTTCGCTACGATACAAAAAAACTCCAGAAACACCTGTTACAGAGAACTCTATTTGTTTTAAGTTGTGTGGCTCTTTTTTTGGTTTGGAGTTTGTATCCACTGCCAAGGAACGAACGATGGGAATTTTTTCGAGTGTTTGCTCCATTTCTAGGTTTGCTAGTGGTTTTACTTTTTTGGCTCCAGAAAAAACAGGTAGATTTAGTTAGCAAAGGCTATGTGGAAGTAACGGAAAGCAGTCTCCGTCAATTCGATTCCCGAGGATTCTGTTCCGAGATTCTTTTTTCTGAGTGCGAGTCTCTCAAAAAAGACCTTTTTCGTGCCTATCCCAGACTGATTTTAGAAACAGAATCCAGAATCTACCCTTTAGTCAACATTGAGAATTTTGATTCTTTCTTGCAAATGATAGAAGAGAAAACCAAGAAATCGGCCGAACTCGATTCAGAGGAAGAAAGCTATTTCTTCTCAAAACGAACATTCTTCTTTCTTTTACCTTCATTGATATTCGGAAGCTTATGCTTGGTTCCGACGGGAGTTAGCTTTTTCAAAGCTGAAATTTTCAATTTAGTGATCAATGCTAATGTGATTATTCTATTCTTGTACTGGAAAGAAAAAGAGAACCCGGCACTTCCCAATTTTTCGATGAAACGGCGAATGTTATTTGTTGCTTTGGTTTTGTTTGGATTTCAGGTTTGGAATGGAATAGGGGATGCCCTTACCTTTTCGCGGTAAGTCTATTTTAAGATTCCTTGTCTTAACATATTCAACTTTGCTTGCGAATATCTGCGAAGATCAGTAATCTCTTCTTTGTAAATTTTTAAGATTCGGTCATGGTCCATATTTTTTTCCATGATTTGCAAGGTATCGCGAATCTGCTTTAAATACTTTTCTTCTTTGACTCGACCCAGCTGGATCATTTTTTTTATCACATCAAACTCATATTTTTTAAAATGAATTTTTAATAAAAAGTCTATTGGAAACGACTGGGTAATTTTTTGCCATTGGGGGTCTTGCCTTTCTTTGGGCTTCTCTGGGTTTGTAGGATCTGGAGAAACGTTTTGGATTTCCTCTTTCGTGGTCTGAAAAGTCGCCGCCATATCTTTGCTAGAAGAATTGTCATCCTTAAAGATATCTTGGATTTTTGTTCTTCTCCATTGATCTGTAAATTCAAAACTCGATGCATTGACAAGCCTGGAATATTCATCTAACATTACACAAATATTTATTTGTCTACCTAGTGGCGTATTGTTATAGTCTTTTACTTTTGGGAAAAGTTCCCGTGTGATTTGAAAGGCGGACTTTCTTTTATACTGAGTTGCTTCATATAACTTTTCGAGCTGGTCTTCTGCAAATTTTTTAACTTCATTGATAATTGAAAAGTCTGCATAGATAAAGGCATCTTCACCGTACACGAATAGATTAGGGTCAGGAGCGACAGTCCGAATGAGAAAGATATAATGTGCCTCTTTGAGCTGTTCTAAAATCGCTCGAATTTCTTCTTCTGAACGATTGTAAGTGGAAGCCCAGGTTCGTAGGTGAGTGTCTGTGGATGGGACTCTTGTTTTTCCTTCTAAGTTTTCATTTCGAATGGCTTCCGAGATTTCCAGAGCGGCTTTGATTGTGGAGGTTTGTGCCATTGCTTATGGGATCGACCAGCTCAAAAATGAAGTAAAGGACAAATTTACTCGTATTGCAGAGCTTCTCTAAGAGTTTTTCGGGATTCTTGGTAAAAAGGAAGATAAGCGACAAGCAGGGAAGCAAATGGGAGCAAAAGGAGAAGAATTGGGAGGTAAATCCAAGGAAACGTAAAACTCAAAGTCCAACCGAATGCGTTTCGATTGATTCCAAAGATGACTGCCGGTGACAGAAAAAAAGATAAAAAGGCACCGAGCATTCCACCAGTTCCGCCTAGAAACAATGCTTGGTGAAAAATAAACCCGAATAGTTGGAACTTTGCAAGGCCCATGGCTCTCAGTCCTGCTAAGATCTTGGATTTTTCCTGGGTATTGTAAACTAATGCCGAAACCAATGTTAGGAGAGAAAGTAAAATTGCCGTTCCTTTGAGGGATTCAAGGATTCGAAAGACTTCTTTCATTCCGCCCACATAGATCTGTTTGAGTTCATCTTGGTTGAGAACTTTTAAATCTGGATTCTTTTCAGCTAAGAATTGTCTTAACTTTTGAAAACCTAAATTTAAGTTTTTCTCGTCTTTGAATTTGAATCGAATTGAGTTCCAAAATTCTACCTGAAAATGAGAAAGGTAAAACCCCAAGTCCATTATGATTGTTCCCCTTTCAGAGAAAAAATGATCTTTGACTCCTTGGATTTTTAGTTTCACTTTTCCTTTCTTTTCTGTATTCAATTCCAATGAATCAGATTCACAGATTTTTTCCAAAAAACAAAAGTTTGTGGAAACAAGGATTTGGTCCTTTTTTAAATGTTCAGGAAACGGATAAGCATGGAGTGTATAGTAATTGTTACCGATTGCCACTTTCGGTTGAATTACAAAAGGCTCAACATCTGTTACAAAATCCAACTCCTTCAGAGCAATTTCGGTTTCTATCGGAACTCCTGGTTTTCCTTCTCCTAGTTTTTTTTCATGGATAAGTGACCCATGAAAGGGTGAATCTGCTTCTACCCAATCCAAGATGGATTTTTCATAGCTTTCGGTAAGAGAGCTCAAAGTAAAAACCAAAGCAATCGAAAGAACCATAGTCGCACATGTTAAACTACTTGTAAGCAGGTCATTCTTGATCTCTTGCCAAGCTAGAAATGCAGAAACCGTAGAGCTCTTATGAATCAGATGCAAAAGACGGGTAACTAAAAAATCCAATACTGTCGGAACCAAGATGAGAAATCCAAAGATAATAATCCCAACCCCAAATAACCCCATGATCAGGGACTTAGGTGTAGGAATAAATGTGAGGATCTCGCCTACCAAAACCAAACAGAATCCGATTCCCACAGAAAGAGCTTGGTATCTTTTCCAGTTCGAACTGTCTTCTGCCACACCGTCTCGGACAAGCTCAATGGGCTGGATACCGAAAGCTTTATAAGCAGGAAACAGGCTGGAAAAAAAAGCTCCAAAAATACCCAAAGCGATACTCATCCAAAAGGTTTCTATGGGCAAGTTGGTATAGGCAAAAACCTGACTTGAGTCGGTGAGTGTAGTTTGAGCAGAAAACAATGGATAGTCGCAGAGAATTTTTCCTAACCAGAAACCACAGAAAGACCCGATCAAACCTAAAAGCAAGGATTGACTCAAGAAAAGAAAGAAATTTCCAACTCTGGACACACCCAAACTCAAATAGATTCCCATTTCTTTTTTTCTAGATAGAAATATGCCCGTTAAGCTATTGGAGACCATAAAAAAAGAAATCAAAACAGAAATCAAAGAGACAATTGTTAGGTTTATCTTTAGTGAAGACAGTGCCGTGTTTGCTCTCTCTTTCAACGAGCTAATGGTTTGAAATTCCCAACCTATGAATGTATGATCTGAGAAAAACTGAGCTAATCTAGTTTCATCTCCTTGGAATAAAACCTGTTGAATGTTTTCTGGGTTTCCGCAGTGTTCTTGAACCCAAGAGAGATCTGCCAAAAGAAATAGTCCATTTTTTGCAATGGATACGGTCTGTTCTGAATTGATTTCTAGATTCTTTCCACAAACTTCTATTGAAATATGTTGGCTTTTGGCAAAGGCTTTTTGGTACAAAGACTCACTTAAAAATATTTCACCTTTCCCTAAATCTGAAGACTTTGTTTTTTCTGATTTAGAAAATTCCTCAAAAGCTAGTTTAAAAAGATCCCTTCCAATTACCGCAAAACGGAGACGAGATTCATTCGATAAAACACCTTCTCCAGAAACAAAAGCATGCCATTGAATTCCTTCAGGTAATTTAAAATATAGCTCTTTTAAAACTTCGGCGTTACCCCCCGCTTTCTGATCTTGGGCACTCAAACTGCCCTGGAATTCATCGGAAGAGAAGCCCAACGACTGGTCAAGGAGGCTCTTTTCAGCACGAAAGCTATTGATCCGAGTGGAAGTAAACAGAGCAATTCCTAAGGTGATGCTCAAAAGGGATAAAAAAAATCGGCTTTTTGATTGAGTAAAAAAACCAATTAAGAAAAAGGAAAAGATCTTATTCATTCAATGGATGCTTTTCCATCTAACATTTTTATCCGAACATCGCCCAGTTTTCCGATTTCAGGATTGTGTGTCACCATGAACAAGGTGAACTTATGTTCTTTTACCAACGACTGAAACAACTCCATAATAAAATCAGAAGTCTTCGAATCTAAGTTCCCCGTTGGTTCATCAGCCAGAATTAACTTAGGTTCATGGACGATCGCTCGGGCTATGGCAACTCTTTGTTGTTCTCCACCGGACAATTCCCTTGGCTTATGGTCTATCCGTTTGTCAAGCCCAACTCGATCCAAAGCTACCAGGCTCGCCTTTTTGGCTTGGGCTTTGGATGCTCCGGCAAGATATAGAGGGATGGCTACGTTTTCCCAAGCAGACAGATAAGGTAAAAGATGAAAGAACTGAAAAACGATTCCAATCGTTTTGCGTCTGTACATTGTTAACTGTTCTTCCGATTTTCCGTTTAGGTTTTCGCCAAAAACGGAAAGGATTCCCTCGTTCGGGGTATCGATTGCGGAAAGGAGATGAAGCAAAGTAGATTTCCCAGAGCCAGACGGACCCATCAAAGTTAGGAAGGCATTTCCAGGCAAAGTCAAATCTAGTTTGTTCAGAACTGGAATCGTTCTGCCCAAATGGGAGTAGGATTTACTTAAATCGCTAATGAGAATGGCTGGGTTTTCTATCATGTCGGCGTGCTAAAAAAATCTCTTTATAAAACTGGAATTCCAATATATCATGACTTTCATGCTCGGCAATCCCTTAATCCTTAGACTTTGTTTTGTGGGATGCTCAGCCATCATACCTCTGCTTGGTGCAATGTTTTTGCATTGGGACTTTTTGGGGGAAGACTTCCCTCTCTTTTTAGGACTGATTCTCCAGGCATATCTGGGTTTTTCAGCCTTTGCCTTAGTTCAATCTTATGAAACCACGGGAAAACTTTTGGTTACGATTGGTTACTTTATTTTTTGGTTATCCCTGGGTTTTTGTTATCTTGCAGGGAAATCCTTATTTTTGCCTCTCTTTCTCGAAATTGCCAGTTTTTCTACCATCTTGATCTATTCTGCCACTGGCTTTCGCAAAGAACAGATTGAGAGCCTATCTTCGCTTTTGTTTGCGTCTGGGATTTCAGCTCTGTTCCTTGCCGGTTGGGTTTTTCTACCTGACGAAGACCCAAGAGGAGTGATCTTTCTAACCTTGGGGCTTTTGATCAAAAGTGGATTTTCGGGATTCCATTTTTGGCTTCCCAAAGTGAACGAAGGGGGGCCCTCGCATGCTTTGGGTTCCTTCGCAGGAGCACTTGAGATCTTTCCTTTGCTCCTTTTTGTCCGATATGCGGTTCCACTTTGGACTGAAGTGACTATTTACCAAGCCTTGTTTCCATTGGCCGCCTTAGGGATTTTCTTTGGAGGCATTACAGCACTCTTTCACAGAGACCCCAAAAAAGCCTTGGCTTATAGCAGTATAGAATCCATCAATTTTCTTTGGCTTTGCATTGCAATCTTTGGATTGTTTCAAAAAGAACTAGATCCTGATCTTCAGTTTCTCTCAAAATCTTTTCTGATTCTATTCTATATTAGTCTTTTGCACCATTCCTTCTCCAAGAGCTTCCAGCTTTTTTCCATAGGGATGGTAGCTCGCATGAGCCGCTCCAATTCATCGGATGAAATGAAAGGGATTGGAAGGCTTATCGGATCTAGCCCAT
>JAIXRB010000068.1 GCA_027485405.1 Leptospiraceae bacterium | reverse complement strand
CATGACCGGGGATCAACCCAGAAGAATCTTTGATTTTTGCGTCTCGTTTCATTGCTGATTCTGCAAGGTCACCCATAACGGAAATGATAGAGAGGAAAAAAGTGAAAATGACGCATTCAACTGTATTGAATGGCAAACTGGTTACCCCAGCATATTGCAACCAAAGATAGTTGAGAAGAAATACACTCAGGATTGCTGTGATGTTTCCAATTATATAACCTTCCCAGGTTTTTTTGGGAGAAATTTTGAGTCCCGCGCTGTGTTTTCCAAACCACCTGCCTCCAAAATAGGCACCCGCATCACTCATGAAAGTAACAGTACTTACATAAAAAATAAAATAGATGCCAAAGCCAGGTTCAGCCAAGAGTAAGAAAAAAATACCCAGAGGTATTGCGAGGTATAGTCCACCAAACAGAGTAGCGGAGGCAGAAAACAAAGCTCCATCCAAGGGTCTTTTTAAAATTTGTAATACCCAAACCGTAATTGAGAAAAAGATAAGAATAACAGGAATTGGGTGAAAACTCTCTCTCAATTTCGTGGAAAGTAAACTAATTTCCGCCGGAGGAGTCACTTTAGATTGTAAACCTAAGAATTGTAAGTAAAAGACAAAGAGAATTAAAGTCGAAAAAAGAAATCCCGTCATAAAGAAAGGTTTCGAGTCTTCGCGAGTGCAAAAGGCATAGAGTTCTTTAAGTCCTTGGTAGGTTGCGAGGACTGCAACGAGGAAGAGTTCAATATAGAACCAGCCCGAATGAAAAATGATAAACAAATAAGTCGCGACCAAACCTATTGCTGACAAAAGTCTAAGAGTTGTTTCGTTCATGACAATCCGCCAAATTTACGTTTTCTGGACTCGAAGAAAAGAAGAGAGGACTCAAAGGCTTCCTTTCCAAAATCAGGCCAAAGAGTATCCGTAAAGTAAAGTTCTGCATAAGCAATTTGCCAAAGCAGAAAGTTGGATATTCTTTGCTCTCCCGCTGTCCTGATCAATAAATCTACTGCAGGAAGAGGATATGTATACAAATATTTTTCAAATTCGGACTCTCGAATCGGCTTGTCCAAAGCTTGTTTCGCTAATTTTCTTGCGGCTAAAAGCCTAGATACACCAGATAAAATTTCTTCTTTTGAACCATAGTTCAGGCAGAAGTTCGCAATCAGCTTTTTATTCTTTTTTGTAGCTTGGGCGGCAAATTCTATCTTGCGGATTACGTCGTTTTTGAGCCGTTGTTGGCTTCCAGAATGAACGATACGAATTCCTTTTTCTTGCATTTCATCTAGTCGAGTATCAATGAATTCTATCAATAAATTGAATATGGCGCGGACTTCGGTGACTGGTCGTTTCCAGTTTTCAGTCGAAAAGGCATACAAAGAAACGGCTTCAATTTTGTGTTCGAGAGCAATGTCTAAAAGTCGATCAACTGAATTAGCACCCGCTCGGTGACCTTCACTCCGTTTCAAGCCTCGACTTGTAGCCCATCGTCCGTTTCCGTCCATGATGACAGCAACGTGCTTTGGGATTGTTTTGAATTTCATCTTGAATTAAACTTAGAGAATTTAAAGAGTCGTGATTTCTTTTTCTTTCTCTTTCTCTAGCTCAACAATCTTAGCAATGTAAGAATCCGTTAGTTTTTGGATTTTGTCTTGGTATGCTTTTTGTTCATCTTGAGAAACTTTGATTGGATCTTTTTTAAGCTCATCATTGGCATCTCGTCGTATATTGCGAATGGCAACCTTTTTGTCCTCGGCTTTGCTTTTGACAACCTTGGCTAATTCTTTCCTTCTCTCTCCGGTAAGCTCAGGAATGTTAATACGAATGTTAGAGCCATCATTGGTGGGAGTCAGTCCTAAACCAGAGGCAAGAATGCCTTTTTCTATATCTTTCAATGCTGATTTATCGAAAGGAGTGATCACGAGCATTCGAGGTTCAGGGGCGGCGATCTTACCAAGCTGATTCAGAGGTGTCGAAGTGCCATAGTAGTCCACTTTTACATCTTCTACCATCAATGGATTTGCCTTGCCCGTGCGAATTCCAATAAAGTCTTTCTTCAGAGCTTCAATTGTTTTATCCATTTTCGTTTGCATAGCTTTGATTACTTCATCTACCATCTTCAATCACTTCCTCTGCATTTGAAATAAGTGTTCCAATATCTTCTCCGGCAATCAGTGCCTTAAGATTTCCAGATTTAAAAATATCAAATACAATAATAGGCATATTGTTGTCCATGCAAAGGCTGAGCGCAGTTGAATCCATAACCTTTAACCTGCGTTTGATCGATTCCATGAAAGAGACTTTTAGGTAACGATTGGCAGTTGGATCTTTTTTTGGATCAGCGGTGTATACCCCATCCACTTTGGTCGCTTTAAGAATAACCTCGCAACCGACTTCTACTGCTCGCAAGGAAGCAGTTGTATCCGTTGTAAAATATGGATTTCCTGTTCCGCCAGCAAAGATAATCACTCTACCTTTCTCGAGATGCCTTACGGCACGTCTCCGAATATAGGGCTCGGCTATTGATTTCATTTCAATTGCGGATAAGACTCTAGTGAACAATCCTTGCTTTTCACAAGCGTCTTGCAGTGCCAAGGCGTTCATAATTGTGCCTAGCATCCCCATGTAATCTGCGGTAGCTCTGTCCATGCCAGACTTAGCTAGAGTTTCTCCGCGGATCATGTTTCCACCGCCGACAACAAGAGCTACTTGGACGCCAGTTTCTTGGACTTCTTTGATCTGCCCGGCTAACGAAAAAGTTTTGTTCGTATCAATGCCGAGTTCCCCCTCTCCAGCGAGAGCCTCACCAGAGAGTTTGATCAGTACTCTTTTGTATTTAGAGTTACTGGCCACCTACCTGGTACCTAGAAAACCTGCGAACCGTGATATTCTCTCCAAACTTAGCAATTGCCTCTTGTAAAAGGTCATTGATCGTTTTTGTCTCATCTTTGAAGTAAGCTTGGTGCACCAAACAGATTTCGCTGAAGTATTTCTTCATTTTCCCAGGAAGGATTTTTTCGATTTGTTCAGGCTTCTTGCCTTCTTTTTCTAAAAGAGCTTTTTGGATTCTCTCTTCGTTCTCGATCTCTTCTTTGGAGATTCCTTCTTCGGTCACAAAAATGGGACTCATAGCTGTGATTTGAAGGGCAATTTCTTTGCCTAGAGCTTCAAAGTCAGCATTGTTTGCCACAAAATCAGTCTCACAGTTCAGTTCGAGTATAACACCTGTTTTGCCGTTACCGTGAAGATAGGAAATTATCTTACCTTCTCCCGTTTCTCTACCCGCTCTTTTTGCCGCTTTCGCTAAGCCTTTCTCTCGGAGAGAGTTTACTGATTTTTCCATGTCGCCATTGAATTCTTCAAGGGCTCTTTTACAGTCCATCATACCTGCGCCGGTTCTTTCGCGCAGATCTTTTATTAGTTCAGTACTAATTGCCATTTGCTTCCTCGGTTTTAGTTTCCGCCGTTGCAACAACAACGTCTGTAGTTGCAATGATAGCTTCTTTATCTACTGGAATATCTCTGCTAACAGGAGGCAATTCTTCATCCATGATGAACTTTCCAGATTCATCATATTCACCTTGGTATTCAAGGGCGAGTTGATCTGCATCCATGTCTTCTGTAAAATTAGTTTGGATAACTTCGCCGCCTGTTCCTTCTAAAACGGCGTTAGCCATAGTATCTAGGAAGAGGGAAATAGCTCGAATGGCATCGTCGTTTCCAGGAATTGGAAAATCAATTGGTTCTGGATCGCAATTTGTGTCGATGACTGCAAATACTTTGAGACCGAGCTTCTTAGCTTCCTTTACGGCAATTTCTTCTTTTTTAGGATCAATCACAAAAAGAATTTCAGGGATACTTGCCATATCCTTGATTCCGCCTAAGGTTTGGCGGAGCTTTTCCAATTCTCTTTTCAAAGCCAAAGCCTCTTTTTTAGTTTTAGCTTCACCTTCGAATGAATTGTTCTCTTCCATTTGCTCCAACCTTTTTAGGCGAGCAATGGACTTCTTTACAGTGTTCCAGTTAGTCAAAAGACCACCTAACCAACGATTGGAAACATAATACATACTGCATGCTTGGGCGGCTCTTTCGATTGCTCCTCTAGCCTGCTTTTTAGTTCCCACAAATAGAACTTTCTTACCTTGGCTTGTTAGTTTTTTTAGCCCATCGTAAGCTTCTTTCGTCTTTTGGACTGTTTTTTGCAAATCGATGATGTGGATACCGTTTCGAGCTGTATAAACATACGGACTCATTTTTGGATTCCATCGACGCGTTTGGTGACCGAAGTGTACTCCTGCTTCAAGCAAGCTCTTCATGGAAATTACTGACATATACTACCCCTTTTTTAGTGCGAGATACCCAGAGACTACAAAACCGATAAGGCTTGCAGGGGTGAGCTGGATCTCGACTTTAATTATATAAAGCTCTAGGGAGAGAGGTTCTTTGAGAAGAAACTTAGACAGAAGCACAGAACCCAGAAGTCTATCAAAGACAACCCCGGCGACTGCACCTGCCAAAAGTCCCAAAAACAAAACCAACAGTAGGTTTCCCGCTTGTGATTTGTTCATGGCACGACCCTATCTGGAGCTTTGTGTCAGGTTTTCTGACCCAAGGTGGATTGTCAAGATTGCTTGCACCCTAATTCCGAAAGGAAGACTGTGCTTTCGGGAGGCTGACGGTGAAAATGGAGCCCTTGCCTGGCTCACTTTGTACAGAGATCTTTCCTTTGTGGAGTTTTACAAATTCTGAACAAAGTATCAATCCAAGCCCATTTCCCTTTTCCCCTTGGGTTCCAACGGATTTGATAACCTCGTCGGCTCGGAACAGTTTTTTCTGCAATTCTTCTGGCATCCCAACGCCTTGATCCTCAACTCCAATGTTCCAAGATTCAGATGTTTCGTTTGCAAAAACCCGAACTCGACTTTTTTTCAAAGAGAATTTGATGGCATTGGAAATCAAATTTCGAAGGACTGTTAGAATCATTCTTTCATCACATAAAACCTGTGCATGCGATGGAATTTCATTGATCAGTTCAATTTCTTTCTCAGATGCAATAACACTAAGCAATTGAATTGATTCTTTGACTATAAAGTCAACCGAAGACGCCATAGGGAGAAAGTCATCATTTGCTTTTTGGAGCTTTGCCCATTGTAAAATGTCTTCCAGAAGAGAAGATACGGAATCCACTGCATCCAAAATTACTTTTGAAGTTTTTGTAAGTTCCGAATTTTGTTTTTTTAGTTTTTCATCCAGAATTTGAGCCAGAATCCGAATCCCTCCCATCGGTCCTCGCAAATCATGTGATAAAATAGAAAAGAACCTATCTTTGCTTTGGTTTGCTGATTGGAGAGAGAGATTTGCTTCCTTCATTGCCAACTCAGCACGAGTTTGGTCTGAAATATTGCGAAAGAAAAGAATGGAACCAATGGTATCCAGATTTTGGTCTTTGATTCTTTTTAAATGGATTTGCCAGTGAACAAATTCATCTTTCTCTTGCTTTGGACTCCAATTCCATTTGAATTCATTTCTCTTAGGAGTAACGCTTGCTATTTTTTCATATATCTCAGGATACTTTGAAAAAAATACTGGCAAGGGAAGCAAGGACTCGGTCCAAACCGGGTGAAACAAAACAGTTTCAGCCGCCACATTCCAATCCACTACCCTTTCTTTAGCATCAAAAATCACCACTGGCTCTTCCAATTCATCCACAATTGTGTTCCTAGCGAGTGGAATTACGTTCGTTAATTGATAGTATCCGCCAATAAACAAAAGAATGATTGCATTTGCTAAGATTAAAACAGGGCTAAGATCCAAACCATTAAAAGCATTCCAACCCAAATCTTGAGTCGAAGAAGCAATTAGGAAAAGAAAAATAGAAACTATTATAAAAACTAACTGTATCCTTGTTTGTTTCTTTGATTTTTTAAAGAATTCAAACAAAAGATATAAACAAACACCGAGCCAAATCAAACTCAAACCGATTTCGACAAGTGAAGCGAGCCAGCCTGTTTCAGTGACCCATTGTATTTTTCCATGCAATTGTATCTGATGGGTGAATTCGATAAAAGTAGAAGCAAAAGGATCAAGTAATATAGAAAATCCCAATAAAGCTGGACTTAATAGCAAGAGAATCCAAAAAGTCTGATTCACGAAGCGTTTGTTTTGCGTTAGTTCAAAGATACTCAAAACAAACCCAATAAAGACCAGCATTTTTCCGGAGTGAAAGACGATTAAATAAAGGTAGTGCGCTGTATTGTCAATATGACAAAAGTCCAAACCATAACTGAATGACCAAATACCAAGCCCTAACAAAAAAAGTTTGAGTTTTTGGATGAGTGGGATTCGGGTCTTTCGACCCAAAAAATAGAAAAGAAAAAAAGCTAAAAATGAGGAAAAGAAAAGCGGAAGACTATAAGGGTGGAATTGCCACACCAAGACTATGGTTCTTCGCCGCTAATCATTTCACAGTTTCCATCAAAGACGACTCCATCGGCAATTTGCAATTTAGCAGTACGAATATTGCCCTGGACTTTTCCTGAAGTGAGCATCTCTAGCCTAACGGTTGCAGTGACATTGCCAATAATGGTTCCACCAACAATAACTGTGCTGGCCTTGATGTTTGCTTTCACTTTGGCGCCTTCACTTATGATTAAAAATCCTTCGGAAACAATGTCTCCCGTGAATTCTCCAGAAATTTGCAATGGTTTTTTAAAAGACAAGGTTCCGTTAAAAGCG
Organism: Leptospiraceae bacterium; assembly: GCA_027485405.1. Classification (GTDB taxonomy): domain Bacteria; phylum Spirochaetota; class Leptospiria; order Leptospirales; family Leptospiraceae; genus Leptospira_A. The sequence goes on along the minus strand of JAIXRB010000068.1, from coordinate 15,141 downwards.
GTTTCTTTTCCAAGAACAGTGGAGATAACTCCATGTTCTGTTACTAACGATTGGGTTGTTTTTTTGTTCATCTATTTCGTCTTCATGTTGTAAACCCCGTCCCAGTCTTCTGGTGGAGGTTCTGCGATGTAATCGTCACATCTTTCGATGTAAAGTTGCGAAGGGCCATCCTCTGGTTCGATCTCAAGAGCTTTTTGAAATTGTCCCTTGGCTTCTTTGAATTTACGTTCTTTGTACAACTGTAAACCTTTGTTGTAGAAATCCAAAACTTCTTGCATTTTAGGACTTACTATCATTTTTCCCTCGCAAATAAAACTGCTACGGCAGTTGAATAGTGTTCTGCATGACTAATGGAAACAGAACTCTGTTCAAAACCCTTTGCCTTGAAACAATCGAGTGCCTTCCCATGGATGACGAGTCTTTTTTTTCCGAATTCTGTCCCAGAAAGCTCAATCTCTCTGAAATCTAACACCATTCCAGGTTCTAAATCCAAGGCTTTGATGACGGCTTCTTTACAGGCGAATCGACCCGCTAAAAAAGGAATGGGATCTTTTTGTTTTTGGCAATAGGCTATTTCATCAGGGGAATAGATTTTTTGTAAAAAACGATCCCCATACTTTTCTAAGAGTTCTTGGATTCGAACATTTTCAACGATATCGTTTCCTAGGCTTAGAGTCACTCTGCCTAAGGAAGCATCTCAATTCTATTTTTCCAAGTAAAAAAAGTTAGCTAAGCTTTTACTTGGCTTAGGAATTCTTTCATGGAATCTAAATCTTTCGTAAAAAATACAGGTCTTGGCGCTTGGCTTTCCCTAGGAATCAATACGAAACCTTGGTGGTAGAATACCACTTGGTCGATGTCTTTCGCTGGATAGGTAAAGGAAGTGTTTTTGGAATGAAATACGAGTTTTCCGTTCTCTTCGTTAAGTTCCGCAGGCCCTACTCTTCGAAAGTTCCGGACATCTTCTTCCGTCAATTGAACATCCTTTAAATCGGTTTTTCCAAAAGGAAGTTTTCCACTCTGGTCGAGATACAAAGTGCCAGAAAGATTCAGTTCTGCTTCTACCTCAGGAATTTCTGGAATGGTCTGAAAGCCTTGGGGGGTAGGTTCCAAAACAGCTGTTTGCTCCACTACCGCCGGTCTTTTCGAATGAGATTGAGCTAGAAAAGAGCTTGAGGAGAATGGATGGTCCCCATTGCTAAACTCTCTTTCTCTTCGAATGCGATCATCCATCCAAGGAGAAGCAGAATTCGTGGAGGGCATTCGGTATGCTTTGGTATATGCCGATCCTTCTTCTTCTCGCCCACGGCGCGAATTGACGGCAGACCTTTCCTGTTTTGCCGGTCTATCTGAAGATAGAGACACATACACGAAACAAAGAACTCCAACCATGATGAGTGCGAAAGCCGCGTAAAGCATACCTAGTTCATTATCTCGATTTTTCGCAATTCCCTTGATTACTATTTTTCTTTACAGAGAGATCGTTTAGAAAACCCTCACCGTATATGTTTGAAGAAGAGCCCAGCACCTTAAAAGACAAATTGATCAGATTTGTAGTAGGACTCTTTTTGTTCCTTTTGGTCGGAATGCTCGTCATTACCTTCCTTCCCGGAGATGCCGAGCAAAGTTTTTTGGGAGCCATAACTGGAGAATCCTCTACGAAAGCGGGGAGCATCGGGGGCAAAACGATCCCAGTCGACTACTTTAATGCCGCAAGAAGAGACTGCTATTACAATTATCAGCGGTATGGCAGAGAAGTTGCTGGCAATTCAGAACTAATCCTTTCCTGTGCCTTTTCTACTGTCAAAGAACTCTATGTAGCACGAGATATTGCAGAAGCTGTCGGATTCCATGTCTCAGAAATTAGCATCAAACGACAACTCTCCGAACAAGCCAGACAAGCCCACAAAGAGGCTAAAAACCAAGCTGGTTACGGCGAAGAAGACTCGAGAACCGTAGAAGAGATCTACCAACAGATCCTAGTTTCAGTTCCAATGCACTATAGAGTGGACTATGCAACTGGTTTTTCTTTGTTCCCAGTTTTCATTGATCAACCGTTAAACCCAAGTCCAAAAGAATTAGAGTTAAAAAAAGAAGCCACTCAAACTAAGGTTTCTTTCCGTGTTCTATCCTTTACGGAAGTAGATTTGCTGAACCAACTGGAAAACAAAATCCAGGTTACTGAAGATGAACTCAAAAAAGAATTTGAAAAAGAGAGCAAAGAATCCAAAGACAAGACCATTACTCTCGAATCTAGACGAATTGTTTTAACCTCCAAAATCAAATTTGATAAGAAAAGAGCCGAACTTGAGATTTGGAAAAAGAACCTTGCTTCTAAAATTTCGCAAGAAAACGCTCTGGAAGCGATTAGCAAAGAAGTCGGGTCAGCGATCGAAAGCATCCCTTTTTCATTTCTTAAAGACTTAAATTCATTAAAATCTTCGTCCAATAAAGAATATCGTTTGGGAACAGACACTAAATTCTGGGAAGAGTTGGCACGTGATCCCTTTGGCAAAAAACGGGTGGCGGGGCCTTTTGCTGACGGGGACAAACTAGTTTATGTCGAATTTGGAGATTTGATTTTTGAATCTGCACTTCCGATAAAAAAAGAAGAGACCGATTTAGAAAACGGAAAACAACTTTCTGGCTTTTTTTATGAAATCAGCCAAGCTTTGGGTTCCGAATATGGAATTGAAAAACAAAAGACGTTAAGTGCAGACTAATGCAAATTAAAGCAGATTTCATCAATCCTTTCTTAGAAGCGGCTACAATAGTCTTTAGAGACGTTTTGCAAACCGATATGATTCGGGGAAAAATCGCGATCAAGGACACACCTACGCCTTCCCACGAAGTTGCTATTGTGATCGGAGTTGTTGGTTCTTTTAGCGGAGAAGTAGTATACAGTATGAACTATGATGCCGCTTACAAAATATCCAGAAAATTGGTGCCTGGACTTTCGGACGAAGACGTTAAGAACGAATTCAAAGACATTTTAGGCGAGATTGCAAACATGACAACGGGAAATGCGATGAATATTTTCGCTTCTGCTGGCCAAAGTGTGGAAATCACCACTCCCAACATTCAAGACTCAAAAAGTACAGCGATTCGCTTTACTAAGAAACCTACTCTTTCAATCAATCTATACACAAAATTCGGTAGAGTAGAAGTTAACGTAGCTATCAGTTAGATTATTTTTTGTTCTTCTAAGCGATTCCTGCGGTCTTCTGCATCTTTCCTAAAATCCCGACCCTTAGGTAATCTTTGGCTTTTCACTGAGTCAAGGTAAAGGTCATAGTATTTCTTTGCCCTACCAATGTCTTTTTCTGACCAAGCAGATTCATAAATCCGTCCAGAATAGTAGTACGCAAGGGGCATATCTTCAAATTGAGGAAAGTCTTGGACAACTTTAATTGTATGGTGCAAGGCGGGGCGAAATTCCTTTCTTCTGAGAAGATGGATAGCAATGGCAAGGTGAGATCTAGGTGTCAAATCAGAATGAACAGGAAAAGCGGTAACTAGTTTTAAATATTCTTTGTAAGCTTTTTCTTGTGAGTCCTCTGAACCAATTTGGTCCAAAGATTTTGCCAGTTCATATTGAGCTTTGGTCTTGTTCTCAGGATCTTCAATTTTATCGATAACTCCTGTCGCCTCACCAGATTTTGATTCCATTCCCATCAAATTCGCTCTGTCTAGCTTTGCTTTCGTTGCATTTTCACCTTCTTTGGATGCCGCCTCAGAAAACTCTTTGTCAGCTTCTGCAGGTTTGTTTCGGGACAAGAGAGCTCTTCCTCGCTGAAAGGGAGCTAACGAAGGATCGGTTCCATCTCCTTTTTTTTTCTTTTTCTTGGGGACTGGAACAGCCGGATCTTTGGAGCTAACTTCCGTAGCTATTGGTGGTTTCTGTTCTAAGGCGAGACTGTTGTCTTTCTCAATGTTGGAAGGATTAGTCTCAGTCTCAGTTTGGTTTTCGGGGAAAGGCAATTGAATCTCAAGAGCATCGCTAAAGAGCCCTTTTTGAAGAAAAACCAGACAGAATAAAAAAACCAGGATTCTCATAGCGCTACAAGGAAGAGTCTCAGAGGGGCTTATCTAGGTCGCTCTAATTCTCTTCTTGGCTTAGAGTTTGTTTCAGGTAGAGGAACGGTCTTTTCTGATTCTTTCTTTTTCTTTTCAGCAAGTTTTTTTTCAAGTAAATCGAGACGCTCTACCATGGCCCGAAATTTCTTTTCCTCTGCTTCATCCTCTTCCGGCAGAGCAGGGATTAGATTTTTCTTTGATTCATTGATTCGGGGCAATAGCTTTGGTTCTGCGTCTGGATTCTCACTCAATTCTTTTTGATTTTGGTAGGTTCCAATCATTTCCATATCAATGGGACTGGAAATCAAACCATCACCGTTTGGTGTCGCCAAAGGTGGCAAAGCGGCATCGCTTTTTTTGTTTCTAAAATTCAGTTCTTTTCCCAATAACTCGCTTTCTTCAGGGATCAGATTCTGTTTGGAAATCTGACCCTCTCGATCTTGCGTAAATTCGAATTCCATTTTCCGTTGCGTCGCAAAATCGTTTTCTTCAGGAGTAGTCATTTGAACGTCTTTGCGTCTTCGATTGTAGTCTCTCTCAATTTCCTCCAGGAAAAGAGAACGAGTATCTTGCGCTAATTGAAGTCCCTGCGGTTTTGCACTTTCCCATCCATCGGACCAACCTGTATAAATTCCAAATAGCATTAGAAATGCGAAAATAGTAAGAGCGGCTTTCTTAATTAAATCCTGAACCTGAGGAGGGATTTTTTCAACAAGACCGTCGATCAACCCCATAACTTTCTTGGGGTCTACTTTGACTTTTGGAATGTTGATCTTTTTAAGATCTACCATAGTTTAGTCTTCCAATATTTTGAACACAACGCGCCTGTTTTGTGCTCTTCCTTCTTCAATTTTGTTGTCTGCAATGGGCTCGGACGCACCGTAGCCTTTGGTTCCAACCCGCGCTTCTTCTATTTTATACTTTGATTTCAAGTAACTTGCAACCGAAATTGATCGGTCCAAAGAGAGTTTTTTGTTAGCCAAATCCGAGCCTACATTGTCCGTATGCCCTTCAATGACCACCTTCAGCCTTGGGTTTTTAGAGAGAATCTCGGCAAGTCGATCCAATTCAGGTTCAGATTCTTTGGCTAAATCACTGGAACGAAATGCAAAGAATAGATTGTTGATAATGATCTCTTTCCCTTTTTTCAAACGAGGTAAAATCAAAAGTACAACCTTTTCACCTTCTTCCTTTTCTTTTCCAATTAGATTTAAGTTTTGAGAAACAGGGAGATATCCTTCTTTTTCAGCGTAAAATCCATAGTTTTCATCATAGGGAAGAACTAACGAAAATTCGCCCGTAGTAGGGTCAGAAACTGCACTGCCGATTTCTTTCTTTTTAACCAAAGATTCATAAGTTACAACTGTGGATAAAGGCTTACCTTCTTCATCTACAACCTTTCCTTTTACCATCATTACTTTTTCGGGCTGGAAAGCTCTTGGGATAGCCGCCATAAAAAGTTCCCCTTCTCTGGAAACATATGCCCAATTGCCAGTTGCGGGAATAGAGAAAAAGTTCACTCCCCGTAAATTAGGTGATAGCTCTTGAGGTTCAGACCACTGCGTCCAAGACTCTCCTTGTCTTCGGCTAACAAAAATTGATACACCTTCTTTTCTACCAGAAGATGAATAATAAAGAGTTTTGTCATCTGGAGCTAGAAAAGGTGCCATTTCCTCTTCACTAGTGTTTAGAGTTGCTCCGACATTCATTCCTTCTTCAAAGCCACCGTGTTCTCCCTGAATTGTCACATATAGGTCTAGTTTTCCTACATTTTTCTTTTGTTGAGCTGAATAGATTATAGTTCTTCCAGTCGATGACAAGGCACATCCACCGAACACTTGTTGATTTGGGTTATCAGGCTTACGATAGTAATTGTAAAAACCGGGAAAGTTGATAGGTTCAGGATAAGACCAACCGTTTTCTAATTTTACTGATTTATAGAGAGGAGCTCTGCTTTGGATCTTCTCAGTTCTTTCTCTGTATTCGTTTTCAATTTTGAGAAGTTTTAAATGAAATTCTTTGGGAGTGATTGCTTCTCTGGATGCTTCTTGAGAGCGCATAGTCATTTCTTTTCGAAGAGAATCAAGCATCTCATCTTCGCCAAAGTTTCCAAAAACGAAAAGCTCATTACCACCTGGTAATGCGGAAATGATCGCACTTGGAAGCCTATTGTTCAAAGTTCCATTCAGTTGTTCGCCGGGCGCAAAGAAACCATTGGAGTCTTTCTTGCTATACCAAACTTTTTGGGTCGATCTGTTGCCATCTTTGATGAGAGCTGTCCAAAAAAGTATTTTACCGTCAGGTGTTGCCTGTGGATTAAAGGAGAACTTAGATTTTGTTACATACTTAGGAATTTTCTTTAAGGTCCAGTCAGAGGCGACTGAAGACTCAAAAGGCTCCACTTCATATCGCAAAGGTGTGCAGGACTCTGCATTTGCTTCGCAAAGCACTCTTATCTTTTTTCCAGATAACTCTGCCAGCTCCTCTTGCAATGGGCTTGGGTTCATCCTCAAGATGGCTTTGTCAATTTTCAGCATATGACCCGTATTGATCAGCTCTCCGAAGAAGATCTGTTGTCCGCTTTGAGTACTTTGAGAGCTGATGAGCCCTCCCCCGATGATAAACAGAATGATCAGTAGAATCCGTGCCATAGTATCCGAAATGTCGGTTGAATCTTCGGTTTCCCTTAGAAAATTGACAATATGATCTCCGCAACTGGAATAACAGTCTCTTTTGGCAAAAAACCCTTATTCGAAGGGGTCAGCATAAAGTTCAAACCAGGCTGTCGCTACGGCTTGATTGGAGCCAATGGGTCAGGTAAGTCCACTTTCATGAAGGTACTCGCAGGCCTGCTCCAGCCAACCAACGGGGTTGTAGCTATCGATAAAGATGTGCGGGTCGGTTATTTGAAACAGGACCACTACGAATTCGAAGAAGAAACTGTTTTGAACACCGTGCTCAGAGGAAATCCAGAACTCTGGGAAATCATGCAAGAAAGGGACGCCATTTACGCAAAAGAAGAGATGACCGATGAAGACGGGATTCGAATCAGTGAGATCGAAGATCGATTTGCCGACCTTGGCGGCTACGAGGCGGAATCTATCGCTGGTGAGCTGTTGGAGGGCTTGGCTATACCCACAAACACCCATGCCCGACCCTTGAATTTTCTCACGGGGGGTTTTAAGCTAAGGGTGCTTTTAGCTCAGGTACTTTTTCTAAAGCCCGAGGTTCTACTTTTGGATGAGCCCACCAACCACTTAGATATCAAAACTATCCACTGGTTAGAGGAGCTACTTACCAACTACAACGGTGTGGTCATTGTGATTTCTCACGATAGACATTTTATCAATTCTGTTTCGACACATATTGCAGATTTGGATTACAATACGATTCGAATCTACCCTGGCAATTATGATGAATATATGACTGCGGCAGAACAATCTAGAGAGCAACTGGTAAACGAAAACAAGCGAGCCAAAGAGAAAGTAGCCGAATTACAAGAGTTCGTTTCCAGATTTTCAGCAAATGCCAGTAAGTCCAAACAAGCAACCTCAAGGGCAAAGCAAATCGAAAAAATCAAAGCAGACATGGTAGAAGTGAAACCTTCTTCTCGTGTATCTCCTTACATTCGCTTTAAAGCCAAGAGAGTACTAGGAAAAGACGTCTTTGAGGCAAAATCTATCACGAAATCCTATGACGAAAAAACAGTGATCAAAGACTTTTCCATAATGATCAGCAAAGGCGAGAAAGTCGGGATCGTAGGAACCAACGGAGTGGGCAAAACCACTTTACTAAAACTCCTTTTGAAACATATCAACCCTGACAAGGGAGAAGTAAAATGGGGTGATTCTGTCGAGGCATCCTATTTTCCCCAGGACCAAAGAGAGGCAATTGAGCCCCATGCAGATACCTTAATTGAATGGTTACTCCGCAACTCCAATGGTTATGAAGTACAAGAGATCCGAGCCATTTTAGGGCGAATGCTTTTTCCACAAGACATGGCAAACAAATCCAGTTCTGTTCTCTCAGGGGGCGAAAAGTCTCGATTGATCATTGGAAAAATGATTCTAGCTGGGGACAATGTCATAGCACTTGATGAACCAACCAACCACTTGGACTTGGAGACAATTGAGTCACTCAACTTAGCACTATCCTACTTTGAAGGAACAATTCTTTTGGTTTCACATGATAGAGAGTTTATCTCTTCACTTTGCAATCGAATCATAGAAGTAACTCCCGAAGGAATCAACGACTTCAAAGGTACGTATGAGGAATTCCTAGAAAGAGAAGGAGCAGACTTCTACAAACGCTTAACAGGTGGGCCTGTTTTAACTTAGGTTTCTTATTTGAATTAAGAACCAGGTTCTGGGGTAAAAATTTTCTAGTCTCTATTGCTTTGAGAAAACCATTTCAAAAAAGCATCTAAAGCTAGTTTTCGATGAGACACTTGGTTTTTCTGTTCTGGAGGAATTTGCGAGAATCGCGCTCCTAAGGGAGGATAGTAAAAAATCGGATCATATCCAAATCCAAACTTGAAATCCTCATCATAGTCTGAAGCAATTTCACCCCAAACATGGCCTTCAAAGGTTTTTTCTATTCCTTGCGCAACATAAGAAATGGCACAGCTGTAGTTTGCCCTACGAATCTGATTGGTTCCTAATTCCTTGAGTAGCAATTCAGCTCTCTCGCGATCTGTTTTAACTGTTTCACCACCATATCTTGCTGAATAAACCCCTGGACGACCGCCCAAAGCTTCTACACAGATCCCTGAGTCGTCCGCCAGAGATGGAAGCCCAGAAAGTCTGTGCATTTCTCTGGCTTTGAGCATTGAATTGCCAATGAAGGTGGATTCCGTTTCTTCAGGATCAAACCCAAGACCTAAGTCTTTTGGTGTAAAGACCTGAATGGAAAAGGATTTTAGAATCTCTTCTAGTTCTTTTTTCTTGCCTGGGTTGTTTGTAGCTAGGGCAAGTTGAAGGTTAGTCATTTTTGTTAGAAAATGGGGGATTCGTTTAGCGAGGATTAGGAATAATCAATCTTCTTGGTCTAGTTTAAATGCATCCAGTGCTTCTTCGACATCTGGGAACATTTCAAAAACCTTGTCCAACATCGTAATTTCAAAAAGTTGAATCAAATCTTCATCCACCACCACGATTTTGATGTCGCCTTTCAATGGCTTTAGTTTTCGTTTTGTAGCCACAAAGATACCTAGAGCTGTGGAACAAATATGATGAACTTTAGTAAGATCCAATATTATTTTATTTGAATTTTGTTTAGATGTTAAAGTAGAAAGTTCTTTTTCGATCTCATCTGAGTCGACTTTAAGGATGGCTCCGCTAAACTTAATGATCTTGATATCTTTCTTGATCTGTATCTCCATCCACCCCTTCCTCGCTTCTCAATAAAACCAAACAACGGACACTTGAAACACCCTGAACTCGGAGTTGCCTTGCGATCTCGTTCAAGGAAGCTCCAGTTGTCATTACATCATCTATTAAGAGGATTTGAGACCCAAGAGCAATTTTATTTAAAGGAACGAAAGACCAAGCCTTTTTTGAATGGAGAAATCTTTCATGAAAGCCCTTACTAGATTGTTTTTCTAAAGAGATCTTTTTCAAAATCCTCAAGACCGGAATATTCCATTTTCGTGAGAGACGATTCGCTAAATGACCAGCTGGGTGAAAAAGCCTTCCTGATTTTTTATCTTCCGACGGAATCAGAACAATTTGATCAGGGATTTTCCATTGGGCAAAAGGCAATCCTTGGGTTTGAAGCGAGAAGTATTTACTTAAGATTCGTTGCTTCCCGAATTTGCAGATTTGGAACAATTTTTTCTCTCGTTCTGTTCTGAACTGAATCGTCTCTAAAGACTCATAGAAAATATTACGGTTTTCACATATAGGATCTGAGTTTTGCGAATGTTCCGCACAACAAATCGAACAAATAGAAGAATGGTTCCTTTCTTTTTCTTTTTGGATTCTTTTCCGAATGCAGTGCAAACATACGCCGCAAACTTCGGATACAAAGGTATGCCTTTGGCATAGAAAGCAAGGCACTGAATAGAATAGGGATAAAAAAACCTGCAATAACTTCTCGGTCATTGCAGGTTATAGGCAAAGAAAGAACCAAAGTGGTTCTTTCTTTGTTAAAAAATTCGGTTATGGAGTCGGTGTCTGAGCTGGTTCTTGGGTCTCAGCTGTTCGATTGATTTGAGAAGAAGGTGGAATCAAGTCTACAGAGAATTTTAATTCTTTGATTTCAGATTCGTTTCCAACGTTGTCAATGGCTTTAGCTTGGATCTTATGCTCGCCCTGTGCTTGGATCACAAGTGCATCAACATAAGGTCTGAATTCTTCTTCAGCATCTACTTTCACTAGAATCTTTCGAACACCGGATTCGCTGTCATAAGCGTTTACGTGAAAAACGTTTCCACGCTTCGCAAATGGAACCCCGTTGATATCAACTAAAGGCAAAGATGGCACGATTTCAACAGTTGGCTTCACATCGTCCACAATGATGATTATGGATGACTCTGGGCTTTGGTTGTTTGATCGATCCGTTGCACTAAATTTAATTAAGTTTGCCCCGCCTTTTTCCAGTTTGATTGGTTCGCCATATAACTTTCCAGCTTCGTTGTTTACATTGTATTCAACTTTTTCAATGCCAGATCCTTTGTCTTCAGCAATGATTGTATAACTGTTGTTTTTAGAAGCATAAGGAGCTCCGTCTATGTAAAACAAATTTTCTGCTGGTTGAAGATTGACTTTTGGTGTAGTGTTGTCTACTAGCACAATCAAAACCTTAGGAGCTTCTATGTTTCCTGCTTTGTCTACGGATCGATATTGAATTTCTGTAATTCCTTCTTCCGAGAGGCGAATGGGTTGAGTGTATTTTCTATACTCACCATTTTTTGGGCGCCACTCAATATAATCCACAGTAGACTGATCATCTGCCGCTTGAAGTGTAAATGCTACTTTGCTGTTTACATAGATGGTATCTTTTCCCATCACTGTAGAATCCTGGTTAGCGGGTTTGCCTGAAATGAGAGGTTTTACAGCTTCGACAGCTTCTTCCATTTTTTCTGTTTTTGTGTTTGCCTCAGGTTTAGAACCTTGTGCAAAAATATGTCCAGCGCTGAATAAAATTAGAGCGGCCAGTAGGGACTTGTGAGCCTGCATTCTTTTAATATCTCCTTTTTACCGATAAAACTTATATCCCTTGTTTTGAAGTATATTGTCAACATGATTGTAGTCAGAAATCCCTTCCTAAGCACTGTTTTTTTGCTCTTTCTGCCCTTATTTAGTGCCGACGTCGTAATTTACAAAGAAATCCTCCTAGAAAACTTCGAAACTTCTTCTTTCTCTGTTGAAAACATAAAATCCAGATTAGAAAAAGGAACCCCCCTACCGGAAATTTCACTGTCTTCCAACTTCACTGCCCCGATTCCTGGATCGCAGAAATCGCTAGTGATTCGGATTCCCAAAAAGGCAAACTTCCCTTTCTTTCTTGCCTTCCCAGAACCAATTGTCCTAACCCAATTCGTGAAGGAAATCCGAGTGCCCGTCTACTCGTCTCAGTCCAATGGAAGTTTGAGTCTAGTCATCGAGACTCAAAACTTTGAAACCAAGCAGATTCCTATTGCTTCGCTTAATTTTCGCGGATGGAAAGAATGTAGCATTTCTCTACCCAATTTTCTGGACCAAGGCGATCGAGTTTTTTTACAGGAATCACACCTGACAATCATTGGGATCTATTACCTTCCTCGCGAAGACAATCCGACCAACCAAGAGGTTCTGCTTGCACTGGACGATATGACTGCACTGGTTCGAGACAAGTACCGCCCTCTCAGAAAAAAAGAGCAACTTTTGGAGGACTAGATTTTAGCGAACCCGCCAATTCCTTGGAAAAAAATCTTTCCCTTACCGGTTCCAATGGAATTCTAAGCCTGGTATGCAGTTAGAACTCTCTCTTGAACAGTATGAGACTTTGATGAAACTTTTGTATATGGGAGATTGGATCGTTACCACCTTGCAAGAAAAAGAAAAAAGTCTTTTGGGCGAGGAAGAAAACGATATGGACAATCGCTTTGCGGAAGTTGTCCGCCATGTCTATAGCCAAGCTGAAAATGTCGGGCTTGGTCATTTGGTTCAATTGGACCAAAACAATGGAGAGCCGTATTTAACAAGAGAATTTGAAGAAGAAGTTGGGCTCGCCGAAATCATGGAAGAATATGAAGAAGACGTTTTCTGGAGGTTTCTCGTGGACAATCTAGCCCATCGCGACTTTGTCCGAAACTACGGGGAATCTGCAATTCTTTCAATGGCTATCGAAGAACGCATAGAAAAAGAAACACCGTTTCGCGAGAAATGGATCAGCGAAATCAACGAACACGGCTTAGAGAATTTTAAGCTATAAATTCGCGAAGCCAAAGAATTACTTGGCTCTCTCCCCGCCTTTAGGCCAAAGCAACTGATCTTCTCTAATGCGTTTTTGTTCGAGAGACTCGTTCAAACGTGTTCTTAAGATAAAGCTAATTTCATCAACTACAGATCTAGATAAGGCTGAGTTCCCCAAATAATAGTTTGCGGGCTTTAGAAGACTTTCGAGGGCGTTGAATGAACTTTTGTACAAAAAGTCCCCTTGCTCTGGAATTTGAGATATTTTCTGCCAGTTCAAAAGAGCCTGTTTGAAAAGGTTTTCATCGTTTCTTTGCATACCAGCTTCCCAAAGAATTCTGCCTTTTTCAAAAAGGGCATCTTTTACTCGATAGTTAGCTGGCGAATTTTGAATCAAGGTATCCATTATCTCCAGTCTCTTTTGGGTAAATGCTTGCTCAGCATCAAATGCGTTGTTTATTTGCTTATCTTTCAAAATAGGTCTGTATTTTTCTACGACCCTTCTAATGGTTTCTACTCTAAGTTCTTTTTTCTTTTCATCCGAGTAAGTGGTGTACAACGGTCTGTTTTGGAAATAAAGATTTAAAGCTCGGTTTTGAATCTCGTAAATGTTTTCCAGTGTAAACAGAATTTCAGTTCCTACCTTGGTTCCCATATTTTGAGACAAAAGAGCCATCATTTGCCGTAGAAAATCTTCTTTGTTCAGGTTTTCTTGAAAATAGTCTATTGTAAAAAAAGTAATATCTCCACTAAAAGTGTAAGCTAATCTTTGCAAGTTTTCATAGTATAAGTCTCTGACAAATTGGCTGAGATCCCCTTTATTGGGATCATACCCCATATAACGACTTATAAAATCATTCAGTTGAATCTCTTTGTTTCTCTTGATGTTTTTATCTAAATAACTAATTCGATCTTCTTTTGGCATAGCCAAAGGTTCTTTTGGTGGCTTCTCTCCTTCTACGTTTAAGCTCATTGTCAAAGGATTTCCAAAATCTTGGCCTTTTCGAAACTCTTCTATGATTCGGTTTCTTTCTTTGTGGATCGCTAGATTATCATCCGCTTCTTCAATATCGACACGGAAGGGCTCTCGAATAGTGCGAAGAGTAGGAAACACTTCTTTGACTATGATGTCTTCATAGTCTCTGTTCCGTCGTATATAAGTATCAGAAACGTTAGAACTAGGAAAAATATCTTCAAAAGTATTTTTAAAACTATCCCTTAAATTTTCAACTGATTCAAGGTCTTTTACCAATTCGTCCCATTTTCCACCCTTATATTTGCTAGATGAAAAGTCACCGCTAACCTCAGATCCGTTTTCTCCATCGCCTGACCGCTTTTCTTGGGACTCGGAATCCGCTTTTTTTTCTCCAAACTCTAGAGAGAGCTCTTTTTCTTCTTCTGATTCTGTTTCGTAAATCCAAGGAGGCCCACATAGAATAGGCTGGTAAAGCGAATCTGAATTGTTATAAGTCCAAACCATAAAAGAGAGATGCCCCACAATCGAAAGATAGGCGGCAATCGCTAATCTTGAAGGGATTTTAAGCTCTTTTCCAAACATAGTATATGAATAGAATACTAGAAATACCTAGATATGTCCAGGGGATTACATTTCCAAATCGTCTGTAGAAGGTCATTTTTCCAGGAATTACTGCTACTTTCTTTGCAAGAACGGCACTAGACTCAATTGGCGTAAACTCACCATCCACAGGTCGCCCCAAATGATCAATAAAAACGGAAGTTCCAGAGTTAGTAGAACGAACGATCCATTTTCGAAATTCAATAGCCCGGAGCCTTCCCAGTGTATAGTGCTGATACGATTCAATCGAATTTCCATACCATTTATCATTGGTAACATTGACAATAAAATCAGGATCACCTTCAAATTGACGAACAAACTCTGGAATGATAACTTCATAACAAATCAAAGGCAAAAAACTTCCTACTTTTTCTAAAGGTAGAACAGACGACTCTCTGTTGATTAGATCATCTTTTGAAATTAAGTCCGTATCTTCCCATTTGAGATCTTGCCAGGATTTGGCTGAGTTTGGGCGCCGAGCAAAGTAAGGAAGTAAATCTAATGAAGTTCCTGGAGCAAAATGCGCTGTTTGCGGAGACAAGGCGTACATCCAGTCAAAAGGCATATACTCACCAAAAATCAAAAGGAAAACTTTATCATAAGAGTTTTGCCTTTTACCTGAAGGATCATAAACTGAACTTGAGTTATAATATCGTTTATTCTCATTCTTCAATTCCCCCTTGTATTTGATATCTAGCTCATTGAAAAAAACATTTGTATTGTGTCGAAGAGCAAGTAGAGCTATCAAAGAATCAAATCGGTTCCAATAGATCTGATTGATTTTATTTGGAACACTACTATTGGCAGAGAAAAATGGAACTGAGGATTCTGGAAGCACGAGCAAATCCAAATCTCGTCCCTTTGAAACTTCTCTTGCACCTAAATCAATCTGTAACATTAAATCTTCAATGGTATCTCGAAAACTTTTTCTAGAGTCTCTAAACTCTAATGGGGCATCCGGCTGAATCACACCTACTTCCCGATAACCGATGGGAGTTACGTCAGACCAAAAACGAAATAAATAAAAACCACTCCCCCAGAAAAGTACCACCCAAAGGAAAATGATTGAAAACTGTAACCATGTGCTTGGTT
>JAIXRB010000047.1 GCA_027485405.1 Leptospiraceae bacterium | reverse complement strand
GGCATAAGGTTTTTGCCTTCTTTTGCCGCGGCTTTCAAGTTCTCGAGGCTTTCAGTTACATCCTTCGCATTTCTCTTGGATTTGATCTGAGAAAGAACACCTAGTGTTTGTTCTGCTGATTTTGGATCTACTTTAAAAACTCCGCCGTCAGAGTCGGTCATTAGAGGCGACTTGATTCCTTCGGTCCATTTGTTCTTACCAACCACAATGAGCTCGTTGGAGTTGATTTTGGATAAGCGCTCTGTCTGAGATTTGACAAGTTGGCTTTTCATGTAGCCGTTTTGAATAGCAACTAACACGCCACCCATGTCTAAAATCTTCTGGATTTCAGACATGGCCTCTTCTTTTAGTGCTTTTACTTTACCTTCTACAACTTTTGAACCATCGAAAAGGTCTGGGTATTCGAGAAGGTCAGTCTCGTAGGCAAGGATTTGCTGCAATCGCAGAGACCATTGTTGGTCCCAAGGCCTAGGTAGTGAGAGTGCTTCGTTCCAAGCTGGTAACTGTAGCGCACGACATCTCGCATTTCGAGAGAGTGTCACACCTAACGCCTCTATCAAGATCCGCCAAGCATTGTTTTCTGGTTGTTCCTCGGTTAAACCAAGTGAGTTTACCTGCACCCCATATCGAAACACTCTGTACTTCGCATTTTTGACTTGGTAGCGGTCTCTTGTAATCTCATCCCAGAGTTCGGAGAAGGCTCGCATTTTGCACATCTCTTCTACAAATCGAATCCCCGCGTTGACGAAAAATGAAATGCGCCCAACGCACTTCTCAAACTCATCGTCTGTAAAGCATTTTCTTTCTTTGATGGAATCTAAAACAGCAATGCCCGTTGCAATGGCAAAGGAAAGCTCTTGAACAGGCGTGGCACCAGCTTCTTGTAAATGGTATGAACAAATATTAGATGGATTCCATTTTGGGATGTTGGTCAAGCAATACTCGTACATGTCGACAATCAGCTTCATGGACTCATTTGGGGGATAAATGTAAGTCCCCCGAGCCAAGTATTCTTTGATCAAATCGTTTTGGGTGGTTCCATTTAGCGCTGAAAGCGGAACTCCTTTCTCTTCGGCTAGGGCTACATAAAGAGACAAAAGCCACATGGAGGTCCCATTGATTGTCATGGAAGTATTCATTTCTTCGATTGGGATCTGGTCGAAAAGGATTCGGAAATCCTCTAAGGAATTGATGGGAACTCCTACTTTTCCAATCTCAGGGCGGGAAACCGAATGATCCGAGCTATACCCGCATTGAGTAGGGAGGTCAAAGGCAATGGAAAGTCCTGTTTGCCCTTTACTTAAGTTTTTGCGGTAAAGCTCATTGGACGCTTTTGCATTTGTATGCCCTGCATAGGTCCGGAAAATCCAAGGTTTGTCTTTCGATGCTTGGTTTTTTTCATCATACAATTGGTAATCTCGCTTTGCCTCTGCCATTGAATCCTCTTTGAACTGAAATCCTATGTAGATTTCAAATTATTCTGGAATTATTTCACCTACAATTTAGAAGGGAAGAGAGCAAAAATAAAACCGATGCGAGATCCAAAACCCTTCCGACGATTGCCCTTTTTTTGGAGTGTTTTGGCATTGAGCTTTGTTTTTTCAATATTTACCTTTGCCAGAACCTACGACTCTTTTCCCAGCTCAATTTCCGAGCTCGAAAGCCTTGCCAATCTCAAATCTCTACAAGAAAACGGACATTTCTACAGTTTTGTAGAGCCACTTCCATTTCTAATGCTTGTTTTCTGGAACAAGATTTCTTTCTTTTCTTTGAATTTAACGGTCATTACTCTCTCTGCTTTCTTTTTTAGTCTCTTCCTTCATTTGTTCCTGCTCTTACTCAGACGGGAAGAGTGGAAACGTAACCATTATATTTTGCCTTTTCTCTCAGCTTTCTTACCTTTTTCAATTCAGTTCCCATCAGAACATTTTAGCGCTGTTGTCTGTTTGGTTTTTGTACTTCTTATTTTCTTAACTTTTAAAATGGAAGTCATCACAGACCTACTTGTCTTCCCTGCATTGACGATCCTTGCCTTTCTTTCCGATTTAAAAATGTTTCTTTTGGCTTTTAGCTTTTTTGTTCTCTTCACAGGGCTAAGAAAAGCTCAAACTCAGGCACAGCGAACTAGCGTCTTTTTTAAAAAGAAGAACATCCCCCTTATCTTAGTGCTCATCTATTTTTCTTTTTTGGCTTTGGTTTTGTTTTTGTTCCAAATGGTTCAGTTCTTTGGAAACAACTCAATTGAGATTCTACTCCTGCATTGGTATTCCCTCGTAAAGCTCTTAGCAATTCCGTTGATTGTGATAAGCATTGGATATTTTTTACTCAAAACGGAAAAAGAGCTAAATACTGTTACAGCAACAGGGATTACCGTGGTGCTAATTTTAGTCTCCATGTTTTTTGCTTTCAGAGAATCCAGGGAATTTTCAAATAACGAACTAAACACAGAAACAGAAGAACTAGATCGCATTTTAAAACAGCGAAAAAAGGAAATCACTTCGGACAATTTATATCTGCCGTATTCTCATTCCTTAGCACTTTATTTAAAGAGCAACCTAGAGACCAAATGGCGATTGGACGGTATTTCCACTGACCCAAATGACAAAAATGAATTCTCTTTCTTCATATACATAGCCGGTTTCGGAGAGTCAGAGCTTCAGCCCCTCGAAAAAGATTTTGGCATCAAAAAGGGCAAATTACCAGGGGTTTTTCCGCTCAGCCCGAACAATGCCATAGTGCAAACCAGTCTTTTTTCCAATGTGCACGTAAAACAAAAGTTTGAAACCATCAGCTTTTACGGATTTCAAAAAATGTCAGAATACCCAACTCCTTGTCTAGCTGATCGATACAACAGCTTTCTCCAAGCGGTTGTTGGGTTTAGCAAAGAGAAATAAATCCGAACCAATGAAGATCGCTATCATCGATGACGATAAAGTCTATCGCGTACTAGCTGGTAAAATTATGGAGTCAACAAAGATTCCTTTTTCGCTCGAACATTTCGATGATGCCGAAGAGGCTTTAGACATTTTCCTAAAAGGTGATAACCTACCTGATGTTGTGTTTTTAGATCTCAATATGCCTACCATGGATGGCTGGGAACTTTTGGATCTTTTAAATGAGCACAAAATCTTTTCCTTGGGGGGCTGTAAACTGTACATTGTGTCTTCCAGTAACAATGAGGAGGACAGAAAAAAAGCCGCAAGCTTTCCTCAGATAACAGACTACTTAGTGAAACCTATTTTAAAAGAAAAATACCTAGAGATTTTTAAAACTTTTGAACTGAATCCCGGTTCTTAACATAAGATTCATAGTTTTTCTTAACTTTTTCGACATAGTTTTGGGTTTCAGCGTATGGCGGAATGCCATTGTATTTTTTCACAGCACCTGGCCCAGCATTGTAGGCGGCAACACCTTTCTCCCAAGAACCAAACTGCTGTATCATTGAACTTAGGTATTCGGAACCTCCGGCTAAATTCTGATAAGGGTCGTAGGGATCTTCCACACCTAATGACTCTGCTGTTTTTGGCATGAGTTGCATAAGCCCCATTGCCCCTTTTTTGGAAGTGGCATTTGGTTCAAAGCCTGACTCTGCTTTGACAACTGCTTTAATTAAATTTGGATCCAATCCTTTCTCCAGGGCAAGCCCTTCGATATAACCGAGCAAGTCTCCTTTTTCCGTTTTTGGCAACAGGGAAGAAGTCTTCGGTTGTTCGGCAATCCCTTCTTTTAAGATTTCCTCAAACTTAGGAGAGGCAATTTTAGGTTCTTCAAATTTTTGAGAGATTTCTCGGATTCTCTGAAGAATGCTTTGCACTCCGGGAAACGATTCGATTTGCATAGTACAGATTTCGGCTTTTTTCTTGGAAACGATAGTAAAAAATTATGTCTCTTTGGAAAGAATTCCGTTTTCCACTTTCCGCGGTTGACAATGCAAACATCGTCCTTAGTGTTAGAGTGGGAAAGAATCATTGTTACGTTTGAGACCAATTCATTCACTTCTGATTTTGGCATTCGCCTTTCCTTTCGGATTGGTCGCCCAAGGGGTTCCCATTCTGCCCGATTCTGACCTTGGGAGCTCTAAAGCTGGAGGAAAGCGTTTTGCACTGGTGATAGGGATCAATGAATACAAAGACCTAAAACTGATAAACCTTAAGAATGCGAAGAATGATGCCGAAGGAATTCTTCGCACAATCTACCGATCTGGATCCTATGACAAAGTAAAATCCATAGTCCAAAGCCCACTCACGGAAACAGAAGGGCGAGCCACAAAGTATGAAATTGAAAACGAATTTTCTAATTTGATCGATCAAATGAGTCCAGAGGATTTTCTCCTCGTTTATTTTTCGGGTCACGGTTTTATCGATTACGAGGAAAAAGCATTTCTACTACCAGAAGATGGAAA
This sequence comes from Leptospiraceae bacterium, assembly GCA_027485405.1. Classification (GTDB taxonomy): domain Bacteria; phylum Spirochaetota; class Leptospiria; order Leptospirales; family Leptospiraceae; genus Leptospira_A. The sequence continues at coordinate 41,256 of JAIXRB010000047.1, read as the reverse complement.
TCTCAGCAATTCGGTGCAAACTGGAATTAGCGTAGAAAGTTTGCTCTTAAAAACTCGCCTAAAAAAGCTCAAACGAGTTATTTTTATCATCGATGCTTGCAGGAACCCTGAACAAAACACAACCGAACAAGGGGTAAATTATCTCAATAACCAAAACTTCAATGGCATTGAGTCTGTATCTGTCTTGTATTCAACTAAATCTGGCTATGCGAGTTACGAAGATACATTGAGTGCATACGGAGTCTTTACAAAGTATGTGATCTATGGGTTAGAGGGTAGGGCAGATTCAAATTTCAACGGAAAGGTTTCCTACACGGAACTGTCCGAGTATGTGATTTCAAGCCTCAAAGAATGGTCCAAATCCAACCAACGAGTTCAAAAACCCTATGTAAAATACTATGGTGAATCCTCTGAAGACATTGTTCTTTCCTATGCTTTCAATCCAGAAACTTCCATGGTAGATGCACCTTTGTTCAATCCATTCAATCCCACCTATGCCTTCCGATCCTTGGTTTTTCCAGGGTGGGGACACTATGAACGCGGCCAAAAAACCAAAGGGACCGTTTTTATGTCCCTCTTTTCCTTTGCTCTTTTGAACACTGCCTATCGATTCAATCAAAATGAGATCGCAAATGCAGAATATTCTAATGCCGTTGGACTTCCCCCAGGGGCAAGGTTTCAGGAAACCATTGTCTTCAATTATTTTGCACTTTCGCCGGCACGAGAGCGAGCGGAAGAGGCAAGAAAGGATTACGATTTGTCACTGAATTTGCTACTTGCTCTTTGGCTCGGGAATGTTTTTGATTTCTACGTTTTTGGACCAGAAAAACCAAAACAATTGGGCTCTCGGCTTTTTTTAGATGCTAAATTCCTGAATCATGGGACTTTAGGGCGTGAGACCCTTACTCTTTTTGGATTGGAAACAAGCTTTTAAAATAAGCTCAAAAAGAAGAATTCCCAGTCTTTTCGTCGCTCTCCTTTTTCAATGCGTAGCGGCTTCTCCAGAAAACTCAAATTCCTTTGACCCTAGGAATTTAGGGGCTCTCTCACTTCAAATACTCTATCCCAGGCAAACCTCATTAACTACGGCCTCTCCTATTTCTTTTGGAACCATAACAACGGACACACAAACTTTGGATTATCCATTGTTTTTAAAGACTGGGTATTTGGATTTGAGTTTTGAATCTTCGATTGCTTCCAAATTTACAAAAGCTAACTTTGCTTTTGGTGGAGAATCTGGAAAAGCTATTTTGGTTCGAGATTCAGTCCCTTTAACAGAATCTACAGTACGGCTTTTTTTATCTATAGATAGCTCTAAAAGACTTCCATCGATTTTGACTGTCAATGCCTTAAATGCGAGTTTGCAGGTAGACACTCGTTTCTCTAATCCCACTCTTACTTTCAATATTCCTACTTCTCGTTTAGCGGGCACGCTTTCGGAAGAAAAATCAAGGATGGGTTTTGTAAAACTAAATGACAATGAAGTTTTAATCGTTGGGGGACTAAGCAACTCTAACCTTCCTTTGAGAACAATAGAAATCTATCGATTCTCGACAGAAACTTCTACCAAACTGCCCGATCTTCCAGAAGGATTGGTTTTTCCCTCTTTGACATTATTGGATTCCGGGGCTGTACTCGTTGTAAGTGGAGAACTTGCTTCACCAACAACAAGTGTAAACCACTTCTCCAAAAAAATCATCCTCATCAACCCTTCACAAAACTCAGTGACCGTGCTCCCCTTTGAATTGAACCAAACTCGTTCCCGGCATACTGCTGTTCGTCTTTCAAACAATAGAGTTTTGGTTTCTGGGGGAATTTTCAACTTGGGAACCACTGAAAGTTCCGTTCGAGCCACTCACGAAATCATTGATTTGAACCTACAATCCAGCTCCCTTCTACCAAACAGCTCTCAGTTTATCAATTCCGCTGGGAGTGTTTTGCCCAGATTTGGTCACACAGCTTTTTTTGAACCAAGCACAAATTCTGTTTGGTTTGCCTTAGGAAAATCCAGAACAGAAGACAATCCCCTGGCTTTTGTCTTACCCCTTCTTAGTTTAGATTTGAACAACTTGACTATGACGGCCTCGACATCCGCCTTCAGTTCAAGCCGCATCGACTTTCATTCTTTTAGAAACAAGGAAGGAATGGTTTGGGTCTTGGGAGGAGCAGGCGCCCTTGGTCTTTCAACCAATTCTGTTGAAACAATCCAGCCTTCTAATCTATCCATTCAAAATCCAGGATTTTTGCACGCTGGCAGAATGAACTCTGGTGCCGCTTTTTTACCATCTGAGAAACAGATTGTTTCGCTAGGTGGAACATCGTTGGCATTTTCCATCCCCAGCATCGAGATTTTTAGCTTGGTAGAAAACAAATCTTTCTTGGTGGGTAATCTTCTCCATCCCAGAAGAAACCACTTTTCCGTGTATGGGAAAAAAGGAATTTTTACTTTCGGCGATCCAGAGTTTGCGAAAAGCAGTGTGGAGTATTTCGGTGTGGACTAATCTAATCCATTCGAAGAAAAGTTTATTCCCTGTTTTGTTATTGATTATCCTTTGCAGTTGTCAACCTTCTGTCGGTAAAAATTTGTTTCTGGATCCAGTGACTCAAAGCCTTCTCTCCACCATAGAATCAAATTCAGGAAATCTGATCCTTTCCTTGAATAGGAGCATAGCAAAACCAGGTGATACAGTGCGACTTACAACAAACCAGCCTTTAGCATCATTGGGTGGCTTAAGTCTTTTTTTAGACTCTGATAAAGGTGAAGTCCCTTTTCATTCTTCCGAGAATCGAGGGGTTGGTAGTTATGATTTAAAGATCAAATCCGACTTGGCTACTGGAATCTATACATTCCCAATCCAAGAAAGACTGACCAGCTTACAGAGAAATATATCTCCCAATACTCTGACATTGGAGATTGATTCAAGTCCTCCTAGTTTAGCCTTTGAATTTGAAGGCAAATTTGATGCAACGGAGCTTTCTCAAGGCTATATCAAAGTCGATCTTTCAGAGGAAATCGAAACCCTACCTGAGGCATCTCAAATTAGAATATCGGGGAATGCTCGCAATACATTGGTTGTATCTCAGGTTTTGCGATCAAATACCAAGTCTTGGAAACTATTGCTGAATGGAACACCAGCTTTTGAAGGTGGCAAAATTGAATTTCAATTCCCAACTCTTGTAGATAAAGCAGGAAATCAGGCAGAAACCCCGACGCTCACTTCTTCTATCTTTGGATTTCGACCCACCTCCAGTATGAATACTCCTCGCCGAGCTTGTGCCGCTGTCGAACTGCTCGACGGAAGAGGATTGGTAACTGGTGGAACACAAAACACAGTGGCGGGTCAGCTGAACATTCTACAAAGTACTGAATTCTATGATCCCATTGCAAAGTCATTTTCCTTTGGTCCTAGCTTTAATGTGGGCAGGCGAGAACACCAAATCACTCTTTTACCCAATGGAGAAGTCTTTGTATCTGGAGGATGGGGTCCCCAAGTTCCCGGCACCCAAACACCAAATATTGGATTGTTTAGCACAGAAATCTTCAATCCAGCTTTGAATCAATGGCGGCTGGGACCAAACCTCAAAGTTTCCCGGGAACGACATGCTCAGTTGCTTTTGTCAGATGGGACGATTCTCATCAGCGGTGGAAACAATTCTACCCCTTTAGCCACAGCAGAAGCAAAAACCATAGAAAGAGTAAACCTCTCCACTGGAACCTCAACTGTAGTCGCAACCATGTCTGAACCCAGAAGAGAGCATATACAAGTTCTTTTGAAAGATGGAAGAGTTCTCATTGCTGGTGGAGAGGTGTCTCCCTCAGTTGCCACTGGTTCTATGGAGGTTTTAGATCCAACCACAAACCAACTTACACCTCTTACTTCCACCATTGAACCTAGAATCGGTGCTCTTTCATACCAGCTTAGCAATGGAAACATTCTAGTTTTGGGAGGTTTTCGAAGAACTTCTCCAACTGAACAACCAGTGTTTTCCATTGAAATGATTGAGTTTCCTAGCCTCACTGTAAAAAGACTCTCGAACATTAATTTGGGCAGGATAGAAGGCAATTCCTTCTTATTTCCTTTCGGAAAGGACCGTTTCAATATCTCTGGCGGAAGAGAAAGAACCGCTTTTTATGATTCAGCTTTGCCCAATTCCGAAGTTTGGAACCCAGTGACAGAGCTTTCTACAATTGCTTCCAGTAACATTTCCGGAAGAATCAATGCCTGTTCTTATACCTATTCCAAGGGTGGTGGCATGGCGATTGGAGGGAGAATAGCAACAATTCTGCGTTCTGCGGAGGAATACACCAGTGAGTAAATGGATCTTCCCATTTGCACTCTGTTTTCTTGTCTCTTGTGATCCGGGAAACGTGAAAAGCAATGTTTTAGATCCCAAATCGGAGTTGGGTCTCAGTTTACAATTGGGTATTGGAAGTTCGATCCCATTTGAATGTGGTATGAATCCAGCAAACAATTCGATCGTTGGTAAGCTGGACCAGATAGACTTAGATTGCAATCTTCCTTTAGATTCCAGAGAATTCAAAGAAAAATTCCAAAGAGAGAATCCCAAGCTAGAATGGAAAGAGGGAATCTGGAGAACAGACGCGAGTGTTTCTATCAAAATAGCGAATCTTAGCTCCGATCAATCTGTGCCAATTAAACTAAGCTCGATCCTTTCTAGAACTGGTCGAACTCTGACAAATACTGATCGTCAAGTTATTATCAATAACAACCTACCCAGCGTAGAATTGGTCGGTTATGAACCTCTATTAGATTATTCTTTCTTTAGCAACCGTTACTGGGATTTGGAATTCAATGAACCAATTTCAGAGTTAGATTTGCCCTTGCTCACCGGAAGCATCGCTCCTAAGGTTCGATTGAGAAGTATTGTTCAATTAGAAACTCGAAAATACCGACTCTTTTTTGAAACGATTAGTCTCAACAATTCACCAGGAACTCTGAATCTAGAGTTCTCCAAGGGCAAAGACTCGGCAGGAAATTCTATCCAAAGGACGTTCCAAATCAAATTCATTGGACTAACAGAAGGTCCCAACTTGGTCTCAGAAAGAAGCAGTCCCTTTGTCTTCCACTTAGCAAATGGAAGTGTAGTGGCAATCAATGGGCGAAATAAATTCAATGCCAACCAATCTGAAATCCTAAGAGTTGGTCAATCCTCTTTCCAAGTCCTGGCATCCATTCTTTATCCAGCAATCTTAGGTCAAACTGCGACCCTCTTAAATGATGAATCCATTCTCTTAGTTGGGGGGCAAGATTTAGTAGATTCTGCCACTGCGACCATTCACAATCGGGCCGAGCTATTAAACCCAAATACCGATAACTTGACAATATTGCCGAATCTAACATTCCCTAGAACTTATCATAGCGCAACTCTGCTTGCTGACGGTCGTGTATTAATCGCTGGGGGCATTGTTAGCTTTACTTCTACTGTTGCCGCTTTATCGGGCTTACAACCCTTCGCCAGCACCAACCGAACATTGCTGTACGATCCTAATTCAAAGACTTTTTCCGATGGTCCAAACATGAGCGTTGGAAGAAGTCATCAATGTGCCATTCGTCTCAATGACGGAAGAGTTTGGTTAGCGGGGGGATTTTCGAGAATTATAAGTGCTATGCTGGAAACAACAGAATTTTACAATCCTAGTTCCAATTCTTTTTCAGCAGGGCCTCTTCTTCCCATTCCAAATTCCCTTTTTAACTGTACTCTGCTTGGCGATGGCAATGTCATTTTAAGCCCAGGGACTGAAATCTTATCCTCTAATTCTATTTTCTTATTCGATGTAAAAGCAAACAAAGTAACTTTGTTACCTGCTCTTCGCTTTGGACGAATGGCAAGTGCTTTGGCAGTGGGGCAGGATGATAGCTTTCTTCTCTTTGGAGGGGGGGCTACAAATATTGCAAATCAGGCAACTCGCCTAATAGAGAAATTCGATTACAAAAAAAGCAACGTCTTTTTAGATCTGGGATTTGATCTGGAACCCAGAACATTTTTTTCTCCCGTCAGGCTTTCCAATGGCTCCATTTTCTTAATTGGTGGCCAGGCAAGTGATGGGAGCACCAGCCGAAAAACCTATTTCTATGGCCCCAGACCCACTTCGAATTGAGAAATATCAACCTTTTGTAGTGTAAATTGCTATGTTTTCTGCTCGACGTAGCGGAAAAATGCGACGAATCTGAACTTAAGGTTCAGGAGGGAAAATGTCCAGTTCCATTATATACTTAGATTCGAATGAAGCTCACGCTTTTCAATACCATACGGCAAAGGGCGACCAATTTTGGAAAAAGACCAAAGACGCAAAATTGTCTGAAGATTCTTATTATGAACTATTAGCCAAGGAATTGGAAAATACAAGAGAATTGATTCTGGTGGGTCCTGATGCTGAAAAAAAAAGTTTTCGTAAATGGATTTCTATCAACAAAAAACAACTTGGAAAAGCTTTAATAGCTGTTCTAGCTATGGACCAACTGACACCAGGAAAGGCAAAGTTCTTCCAAGATAAGTACTTTTACTAAAAAAAGAAAATGATCCATTTTCTTTTTTCATTTAGAGAGAGTAGGGGTAGGGGGTCTTTCACAATTCTCCCCCCCTTTCATCTGAAATCGATTGGAACCCACAAACAAAGCAAAAGAAAGAACAACAATCCCCATCCAAGGTAAATATCGTGGTTGAATCCAACTTCGAATGGATTGGATTCCGAATCCTGCTCCATACAACAAAGGCAAGGTTCCTAGAAAGAAGCAGAATACAACAAGCAAACTCAAGTTCAGAGACGCCATCGAAAACGCCAATGCGTATGCGGGATACAACACTCCACAAGGCAAAATCCCACTCATAAGCCCCAATCCAAATGAAATCAAAGCGGGATTTTTACTCTTATACAGAGCCGTCGTTAGATTCCCCAAAACAGCATTCATTCTAGTCAGAAATCTATTTTTGGTTGGTGTAGTTTTGGAGAACTCAGAACGAAAGAGGTTCACCCCAAAAACTAAAAAAAGGATCATACCCAAGATAGGAGCCAGTTGGAATTGGTTTTGAAAACCAGATAGAGAGTTTGCCCCATGTCCCAAAGTAGCCAATGCCAAACCAAACAAAAGATAGGACAAAAGCCGTCCAAGTTGATAGATTAAATTTCCGCTGTGTTTTTTTGCATGTAGCTGGACACTCAATCCAACTAAAGGACCACACATCACACTGCAATGAAGAGAACTAAATATCCCAAAGACAAATGCCGAGCCTAAGACCGCAAAATCACTTAGGCTTGTCATCATCATCGAAAAACATCCTATATTTGGGAGATTCTATATCTTCAAACTGTCCTTTACGAAAAGCAAAAATGAAAAGACCAAGGAAGAAAAGGGCAATGCACAAAGCCATTGGAACTGTAACAAATAAAAAATCGATCATCTAGTTCTCCAGGTGAGTGACAGTGAATTGCCGAGCACTGTCAAAGAAGACAAAGCCATTAAAACGGCGCAATAGACTGGTAGCATCAAACCAAAGATTGCAAGTGGAAGCATAAGAGAATTGTAGCAAAAGGAGAGAAGAATGTTTTGCACGATAACGGTTCTAGTTTTTTTTGCTGATCGAATAGAATGCAGAATACCTAAAAGATTACCAGACGCCATCACAACATCAGATTTTTCTAAGGAAAGATCTTCCGCCTCGGAGTGAGAGATGGCAACATTCGCAGAAGCAAGACTCAATCCATCATTGATTCCATCCCCCACCATCGCTACAACCTCGCCGTTCTCTTGAGCACTTTGGATCATCATTCTTTTTTGTTCTGGTTTGCAGTTGGAGTGATAGTCAGCAATACCTAAGTTTTGCGCAACAATTTGCACAGCTTCAGACTGGTCGCCAGAGAGAATCGTTATTTTGGGAACCAATGCGCGCAATGAATCAGCAAAGTCCTTTGCTTCTTCTCTCAGTTTATCTTGGAGAACAAAACTTCCCATATAATTTTGATCCAGAGAAAAATGAACAATCGTTCCTTGGGACTCCATTTCAACAGAAACACTCTCAGATTCTAATAAATCTCTGTTCCCAAGACAAATCTTATTAGTAGCTCCCGATTGAAAGCGAACGTCTGCTACAATACCTTTCCCAGCAATGGCTTGGAATCTTTGGATTGTAAAATCTTTCTCGCCAGGATATACAAAATCTTGCAGATAACGAAGTACCGACTTGGCGATAGGATGGTTCAATTCTTTCTCCAAGGCAAAAATAACAGAAAAATATGAACTTTGGATTGTGCAAGCTCGGACATCAAACTTTCCTTCCGTCAATGTCCCAGTTTTATCTAAGAAAATATGATCTAAACGTGACAAAGGCTCAATGACTCCTGGATTCTTTAACAATACACCTCTCTTTGCATTTAAAATATGATTCATAACGAGAGCCGTAGGAACAGAGATCCCCAAGGCGCAAGGGCAGGCTACAATAAGCACCGAAATCATATTGATCATGGCAAGCTCAAGCCCAGAATCAAAAAAGAAAAACCATCCGATAAATGTGAGAATTGCCAACATAAAAACAACGGATATGAATTTGCTTGCGATTTTCTCTGTTAGTAGTTGAATTTTAGGTTTTGTGGCAAGAGCTTCTTCCATTCGGACACGCAAAGAAGACAATGTAGAAGCCTGGTAGTCAGATTCAGCCACCATGACCAAAGTAGAATCTAATGCCAATGCCCCAGCCAACAACCTATCGCCCCTTTTTTTCGGGATTGGGTGTGATTCTCCGGTTAAAAAAGACTCATCCAAATGAATGCTGTCAGTATCCAAAATTCCATCTACTGGCAATCGAACGCCTGCAAGTATCTTGATTCGGTCACCCTTCAATAGAGAACTACTCAATACTCTTTTTTCCAGTTCTCCATCCAATAGAATTGACTCTTCTGGTAATTTGCAAAGTAAGTTCTCTATCTTTTCTTGGGCAAGGAGTCTCGCTTTTTCTTCAAAAAACTTTCCAATCAGGATAAAAAAGTAGATCATTGCTACAGAATCGAAATAGACTTCACCTCGATTTGTTATGGTTACGTATATCGAATAGAAATAGGCTAGGGAAATTCCTGAAAACAAAAGAAAATCCATAGTCAGACTTCTCTTTCGGATAGAATTCCAAAACCCTTGTAAGAATGGAGCCCCTGAATAAAGGTATGCCGGTGTAGCCAGTGCCCAACTAACAAAATGAAATAGTCTTTTGGTTTCTAAATCAATACCTGAAAAAAAACCAGCGTACAATCCAACGCTGAATAGCATAATGTTCCCAAAAGAAAACCCAGCGACTACGATTCGAAGAAGCAGTGATTTTAAGTGGGCATGTCCCAATTCATTAGAGTCTCCCGGTGAATAAAGAGCCGGTTTGTAACCGATGGATCGAATCGTATCTAGAATTGTCTTTAAACTGATTTTATCTGAGTCGAATTGAACTTTAGCTCTGCCACTTGCAAAATTGATTACAGCCGAATGTACCCCGTCTTGCTGGCCGAGGACTTTTTCATTTAACCAGACACATGCGGAACAATGAATATTTGTAATTCGAATGTAAACTTCCGAAACACCATTGTTTTTGCGGACATATTTTTTTTGAACTTCCTCGGAGTCAAAAAACTCTTCCGAGTCTCCGAGCCACTGAGCTGGTTCTAGGTTTTGCGTTCCTTTGAGGGAATAGAACTTGTCAGCCTGCATGGACTGAATGATGGAATAGACTGTTTCACAGCCTTCACAACAAAACTCTTTGAGTTTGTCCCCAAACTGGCTTTGGATCCGAATCGACTTGAACTGGTTACCACAATGATCACAAACAGGTGAATGTGATATCGTACTAATTTGTGTTGACGATTCCAGTTCTTTCAAAATTTTTTCCTTGGATTTGGACTGATACCGTAACCACCCACTCACCTGGATTGGAAAGATTCCAATTGGATACGAATCTGCCAGTTCCCAACTTTTCTAAATTTAAAGTACCCCTGGCGAGAGTCGTGGCATTTCTCTCCCAAACTAAAACCGCAAGTTCTGCGTCAGTAGGTTCGCCATTTTTCAAAACTTTGACTTCGACTGAGTTTGAACCAACTCCAGTGTTGCCCAAAGTCCAAATACTTGATTCAATCGCATAGCCTTGGCTTGAAAGAAGCCTTTGGTCTTCCAAAGCTTTTTCATAGTTCAAACCAGTCTCATAGTAGTTTTTGTCAATGACTGGCTCAAAATTTTGAATCGTTACTTTGATCGTATGATAGGTTGCCGCAAAAAGGGCAATGAATACAAATATGATTAAATAGAATGCTCTGCGCAAGCTAGGGTCTAAATTGGAAAGAATCATGTTCCTGGTAGCCTCATACTAATCACTTTTTCTAATTTGATGTTTGGATCACTCATGTCAAACACTCGTATCAATCCTGGAATATAAGCTTCCGTTAGCTGTGAAGGTGACAAAGCTTCTGTTTCTACAACGACAGATATGCTTTTCAGCTCTCCCGACGCCAAATGAACTTGGTTTGCAGTCTCTCCTGTGAGAAGTCTCATTTTTCGATTGTGAGCTGTGTCTTCTGCTTCCAATTGATACGATTTGGAAACAGGAGAAATGTTTTGGATCCGCAATTGAACGAAAACCCGCAGTCTATTTTCATCTAACATCATAGGATTCATGGATTTATTTTGAGCGGCTATCATTGAGATGGGAATGCGAGTCATTAATTTATAAGTCGCGGCGGAAAGAACAAAACAGAGTAGGGCGGCGTAGATGACAGTTCTCGGACGAATCCATTTTATTTTTTGACCTGTTTCGATTTGAGCCAAGGAAAAGTAACCAATCAGAGTTTTCTTATCTTCCTTTGCCATTATGGAAGAACAGGCATCCACACATTTCCCGCAGGCGACACAACCTACTTGCAATCCGTCTCGAATGTCAATGCCAGTGGGACAAACAACCACACACATATTGCAAGAGATACAATCTCCTACTTTTGTTTTTCCATCCCGGCGAGGTTCACCTCGTTTGAAATCATAAGTGACATTGAAGGAATGCTCATCCATCAAAATTGTTTGGAAACGAGCATAAGGACATGCATATCTACAAAACTGTTCTCGAATGAAACCTATATCGACAAACATGGCAAATGTAAAAAAAGCTAAAAAGTAAGGATAGGATTTATCGCCAAAGGAAGCACTGGAAAAATCAGCTACCATTTCGTAGGGACTAACAAAGTAACCAATCCAGGCGAAAGAAGCACAGAAAGAAGTTACAATCCAAAGACCATATACTAAAGAAACACCAAGCTTGGGAGCATCTTTTTTCCCATACTTGTTTCCCAGAACCAATCTTCCCAATCGGTCAAAGAAATCAGTGTAAATGGTTTGTGGACATGCCCAACCACACCAAACACGTCCTATAACGGACGTAAAAAAGAAAAGTGAAAGACCCATGGTCAAAAGAAAGAACCAAAGAATGAGTCCTTCTTGGGGAATAAACATTCCACCAAAAATGTAAAACTTCCGAGCCGCAATGTCTAGACGAACCAAAGGGCTTCCTGAAGGTAAAACGATCCATGGAGCTGTAAAAAACAGCCCCACGAGAAAACTCATCACCCAATTGCGTAGAGTACGAACTCGACCCGATTGTGGCTTTGAGATGATCATTTACTTCGCCTTCACTAAACTAGGGTTTTTGGAAGCAATCCAAGCCATAGTAGCATAGACTTTTTCAGCTCCCAACCCTTTCCAAGCAGGCATTCCACCTCTATTTAACTTTTGTCTTTCGGGACCAATCCCTTCCATGATATTCGCAAAAACTTCTTTATCTGTGTTTCCATGAATCCATTCGTTATCGATAAGACTTGGTCCAACTGCACCTTCCGCTGTTTGGCCATGGCAAGCAGAACATACTTGCTTGTAAGTTCCTTCACCTTCAGCGATAGCCACTGCGTCGTCTCTGTAAGGGTTAGAACCATCAGCAGTTGCAACCAGTTTTGGCTTAGAAGGGAATTTTGCTTCATGCATCTGCACTTCTTTGTCAAAAGCCACTTCTTGCGGCCAATCTGAGAACCAATGAAAATACACTACATATCCGATAGAAAATACAATTGTCAAAGCCCAAACAAAAACCCACCAAGAGGGCATTGGGTTGTCAGCTTGGTAAATTCCGTCTACTTCTTTTGGTTGCTTCATAGTTTAATCCTCTTCGAGCATTCGATATTTAGGACGCTCGACTTCCTCTTTCTTCCGTTTTTTGTAAACATGATACGTGATGTAACCGATTGCCAATACTAACACTGGCAATCGCAATCCTTTGTAAATGATAAGCAATGTCATATCGTCCATGATAACTTTATTTGATACCTTTCTCGAGTTCGGCAGAATCTCTACCTAGTTTTTGTAAATACGCAACTAGAGCATCTCCTTCTGTTTTTCCTTTTAACATATCTGGTGCCGAAGAATAATCAGCCTCAGAATATGGAACTCCTACTTTTGAGAGAGCTTTCATGTTTGAAACCGTTTGCTCAATATCCACTGCATGAGAATCTTCAAATAACCATGGATACGCTGGCATAATCGAGTTTGGAACACCACCCAGGGTTCTAGCATTGATCAAATGATTCTTGTGCCATTCATCTGATCGCAACATTTGAGATTCATGGGCTAAGTCTGGACCAGTTCTTTTGGAACCCCATAGAAAAGGATGATCATAAACGAATTCCCCGCCCTTTGAGTAACCTGCCTTGCCATAAGCCTTTGTTGGATCAAATCGATCTACTTCCCACTTGAAAGGTCGAACCATTTGCGTATGGCAATTGTTACATCCTTCTTTTTGATAGACATCTCGTCCTGCCAATTCCAGTGCAGAGTAGGGCTTCACAGTTGAAATGGGAACAGCGGTCTGAGTTAGAAAAAAAGGAGGGATTAGTTCAAAAAGCCCCCCAATTACCACTGCTATTGTTGCATAAACAGTGAATTTTATTCCTTTTGTATCCCAGTGGTCGGCTATATTGGAGAACCAATTTAAAAATTTATCGAAGCCTAACATTATGATTTTACTCCTACTCTAAGGTCTTGTTCTACGAAACCACTATCTTTGGATCGAATTGTCATAACAAAGTTGTAAACCATTATGATAACTCCGATAAAGTATAGAGTTCCACCGATGGCTCTAAACAATCGAAAAGGTTTCAAAAACTCCACGATTTCGATCCAATCCTTGTAGATCAGTTCGCCATTTTCTCCCACTGCTCGCCACATAGATCCTTCTGTAATTCCAGAAACCCACATGGAAATGATATAGAGAAGAATCCCGAGCGTTCCCAACCAGAAATGGACATTTGCAAGTTTTTCGCTGTAGAGATTCGCATTCCAAAGCCTTGGAACTAAGTAGTACAAAGCGGCGGCTGACATAAACCCAACCCAACCCAATGTTCCAGAGTGAACGTGACCAATGATCCAATCGGTGTTGTGAGCTAATGCAGAAACCGCACGAATGGACAGAAGTGGTCCTTCAAACGTAGACATCCCATAAAAAGTAACAGCCGCAAGCATCATCTTCAATGTTGCGTCCACTTTGATCTTATCTTTGGCTTGGGTGAGGGTTAAGAATCCATTTAACATCCCACCCCAAGATGGCATCCAAAGCATGATGGAAAAAACCATACCTGTTGTTTGCAACCATTCAGGCAGCGGAGAATAGAGTAAATGGTGAGGTCCTGCCCAAATGTAGATAAAGATGAGAGACCAAAAGTGAATGATAGAAAGTCTATGAGAGTAGATTGGCTGTTTGATATGCTTAGGTAGGTAGTAGTACATAAGCCCCAAGAATGGAGTCGTCAAAACAAAGGCAACTGCATTGTGTCCATACCACCACTGTATGTTGGCATCAAAGACTCCCGAATAAACAGAGTAGGACTTTAGGAAACCAGCAGGGATCACTATATTGTTCACTATGAAAAGAAGTGGCACTGTTACAAAAGAAGCCATATAAAACCAAATGGCCACATACATCTGTTCTTCTTTTCTTTGGAGAACCGTCATCAAATAGTTTGCAAAAAAGATTACATACCAAACGACAATCAATAGATCGATAGGCCACTCTAGCTCTGCATATTCTTTGGATTGATTGTAACCAAGAGGAAGAGTAATTGCAGCAAGGACAATGGTTAGATTGTAAAGTACGATATGTACTTTAGATAGTGTATCATTCCACATTCTTCTACGACAAAGCCTTTGAACCGTATGATAGGCGGTTGCAAAAATTACGCTTAATGCGAAGCCAAAGATTGCGGCATTGGTGTGAAGAGGTCTGAGCCTTCCAAAACTTGTCCAAGGTAGTTCCAAATTCAATTGCGGGTAAACCAATTGAAATGCAATGATCACTCCAAATAACATAGAAGCGACACCCCAAACGAGAGCGGAAATCACAAAACCCTTTACGATGGAATCGTCATATTGAGTCTTTTCAGTAGCCAAAGTTGTTTTTCTCCTGGATTCCAGAATTCAAGGAGGAAAGGGGAGGGAAAGTCTTTCCTAAAATCCGTAGTGAATTTCAGGACTGATATTTGTCAATATAGCGAAAAATACTAGAATGAGACTAAAAACGAATCTCAAAACCCAAGCGGGTCTTTGTTTCTGAAAATGCCGTTCCAGGGACAGAAATAGGGGTCAAGTCTAGCCTTTCCTGTTGTGTTTTGAAAATAACTCTCTCTTTTGAATCCGCGTCTGGGCTTAAAGACGTGACCCGGTTTTTATTTGGACTGGGATGAAAAATCAAAACATCACAAAGTTGTAGGACATAAATTCCGAGAGTTAAAGCTCCAAGGCTTTGAGTCTGTCTAAAATGCCCTTCCACTGCTTCTCTTTGTCCTTCAAAAGGACTGACTTCGTTTGCCACTAGGGCAGAAACTGGATCTAGCGGAGCTCCCGTTGTTGCTTGAGAAGGCACTCCCAACGCGGCTTGCAAAAGACCCGTTTCGCTATATGGGTTGTTTAGATTATTATAATCTCGTTTCGCATTTAAATAAAGTCGGTGGCTGTCATAAGTAAAATAAAGACCTAGGGCAAGTAAGCTCGGGTAAATGTAAGCGGCTAGCTTTCTGTCTTGCTTGTATTGTCCCCAGCCAGGAAGTAAAGCGGAGCTCAAAACTGCTTCTCTCACAGTTAAAGAATTGCCGATGGAAGCTTGCTGTTTTTGCCATTCTTCCTGTTCTTTTTGTTTAGCTTCTCGATTCTTTGCTTCTAACTCTTGTTTCGCTTTCAGGTCTTTTTCAGAGGCAAGTCTTTCTTTCTCAGCCGCTTCGGCTTCTGCTTTTTCTTTTTGGAGGCGTTCTTTTTCAGCTAGTGCTTTGGCTTTAGCTTCATCCGCTTTTCTTAGTTTTTCTTCTTCCTCAGCACTGATATGTTCTTTGTAGACCACTTTGAGGATTTCGTCCTTTGCAATGCTGATTCTTGAACCATCTTCTTTTTGAATAGTAAGCTTACTTTGATCTTGATCGACCACTTTCCCTTTCACTATTCCGCCTTTTCTCAGTAGAATATTCTCTGCCGCCATTTGAGAAAAAGGGATGACGATTAGGATAAGTGCCGTTAAATAGAAGGTCGTGGGGCTACTAGGAGAATACTTAGAAAAAAATTGGCAATTCATTTGCGTGGGAATCACTGTTGGCTTTTCACTTTGGCAACTGACTTCATCTTTTTTCTTGGCATTTTTAGAGAAAAGCAAGAGCTTTTTTATTTCAAATGAAACCAGAACTTCAGAAACAGCGAGTGATTTGGAAGCCCTTTCATGTTTCAAAGGGGCTTGTATGCAATGCAAGGCCCCAAAAGAAAAAACAAAGGTTCTTTATGAACCTTCCACTTCAGCTAAAAGCATTTGATTGACTTGATCCGCACACTTTCTACCTTCTGAGATAGCCCAAACTATCAATGACTGCCCTCGTCTAACGTCTCCACAGGCGTATACTTTTGGTAAAGAAGTTGCAAATGAGCCGGCTTTTGTTCCAAAACTTGCTTTCACGTTGCCTCTAGGATCCATCTCCAGACCACCATTTTTTAGTTCTGCGATAAGACCCTCTTGGATTGGGTTTACGAAACCCATTGCCAAAAGAACTAAATCCGCAGGCCACTCAAATTCTGTGCCTGGAACTGGAACCATTTTTCCGCCATCTTCTTTGACTTCATTTCCAATGATTGCGGTGACTTCACCTTTATCGTTGGATTTAAAACCTAGAGTATTCACTGCCCATTTTCTTTGAACTCCTTCTTCGTGTGAGCTGGATGTTCTAAGCATTTTTGGATAGAGAGGCCAAGGAGTCGAGGAATCACGTTCTTTGGGAGGCTCGGAGAAGATCTCAATTTGGGTGACTGATTTTGCGCCATGTCTATTGGAAGTTCCCACACAGTCAGAACCAGTATCTCCACCACCAATCACGATCACATGCTTGTCTTTAGCTGAAATGATTTCCTCATTATCGCCAGCTACCTTTTTGTTATTTTTTGTTAAAAAGTCCATGGCGTAGTAAACGCCTTTGGCGTTTCTACCTTCTACTGGTAAGTCTCTAGGAGCTTCCGATCCCATTGCAAGTACGATGGCATCAAAATCACTTTGGAGTTGTTTCACAGTAATGTCTTTACCAACATTTACATTTGTTTTAAAGACAACTCCTTCTTTGGTCATTTGTTCCATGCGCTTGTCAATATGCCATTTTTCCATTTTGAAATCTGGAATTCCGTAGCGCAGAAGCCCTCCAATTCGATCATTCTTTTCAAATATGGTTACGCTATGTCCCGCTCTCGCTAACTGCTGACCGCAAGCAAGACCTGCTGGACCAGAACCTATCACAGCCACCTTCTTCCCGGTTTTATGCGATGGTGGCTGAGGAATCACCCAACCTTCTTCCCATGCCTTATCAATAATTGTTCGTTCAATGGCCTTGATGCTAACCGGTGGTTCAATGATTCCCAATGTGCATGCCGACTCACAGGGAGCGGGGCAGAGTCTTCCAGTAAACTCTGGAAAATTGTTGGTTTTGCTTAGGTTTTCCCAAGCTTCCTTCCAGCGACCTCGGTAAACAAAATCATTGAATTCGGGGATGAGATTGTCCACAGGACAGCCAGTATCTCCGTGGCAAAAAGGAATGCCACAGTCCATGCACCGCGCTCCTTGGGATTTTGCCGTATCGTTGTCAAAGGGCTTTTCAAACTCTTTGTAGTTGGCTAATCGAACTTTAGGATCAATCTTCTGTAAGGTGGCTTTCTTAAACTCTAAAAATCCTGTTGGCTTACCCATTTACTCCCACTCCTTCTTTCTTGCTATTCGCTTGGCTGGCTTTGGTTGCCTCTTCTTTCATCTTTTCCAAAGCTTTTTTATAATCTCTCGGAATCACTTTCACAAAGTTTTTAACCTCTGAGTTCCAATCTTTCAAAATGGATTCTGCTCTCTTAGACTTGGTAAGGCCCAAATGCTCCTCGATCAGTTCCTTGATCTCTGGCAATTCTTCGGCAGAGGATAGAGGTTCCAAATCGACCATTTCTTTGTTCACCAAAGATTCAAACTTTCCGTCCGGGTTCCAAACATAAGCAATTCCGCCTGACATTCCCGCCGCGAAGTTTCTGCCCGTTTTTCCTAGGACAATGACGCGTCCGCCAGTCATGTATTCACAACCATGATCGCCAACTCCTTCGACAACGATGGTTGCTCCAGAATTTCGAACAGCAAACCTCTCGCCTGCCATGCCGTTTATGAACGCGTTTCCACTAGTTGCTCCATAAAAACAAGTGTTTCCAATGAGAATGTTTTCCTCAGGCTTATATGTAGCTTTTTCCGGTGTCTTTACGATGAGTCTTCCTCCGCAGAGGCCCTTTCCTACGTAATCGTTTGCTTCACCTTCCAGATAGAAGCTGATACCTTTTGTCGTGAAAGCTCCAAAAGACTGACCAGCGGTTCCCGTAAAACGGATAGTAATAGTTCCCGAAGGCAGACCATCGATTCCATATTTTTTCGTGATTTCGTGAGAAAGCATCGTTCCAACAGAACGGTTTAGATTC
This sequence comes from Leptospiraceae bacterium, assembly GCA_027485405.1. Classification (GTDB taxonomy): domain Bacteria; phylum Spirochaetota; class Leptospiria; order Leptospirales; family Leptospiraceae; genus Leptospira_A. The sequence continues at coordinate 23,215 of JAIXRB010000047.1, read as the reverse complement.
ACAACTTCTGCTTTGATCTCAATTTTTTGTTTGTGATCAATTGCCGCTCTGGATTTACGAATCAATTCGTTATCGATTTGTTTGTCGAGATGGTGGTTTTGCTCTTTAGAACGATACAATCCAGTTGGGAAAATAGCAACCGGCTTATGCAACACTTTCGTAAAGTCAAGCCCTCTCGCCTTCCAATGATTCTGTGGTCTTTTGAATTTTATCTTTTCAACTTGACCTATCATTTCTTCAAACGAGCGAAAACCAAGTTTTGCCATGATTTCCCGAACTTCTTCTGCGATGAAGTTCATAAAATTAACAACGTACTCAGGCTTGCCAGTGAACTTGCTTCTTAAAAATTCATCTTGCGTTGCAACTCCAACAGGGCAGGTGTTGAGATGGCATTTTCTCATCATAATGCAACCAACGGTCACTAACGCCGATGTAGAAAAACCAAATTCTTCTGCTCCCAGGAGAGCCCCAACCACAACATCTTTACCTGTCAGTAATTTACCATCCACTGCTAAGTACACTCTGTCTCGCAGTCCATTTGCTACTAATGTCTGGTGGGTCTCAGAAAGGCCTAGTTCCCAAGGAGTCCCTGCATGGTGAATGGAAGAGATTGGGCTAGCACCCGTTCCGCCTTCATGCCCAGCTATTAGAATGTGATCTGAGTGGGCTTTTGCCACACCCGCCGCCACAGTTCCAACTCCAGACTCAGACACCAGTTTTACGGAGACTCTGGCACTTGGATTTGAATTTTTCAAATCGAAGATCAACTGTTTTAGATCCTCGATGGAATAAATGTCATGGTGCGGTGGAGGTGAGATCAAAGTTACCCCCGGGGTAGAATACCGCAGGCTTCCAATGTATTTGTCTACTTTGTGACCTGGCAATTGCCCACCTTCTCCTGGTTTTGCGCCTTGTGCCATTTTAATCTGCAAATCATCAGCATTGGTGAGGTATTCCATAGTGACACCAAATCTAGCGGAAGCAACTTGCTTAATCGCAGAACGCATTGAATCTCCATTTGGCAATGTCTTAAACCGAATTGGGTCTTCTCCACCTTCTCCCGTGTTTGACTTAGCTCCTATGCGGTTCATTGCGATGGCTAGGGTAGTGTGGGCTTCCCAAGAAATGGATCCATGACTCATCGCTCCAGTTTGAAATCTCTTTAAGATCTCTTTGGCTGACTGAACCTCTTCGATAGGTATAGAATTAGAATGTTCAAAATCCAATTGAAATAGACTTCGCAGAGTAATTGATCGCTCTGATTGGTCATCTATTAGATTTGAAAATTCTTTGAACAACTTATAATCGTTCTTCTGCGTTGCTTGTTGCAATTTGTGTACTGTGATGGGTGTATATAAATGTGTGTCCCCGTTTTTCCTGTAATAGTGCACTCCGCCAGGTTCCAGGTTATTGGGGAAAAAAGTGTCATCATAAGCATTTTTATGTCTGCGGTTGGATTCTTCTTCCACCATTTCCAGAGAGAGGCCTTCAATTTTTGTCTGGGTTCCTGAAAAGTAATTGTTTACTAACTCAGAATCCAATCCCACTGCTTCGAAAATCTGAGCACCGCAGTATGACTGCAATGTGGAAATCCCCATCTTAGAGAAAACTTTAAAAAGACCTTTCCCAATGGACTTGATATAATTCTTTTTAGCTTCTTTGTAGTCTTTGACTTCTGGTAAAAGTCCCTCTTTGGCGAGATCTGCCAAGGTTTCAAAAGCCAAGTAAGGGTTGATCGCATTCGCTCCGTATCCGCATAGCAAAGCAAAATGAGCAACCTCTCGTGGTTCACCAGATTCTAAAACAATCCCTGCTCGAGTGCGCAAACCTTCTCTGATCAGATAATGATGAAGCCCCGCCACAGCCAAAAGTGAAGGAATAGCCGCTTTGTGTTGTTCAACATCATGGTCTGTTAAGATGATTAAGTTGACTCCATCGTTTCGGATGGCAAGAGCCGCATCTTTGCAAACCTTGTCTAAGGCATTGCGCATGGCATGTTTTTCACCAGGGGAATACAAAATAGGGAAGGTTCTAGATTTAAAATGCCCTTTGCTAATTTGCTTTATCTTCTCGAAATCTTCATTCGAGAGAATTGGATGTTCGAGTTCTAATCGTCTAGCATGTTCGGGTTCTTCGCTGAGTAGATTACCCTCTGGACCAATGTACGTGGTCAGCTCCATAACCAATTCTTCTCGGATTGGGTCGATGGGAGGATTGGTTACTTGGGCAAAGTTTTGCTTAAAATAGCGATACAGTGGTTGTGGTCTTTCGCTCAAAACCGCTAAACTTGAGTCCACTCCCATAGATCCAATAGGCTCTTCCCCAGTAGTTGCCATTGGTTTTATCAGAGTAAACACGTCTTCGTGCGTATAACCAAATGCCCTTTGTCTCTCTAGTATCGTTAGGTGATTTGGTTGTTTAACACTTCCTGCGTCCGGCAGATTCTGAAGTCGAATCATGTTCTCTTCTACCCATTTTTTGTAAGGTTTCTGAGTAGCGATTTGAGTTTTGATTTCTTCATCATCCAGAATTTGACCTTTTTCCATATCGATCAAGAGCATTCGACCAGGTCTCAACCTGTCTTGCTTCACTATCTTTTCTGGAGGAAGATTGAGGACCCCAGCTTCAGAGGACATGATGATTTCGTCGTCTGTTGTTACCACATAACGCGCTGGTCGCAAACCGTTGCGATCCAAAGTAGCACCAATGATTCTCCCATCTGTAAAGGCGATTGCCGCTGGACCATCCCAAGGCTCCATGATGGTCGCATGGTATTCGTAAAATGCTCGAATGTCTGGATTCATGTACTTGTTCTTGGACCAAGCCTCAGGGATCATCATCATAACTGCATGCGGCAGGGAACGTCCCCCCATCACAAGGAGTTCGAGAACAGTATCAAAGGTTGCCGTATCGGATTGACCTTCCATAACGATAGGGAGCATTCGTTTCAGCTCTTCGCCATACAAAGGCGACTCCATTACCATTTGGCGAGCCGCCATCCAGTTCATGTTACCACGTAGGGTATTGATCTCTCCGTTGTGGGCGATTTGTCGATACGGGTGGGCTAAGTCCCAAGTTGGGAATGTATTTGTTGAAAAGCGGGTATGCGTTAGGCAAAATGCAGACGCCATTTCAGGGCTTTTTAAGTCTTCATAGAACTTCTTTACCTGATCACCTAAAAGCATGCCTTTGTAAACGATAGTTCGGGAAGAAAAACTAGGCACATAGTATTGAGAGCGATCGAGCCTGTATTCAGCACGGATTCGTCGGTCAATGATTCGGCGAATTAAAAAAAGCTTTCTTTCAAAATCTTCGGAGGTTTTGATTTTTTTGGATTTTTTGCCTATGAAAACTTGTTTGAAATAGGGGAGTGTTTTCGTTGCTACGATCCCAGCAAACTCCTTGTTTACAGGAACATCTCGAAAACCTAGAAACTGTTCCCCTTCATCAATAATGACCTTTTCGATGATGTTTTCTAAGGCTTCACGAATCTGTTTGTCTTGGGGTAAAAATAGGACACCGACAGCATAAGAGCTTTCGGGGGGAAGAGTGAAAGGTAAAACCTTGCGGAAGAATTGGTCCGGGATGTTTATCATAATCCCAGCGCCATCCCCAGTTTTGGGGTCTGCACCTTCTGCCCCTCTGTGCTCAAGATTGCACATAAGGCGGATTCCCTTGTCTATAATGTCTCTGGAGCGCTTCCCTTTAAAATTGGCAATAAAGCCAACACCACAGGAATCCTTGTCCTGGGCTGGGTCGTACATACCTTGTTCCTGTGGTCCGAGGGGGGGAAGGGCTGGGGTGAGATCGGGTCTTTGCATAGGTTTCCTGTCCAATCTTTTGAAGCAATTACTGTACCTTGTTTTCTGATTTTCGCTTCATGTCCAATCCTTTTGGTCAAATCTTCGGCAAGCTGGCTTTTACTGCGACATTTCCTTCATTTTTCGCCACCTCCGGATTGCCTATTCTTTAGACAGAAAGTTTATATTTAAGGCATACTGGCAAAAAAACTTCAGAAAGCGATCTGTAAGCTTATCGCGGAGTGTTTACGCATGAAATTACATGAATTTAAATACGCGTAACGATTGACGTATTTCTTCGATCTGAGTCAATGGTGTTTAGAACCAAAAAAGGAGTTCCGAATGAGAAATCGAAAAATACCAATGATCCTAACCGCCCTTGTATGTTTTGCAACGGGAATCAATGCCCAAGCAAAAAGCGTCTCGGCTGACGAAGCCCTAAACCGATTGAAAGCTGGCAACGAGCGATTTGTCACAGGAAAAGCCATTCGGCCGAACCAAACAGTCGAAACGAGAAAAGAATTGGCAAAAGGTCAGAATCCTTTTGCCATCATAAACGGTTGTTCCGATTCGCGAGTTCCGAACGAAATCATTTTCGACCAAGGTTTGGGTGATTTATTCATTGTGCGAACGGCAGGCCAAGTCTCTAGCTATGCGTCCTGGGGTTCTATGGAATTCGCACATAAAGTCCTGGGAGCAAATCTTTTGGTGGTTCTTGGTCATACAAAATGTGGTGCTGTAGCGGCGGCTTGCAAGGTACCAGAAGTGCCAGGTCATATTGTAACTTTGATCAACGCCATCAAGCCTGCGGCTGAACTTGCCTCGAAAATGCCTGGGGACCAAATCGAAACAGCTGTAAAGGTCAATGTTGCTTTGCAAGTAAAACAGCTCTCGAATTTAGAACCAGTTCTGGCAAAAGAGGTTCGAAGTGGAAAACTCAAAATAGTCGGAGGAGTCTACGATCTAGAGACGGGCAAAGTGGAGTGGTTAACTGATGACTTTATCAGTAAAGTAAATGCACTAGATAGCTTCGGTTTATTGGCAGAAAATGAACACAAGCATTAACCTAACTTTTCTTTCCAACCTACAAGGCTCAGAATTTGACTAGCGGCATCTTCTTTGGAAACTTTATCCATCGAAACGGAAAAATGAGAGGCTTTTCGGTAATAGGGTAGTCTGTTTTCAAGGATAGTGCGATAGGTAATGGTTTTTGAGAGATCTGGTCTTGTTTTGTCTCCCTGGACTTTTTCGACAAGATCAGAAATCTCTTTTTCTAGGTAAATGACCTTCCCTAAAGTACGGAGCATCTCCATTTTCTCTACGCTAAATGCTTCTTTTCCAGATGAATCAATATCAAAAAGAATGCCACCACCACAATCCAGAATGGTATCTTTTGCATTGGTAAGTTTTTGTAAGATGCGTTTTTCTAAGGCTCTAAATTCAGCCCAATCTCCATTGGATTTTTCTATAAATGCTGGGATTGACAGACCACCTAATTCATAAACGGCTAAGCTATCAGTAGAAAGGACTGGGAATTCTATTTTTTTAGAGAGTGCACGCGAGACTTTGGATTTTCCCGCTCCCCGTGGTCCAATCAAAACAAGGTTCATACACTAAAGAAGGTCTGCCAGTGCCGCCTGGAGTTCTGGAATGTGCAAAAAGAAAGTCTCAATGTCTTTTTCTGTGATGCCTGTTTTTTCCAGTGCAAAAGGAGAGATAGGAGTGGACTCACCACCAATGTCGATGCCTATTCCAGAAACAATGACCAAAATGCTGGCAATGTGAACAACGCTGGTTAGGACAGGATTGACTTTTGACAACTCAGGTTCTAAATAATGTGCCGCTACATCGACTAGTTCTTCTGGGAAGTTCCATTGCCTAAGTAGGATTTCAGAGATTTCCATATGGTTGTAGCCGAAGTACTTTTTCTCTAAGGTAGTGAATGGATCCTGGTTGGTCTTGAGATCATTCTTTAACTGCATCATGATCGGTTGAAAGAACTGAGCTAAAACAATCTTTCCAGAGTTGCAAAGCAAACCACTAGTGAAGGCTAAATCTTTTGGGACATTGAGTTTTTTTGCGACAACGATTCGGCTAGCAAGATCTGCTGTTAGCAATGAAGCGGTCCAAAGTTGAGTTGCCTCTAATTGATAACTTTGTAAATCCTGCGAGAGAATTCCTTTAGCGGCAGTTAGAAGAACGATTTCTTTTACTGTTTTTGTTCCCAATGTCATTAGAGCTTCTTGCACTGTTCGAACAGGTTTTGATGCTCGATAAAAAGCCGAATTGGAGAGCTTAATTACGCTAGCAGTGATTGCCGGGTCTTTGGAAATCTCAGCGGCGAGCTCATTAATGTTTACATCGGGGGATTGTAACCTTTGTAAGACCTTAGTGACAACCGAAGAAATCGAAGGTAACTTCGTTACATCTTTTAAAATTGCATCTACTTTTTCTTTGGACATAAGCAGATTACCTAACCTTGTAGAGGTACTTTTCCATACCTGCTTTCTTCAATAAAATGCGCCCATCGTCGCAATACAAACTAATGGTACGTCCTTCGTTACCAGCTACATCTTCAATGATGAGTGGGATTTTGTTGGTTTCTAAAAACTTTTTTACAAATACTATATTGGCCTCACCTATGTTTTGTAAAAAGTTTGAGTTGATGCCCTTAAACATAGAAGCACCACCAAAAATTCGAGCAAAAAAAGTTCCAAGGGGAGATCCGGCATCATGCATGGTCTTAACTAGGGCGGGCAGTGCTGTTTCCCCGTATTTGAAAGGGGTCTTTAGCGCGTCCTTTCCTGTTGAATCTTTTGCGAGCATGATATGCGAAATGGCTCCTACCTTTGTTTCGGGATTGTAAAAAACGATACCAATGCAAGAACCCAATGTTGTTCGAAGTATATCTGTACCTTTTCCAATTTGAATATCTGCGATCCCTACATTGATTAATTTGGATTTATTCAACATTCTAAATTTCTTTTCTGGAAGGTAGAGCCTTTCTTAGAATGATTGGAAAAATACCCGATGCCTTCAATCAAAAAAAGTAAACCCAGAACAAAAACAAAACCCTCGGTTTTTAAGAGCACTGAGCCTTTTCAAACAGTGACCCTTGGGAAAACAGAGGTATTCATTTTAGGCACAGCCCATGTTTCCGAAAAAAGCATTGAAGAAGTAGAAAGGTGTGTCCAAGAACTCAAGCCCGATGTCATTTGCGTTGAATTATGTGAATCCAGGCTTAAATCCGTCCAAGATCCTCTTTACTTGCAAAAACTAGATATCTTCAAAGTTTTCAAAGAAAGAAAAATGTGGCTTCTATTATCTACCTTGATTCTTTCTTCCTTTCAGAAGAAATTGGGGATGGGAAAAGTAAAGCCCGGTGATGAACTCAAAAAAGCAGTTCAGTTAGCAAAAGCCAGGGAAACTAAACTCGTTCCCATCGACAGAGAAATCCAAACTACCTTAAAAAGAGCTTGGGGCACAGTGAACTTTTTTTCCAAATACATGCTCTTCTCTTTACTCCTAACATCTCTTTTTACCAAAGAAGAATTGAGCCACGAAAAAATCGAAGAATTGAAATCAGAAGATGTACTTAAAGATCTTTTTTCACAGCTCCCTTCTCGTTATGATGCCATAAAACGCGTGATTATCGATGAAAGAGATATGTATTTAGCAGAAAAAGTCCGAAGAGAAGCTGAACTCTTAGGAAAAGGGAAAATCTTTGTGGTCATTGGAGCTGGACACTTACAAGGAATGGTTTCTTCCATCCATCATAAAGTCGAACTTGCCCCTTTGGATGAATTACCATTGAAGAGCCCTTTTGCTTTTTTGAAATGGGCTTCTTTTCCCATATTCTTTTCCGCATTGATTGGGCTTACCTACTACAGACAAGGCTCTGAAAATGCGCAAGACCTAGTTTTAAGCCTTTTGATTGTAAAGTCAGTTTTAGCAGGATTAGGTGGAGTTCTTGCTTTGGCTCATCCAATATCTATTCTACTTGCGGCTTTTTTTGCCCCCATTGGTACTTTTATTCCTATCTTAAAACCAGGCTGGATTGCCGGGCTATCGGAATCTTGGCTAAGAAAACCATTGGTATCCGACTTTGAGAGAATAGCTGAAGATACAGAACATTGGACAGGATTTTGGAAGAACAATGTAATCCGCATTTTCCTAGTTTTTTTACTCCCTCAATTCGGCTCGAGTCTAGGAACCATTCTTATTACCTGGAAAGGCGTTCAGTTTCTGTTTTAAAAATCAGATAACTTGAAAAAAGAAAAACAGTCTAAGGGTTATGGGAATTCAGAAACTAGGCAGTGGACTTTCTATTTTCTCCTTAGTTCTGTTCTTTCTATGCGGAGCAGGGCAGATTTGCCCAAAAGTCAAAACCGCTTCAGTTACCTGTCATTCGCAAACAAAGGCAAATCCCAAACCTTGTGATTGCCCAATCTCCAAACAAGAGTGGCAGAATCAGGGTGAAAAAGAAAACAACTTTAAAAATCCTCTCGTCAAACAGTCGCATAAGGATTCGTTTTTTTCTGCAATTGGGTTTCCAGACAAATCAGAAATCTCTGAAGCTAAAATCAGAGCATTGCTTTTCTATAACGGATCAAGCACACCGGTGGATCATTTCCTAGAATCTGTAAAACTTTTGAATTGAGTTTTGAACTTTTAGATTTGAAAGCCATTTTTCACTGATTACAATTATACCAAATTAGAGGATTCTTATGAAACGCAAAGATTTTATTACAACTACAGCTTTGGGGCTAGCAACTAGCTCCCTTTTTTCGTCCCTTTCGGCACAAGACCACAAACAACATAACATGACAACTTCGTCAAATACGAAGTATGGCAAAGCCATGATGTCTGCAATTCATTGCAAACTAGCGGCTGAAGTCTGCCTTAGTCATTGTTTGGAGGAAATGTCAACTGGAGATAAGTCGATGGGAGCCTGTGCGAAATCCACCAGAGAAGTGATTTCAGCTTGTGACTCTTTTTTGAGCTTCGCTTCAGCAAACTCAAGCTATACCAAGAAATTGGCTAGTCTCTGTAAAGAAATCTGTGAAAATTGTGCGAACGAGTGCAAGAAACATGCAGACCACCACAAAGATTGCAAAGATTGTATGGATAGCTGTTTGTCTTGTGCTAAAGAAATGGCAAAAGTTTAAAACAGAAAAGCCTTAGGCCTTGCCCTTCTTCTTCTTTGCTGGAGATTTTTTCTTTGCGGAAGGGGAAGGGTTGGTTTTTTCCTTAGATTTTTTTGGCTGAAACTTAGAAAAATCAACTTCGACTTTTTTGTAAGGAAGAGGATTTACTTTCCCGTGTTTGGTTTCTTCCTTAGGCGTTCCTAAAAACTCTAATATTGTTCTCAGGTTTTCCGTTCTTTTCACTAAGTTATAATTCCCAGGAATGTCAAACCAGAGATCTCGACCTTGCCCAAAAGTGGTCGCCTGAGTCGGCTTAAAGGAGAAGTCTTCTATCGTTGCCAAAGGCTGAAACATTGGGAAGAAAAGTGCGTTTTTAAAATTGTGCTTCACCCAATCTGATTCATAGTCCCAATAAGAATGGCTCGAACCGTGGAACGTTGCTGAACCATGAAACGGAGTTCCCAATGTGATCAGTCTTCGTGTCATTCGACGAGCCTGGTCTGGAAGGATCAGACTCAAAAGCCCACCAGTTCCATGCGCCACAAGAGTTAAATCATCAGTTGCATCTACTATCTGTTTCGCTACGTGATCAACTGCTTCATCTAGGGAATCAGGGTTTCGCAAGGTTGAGAGAATTGCCACTTGGAAGCCTTGGTTTTCCAAACTCTTTGCTAGTTTTTTATAGAAACCTTTACCAGCATGAAGAGTCGGGAGAATTAAAAGGTTTTTCCCTTTGCAGTCAGTCGGTGCTTCCTGGCTCGGTGAGTAACTCGCCAAGCGAGCTAGAAAAGACTCCCATTTATCTAAAAAACGAAACATACTAGTACGAGATTTGTTCTTTCTTATTTTGTCTAGGAAAAAGCCATTTTATTTAGTCGATCTGGTAAAAACACCATCCCAATCGTTTCCTGGCGTATTGGCTTGGAGATAGATGCATCTTTCTTTCAGGATTTCGGAAGGTAAGTCTTTCCGAAATTTTAGAATTCCTTCCAAAATGGTAAGAGCCGAATCAAATTTCTGAGCCTGGTAGTCTGAAAATGCCTGGTCGTATAGTTTTTGCCACTGTAAATCTGTTTCATTGATATCTTCCAGGTTTCCCTCTAAAGAATAAATATTCACAGGTTCGAGCTTACCTTTGACTCGAATCTGATCACAAAATCGAAAATGGAATTTTTCTTTGGCTTTTTTTTGAATATTTTGAGAAACCAAAATATCAGTTCCGTAATCCTTCGCGGCGGCTTCTAAACGGGAGGCTAGATTTACCATGTCCCCCATCATAGTATAAGATGCAAGGCTGTCAGTGCCCATAAAACCGACTTTTGCGATACCACAGTTTAGCCCGATTCGAAATTTCATATTGCGAGCTTTTTCCGTGTAACTATTTTCAACCTTCCATTTGTCATTAAGGGAAAGAAGTGTGGCCCGCATCTTCAATGAGGCAGCACAAGCATCTAAAACATGGCGATCGTTTTTTAGAGGGGCTCCAAAAATTCCGACTACGGCATCTCCAATGTATTTATCCAAGGTGCCTCCGTTTTCCTTTAGATCTAGAGTCATTGCGGACAGATATTCATTTAACAACTGCGCAAGATCTGTCGGACTCAATTCTTCCGAAATTCCTGAAAACCCAGCGACGTCAGAGAAAAATGCTGTAATCTCCCATTCTCCTCCTTTTCTAAGAGTCTCAATATCTTCCAAAGCCCCTTTTACGACACTCGAATCAACTAGGTTTCGTAATACGGAATTATATTTTCGTTTTTCTTTTCCTTCTACATAGCTTAAGTAAGAAAAGCCCACCATGTAAGATAAAGGAAATAAAGAAACTAGTGGACCCAATCCAACAACAAAATCTAGTCGGTAACTAACAAAAGCTATTAGAATAGTTCCAATTAAAAAAATCAGAGCATTTAAAATCCTACTACCGTCTTCCGTCGAAAAGAAAAGCCAAAACAAAGAACCACCAAGTAACGAAAGAAAAAGAAGATCATTCCAAATAGTTGGAATTTCGGTTAAACTATGACCTTCTAGTAGGTTTGAAACAAAAACGGCTTGCGCAATTACTCCGGGAACCATACCGAATGGCGTGACAACGTCGTCATGAGTGGCAGGTGCTGAAGTCCCAATGATTACAACTTTATTTTCAAAAACTGACAAAGGAACTAAAAGGTCTTTTTCATCTTCGACTAGACCCTCTTGGATTCTAGAAAAGGATTCCAATACACCACTAGCAGAAAATCTGGGAATGTTTTTTAATGTTTCTTCGGAATAAAAGTAGGACCGAATCAATCCATCATTGCCAATAGGGATTTGGATTCTATTATCTTTTTTATTCAATGTAACCTTGGATTCATCGCTTTTGATTTGGATTTTGTCAGTCCCAAAGGATCCTCTCAATGCTAAAGCTGGAAAGGAATAGTTTCTTAAGCGCAAAACAGGAGCAAATCGACGCAATACTCCATCATGATCAGGAATGATAGTTACGACATGCAAAAAATTAGCTGAATCCGAAATACCACCGGCTGGAAATGCGCCATCTTCAAATGAGGGAAAAGGGAGATTCGAATCCAAATCCAATGTGAAATTTGAAATCGAGGAAGGGAGTTTTTTCTCTTTCGCCAGTGGGTCGCGGCGCAAGGCAACAGCGTGTGAAACGTTCGGAAAAGCTTGATTGGCTTGGACCAAAGCAGAGTCTCGATCCGATCTTTCAGTAAAGAGTATATCCATTAAGATTAATTCCGCACCACCCATATTTGCGTATGCAAACATGTTTGGGTAAATTGATCTTTTCCAAGGCCATTGCCCTAATTCCGGATGATCAGCGTAAAAAGCTAAACTTTGTTCATCGATGTCAATGATCACTACATTTTTGGAAAAGCTATGGTGCATTGGAAAAATTGAGACTATTACATCTGAAATTTTACGGTTCCAATTCTCCATTGTTCCAGTAACAGTGAAAAGCAGATAAAAAAAGAAGGCTCCAGCAAAAGTGGATAGAAATGGAATTAGGCGGTCTTTATTTTTCATTTAACAACTCTAAATTTTAGAAATCTGTCTTTACCTAGTTCCGAGCCTTTGTCTGATAATCGATTTATTTCTGCTTCAAGCCTTTTTATTCTAGAGTTTGTATCAGGATGAGTCTTACTCACTTGGGATTCCCTTGATACTGTTTCAATTCGTTTCAAAACTGTGGGAAACCCTAACGCCAAATATCCACTTTGTGAGGCAAGCAGGATCCCAGCTTCATCGGCTTCATATTCGACGGATTGATCTCGTCCTTGGGTAGTCAGCATTTCTTCAAATTCTTGAGTTACTGCCCCAGTGGCGGCAGTAACCACCTCACCTCCACTTGGTCCTAGTAAACTGGACACAATGTCCAAAAAAATGTTTCCTGATCCATTGAGATTTATCTTCCCATGATGCCCTAAGGCAATATGGGCAATCTCATGGGACAAAATACCAGCAAGCTCAGCTTCGTTTTCAATTTTTTTCCAAGTTCCCAATGTAATGAATACATATCCGCCTGGAGTAGCAAAAGCGTTTATCTCTTCTGTCTCTAAAATACCAAATCGAAAAGAAAGATCAGATCGGGAAGAATTTTTAGAAATTGATTGGCCTACCCAATTCAAATACTTTGTCGCTTCCTTGTTCTGGATTAATCCAAATCTTTGGATTAGTTTTGCAGAAAGTGTTCTGCCTAACTTGACTTCTTGTTTAGTTTCATTGGAAAGTCCAGGTTGAAACAATGTCGCGAAAAATCCTTTCTCGGGCTCTATCTTAGTTGCCTTTGCCTTATCGAAAACAAATGAATTTATTTCCTTATCTTCTATATTTCCCGTTTTATCCAACCAATGCAATGTTTCAAAATCAAATTGGTTTGAGTTGCCTCGAACTCGCACTTTCTCTGTTTCCGTAAGCCCTCTAGCTGCGGCCGTTTTCGTAAAGTCAGAGGCGCGTTGTCTTGCTTCTGCCATTTCCGGATTGCCAGACTGTGAGCCTAATTTTACTTGTGCCCCCGGAGGAAAAGGCGAAACGAATAACTTAGAAACAAACCCTGTTTTTTCACCTAATTTAACTTTAACGAAAAGTCCTTCTTCACCTACTTTTTTTAGGTCAGTTCCTATACTGAGTGGATTTCCTGGAGAAGAAACAGAAGCTGATTGGAGAAATTTTGCTTTGGGGCTTTGGACATAGACCACTGTGTTAGAAAATAACGGATAAAATGTACTCATTACAAATAAAATAAAATTCGTTCGCAAAAGCATGAAACCAATATGATTTGATGGCGAAGAACTTCGAAAGCTTTTTTTCTTAGAATTTATGATCTTGACGAGAATCTAAATTCGCTTCAGGTTAATGAAATATATGGGAAATAGAATTATTATTTTATTATTTTGTTTTTCTTCAATGTTTTGCAATGATCTTTCAAGACCTCAATCTGCAGAGGATGATTCTAACGATCCTATAGCTTTACTTTCTCGATTTCTGATTAGAAATTCCATCTCTAGCCTTTCAGGCACTTCGAATATAGATTCCAACCTTCCTTCTAATCTGTCAGTGTCGGTTCCAAGATCCATACGAAAAACGAGTTCTGATTCCTCACTTTCTGAAAGAGCAATAGAATCGTATTCTCCCTTCGAGAAAAGTTTCTTGGCAAGATTGGAAGGGAACCCGCAAGAATTTATTAAAAATGGTACTTCTGGACTAGGGGTATTGCAAGGTGGAACTACTATAATTAGCAAAATCCTCCAAGAATCGACCAGAGATTTAATTCTATTGAGTCCAGTTTTAGAAGTAGCAAAGACCCGGGCCGGAACTTGTGTTCCAGGAGGTGAGAACTACGTAACTATTCCCGAATCAGCAATCACGGATTTTGAATTGGGGATGAAACGCTTAGGCCTACCTGACGCAGAAGCCAAGGCAGAAGTAGCTAGACTCCAGAAGAATGGGGTACTCCCGATTGCCGGACAAGCGATTCCAACTCCAGCTCTTATTTATAGAACTTCAAACGATCCTCTCTATCCTAACCAAATTTCCTATACTTTTTCTGAAACTATAACACAGCCCCAACTTTGCCCTTCAAATCCAACTGAACCAAACGCATTCACAAAAACCCTCCGCTACAATGATGACCAAACAGAAATATTAACTAGAGTTCAAAAAACATTAAGTTTTTTTAATTTCAATGTAGCTGTCGAAGCCTCAATTGCTTACTCAACAGGAGCCACTCGAAAAGATAGAACGATTCTCAATACAAAAATGTCTAGTAAGATTGGTCGTGAAACCGTGGAAAGTTCTCAAAGATTGATAATCGAAGAATGCAAGCAAATCTCTTCAGAAAATAGCAAAAATTGTGTGTCTCTAAATTTTACACAAACAGAAAAAAATGAGCAAGGAAAAATCGAAACTACAACTAGAGGAAGAACTGATGATGACGGCGGATTCATTTCCACAGAGGTCTCTATTCCCGTCAAAACTCAGAAATTAAAAGTCCAACTCGAAGAAACTTATGACAGTTCGGGGGGAATTGATTGGCTGAGATTTCGAGTTTCCATCCCCCCAGGCAGTCCTGGTGGCGGTGGTCCAGGCGGAAGGGGAGGTGGATGGAGTCCTTGGTCTTCTATTGGCGCGAAAGGGCAACTGGCCGAGACATATGCGTTTGAAGAAGAAGATTTATTTTCAGGATCTGTCTTCCTTCTTTTAATTGCCTCAACAGAGACCAATGCCATTGCGACCGGAGCTTATTCTTCAGACGATACTTTTGTTTTGGTACTAGGATCAGCAAACCCAAATGATGACGAAAAAGTAATCATTGGGGGAGGGACCTTTGTGGATTTTGATGGAAATAGCTCTCAGTTGGTTCAAACCCAGGACAATCCTCGAACGCCAGAGATCGATGAAGGAGAAAGCAACGAAGTCGAAATCTTCTATTTTGGGACAGCAAATGATGTTCCTAATGTAAAAGTCTGGAGATCAAAGTTTGATGATTCTGGAAGTTTAGTTTATGAATTAACTCCAAGCAAAGTAAGGATTCGTTAAATGCCATTGTCACAAAAAAAATTCCTAAAATCGGTTTCTTTCGCAATTATTTTCTATGTTTTAATACTTGGAATTCCGAGTTTATTTGCCACCGAACCTTATCAAAATATAAACGGATTTTATGGCGAACGGGCGGCAGGTTTAGGTGGTGCATACACAGCAATCTCAGATGATCCAAGTGGTGCCTATTACAATCCTGCAGGGCTTGCATTTTCTTTTAACGATGGTTTTTCCATTTCAGCAAGCAATTTCAAAAACACCGAAAGAAAGTATAAGAACATTGATACTCCAGGACAAGTTTATACCCAACAATCCTCAGGTTTTGACCCAAATTTCGTTGGTATTTTGAAGAGTTTTAATTCTTGGAAATTTGGTTTCTCAATTGTAAACACATACAATACTAACTATGATAGAGCAGATCAGGTAAACTTTCCTTTGGTCTCTCCTACGATTAACCAGACACGAAACTTCAGCAAGGAAAAATACTCACAGATATTAGTAGGTCCTTCCTTCGCCTTCCTTATTACACCCAAGTTATCTTTTGGTTTGACTTTATATTATTTGCATGATACAAAAAACATCGCTCGAACTCAATTTCAACAATTCTCTGATTTCAGTTATGTGATGAGAACCTTTATAGACAATCGACAAACCAATGGACTAATGCCCATTGTAGGTTTTCAGTATCAAATGACCGATAAAATTTCATTTGGCTTAAGTATGAGAAAAATCCTAGTAACAGGCGGAAATCGTTTGTACAACGAAGTCTACACCGATTCTTTAAGAAGTGCAGGGTCAAATGCTGTGGACTTTATTGAAGGTACAGACAAGGGGTTTACGGGAGTTGAAAGCGGTGTAATTTCGAAACGACCTAACTTAGTTTCATCAATTCCAGAAACATCTGAAATTAGGTTTGGAACAGCTTTTTTCCCCACTTCACGATTCTTGGTTAGTTTTGACACAATATACCACTCAGGATACAAAAAGCGGTCGAACCAAGATACGATTCGAGTGCTAGGCTCGCGGGTGAATTACATTGTTCAGGACTCTGAAATTCGAGAATTGACTAGGGTCTCTACTTTGAATTTTGCCTATGGTATGGAATACTATATCGCAGATACATTCTCGATTCTATTAGGTGGTTTTACGAATGAACCAAATACAAAGCCTATATCTTGGACAGAGTCCGCCTTCGACATCGCACTTCAAAATTCGATTCAAAACCAATTCGCACTTACATCCGGAGACAACTCATTAACATATCAATTGGCGAGATCAGGAACAAACCCGAGAAACGAATATAGCCGAAACCGAGGATTTAGTTTGGGATGCTCCTGGTTAACAAGCAAATCATCAATTTCTCTAACTTACATCAGGGAGTTTGGATTTGGAAATTCTCGGATTGATCCAAATTCACTTTCTCAGTCTTTTGAATACAGTGCACATTCTCTATACGTAATGGTAAGTTCGAGAAATTAAATGGCCGCAGGGAAGTTCGTTTTTTTACTTCTCTGCCTTTTTCCATCATTTCTAGAAGCCAAACCTGATTACGCAAAGGCGGAAAGCGAGTTTGCACTTGCGTGGAACAAGCTATATCCCCTTCCTTACGAAAAGATCGTAAAAAGAGATCCCTTACAAAAAGGGGTTCAGCTCGAAAAACGAAAAGATCAAAAAACTGTATTTATTTATAATTTTACCCTTTTCATGCCAAAGTACGAACTCCAGGATGAAAAACCAGTGGCTTTAGCTGAAGGGAGAGAAATCACAGCCTTCTTTCTCTGGGACCCAAAGGAATCGGAAAATCCATATCGAATCCGACTTGGCGAATTAGAACTAAAACCTTAGGAGTAGCCTATGAATCCAATTGAGAAATCCCACCAGCTTGTCCGAGAGAAAATGTCCAAAGCAGGACTATCCGAGGCTTTTATCCTAGATTTTATTAAAAAGATCGAGCAAGTCCGAGCGGGAGAAACCGGAATCGTAAAATGGGAATCAGTAGGTGACCTAGACCCTTTAGTTGACGAAATCTCATTAGAAGAAATCCATTCGAAATTTACTTTTCAAAAGGAATTACTCGAAAAGCTCGTTGTGATTAAGCTAAACGGTGGATTGGGAACTTCTATGGGCTTAGAAAAAGCTAAGTCCTTAATCCCAATTAAAGAAAACAAATCCTTCTTGGAAGTAATTGCTGACCAGATTCGGTTTATCCGAAACAAATTTGGATTGGAAGTCCCGCTTCTATTTATGGATTCGTACAATACTCAAAAAGATTCGCAGGAGGAGCTCTCTCGAATTGGATTTTCACAGAAAATCACTTCAACTTTTTTGCAAAACAAAGTTCCTCGACTAGCGGTGAAAGACTTATCTCCAATTAAAAGTGCAAACGAGAAAGAAGACTGGTGTCCCCCTGGGCACGGGGATATCTACTTTACATTAGTTGAAACTGGTATATTGGACCAATTGCTTGACCAAGGCTTTGAAATTGCATTTCTATCAAACGGAGATAACTTAGGTGCTACTGTAGATCCCCATATTGTTAGCTTTCTATTGAATGAGAAAATCGATTTTGCAATGGAGATGACCCCAAAAACTCTAGCCGATAAAAAGGGCGGGGCAATTTATCGAAATCTTGTGAACGGTGAATTCTGTGGTTATGAGCTCTTAGAAACGGCACAGGTTCCTAAAGACAAAGAGCATGAATTCAGCGGTCTAGGCAAGTTTCGGACTTTTTCAACCAACAATCTCTGGATCAACCTAACTTCCTTGAAAAAGCGATTCGCGGCTGGTGACTTTTCCTTATCTCTTATTGTGAACCCAAAAACTGTTGATGGCATAGATGTATTGCAATTGGAAACAGCGATGGGATCTGCTGTTGGCAATTTCCCAAAATTCAAGGGGATCATTATACCTAGAGATCGATTCGCCCCAGTTAAAAAAACTGAAGACTATTTGATACGTAGGTCTGATGCCTATGATCTGAACGAAGATTTTTCTTTGACGATGAGCCAAGCTAGAAAGAAAGCTAATTTAGGTGAAATGTTGGTTAGTTTAGATGACACCTATTACAAAAAAATCAAGAGATTTGATGAACTGTTCAAAGCGTACCCATCATTGGTTTTATGTGAAGAATTAAAGGTCGAAGGCGAGATCGAGTTTGATGCAAAAATTGAAATAAAAGGGAAAGTGAGTTTTGTCAATCGAACTGGAAAACTCCGGAAAATATCCGAATTAGCCAAAGCTACTTTTAGCAATGAAATTGTTTCCTTTTAAAAAATCAGGGTATCGTTTTTGGAAATCAATCGCTCTTTTTTTAATCCTTTTTGGAGGATCCTGTTCACAGGAGACCTCACCTCGAATTGCTTGTTTCGAAAGAAATCAATGTTCTACGATTGAAGGAAACTGTTTCCTAAAAAACGATCTCATTTACAAGGCATTAGTAGGAGAGCAGTCCTATTCAACTCAAGATTTTGCGGCTTTGGTAAATACTTGCTTCGGTTTGGAGAGAAGTTGCCGCCAAAACTGCGAAAAAACTACACTCTTTTGATTCAAGCTTTACTCCCGAACAAAGGAAAGGCGAGCTTTTTCAGGCAAAATCCCTTTGTCAGAAACATCAGCCTGTATGGCATCGGCATCAGGTGAGACACTAATTTTCCATTTGCCAGACTCTTCCAATACAGTCCCTTCCAAGATCATTCGTCCTTTAAAAATGGATTTTTGATTCCATCTGAGCTCCACAGAATTAGAAAACTCATCGGAGAGGATTTCAAGAGTGATGGGCCTCACTGAGGATTTTCCATCCCAATACATGGCAGTCCAAGGACCCGAAAACTTAGATATTGGAGATTCTCCGAAAGCCCTAGCTTTTTTGGTATCAACTAACGGAGAATACAAAGCCATCAATGTGGGCTGGGCAAAAGCACTATCCACAAATCCTTCAGATTTAGAAATCATAGTTACATAAATGAGTTCATTTGACTCAGGGAATTCTAGCTGAGCAGACCTTAGTTGACCTGAAACTTCTTTCCATTTTTTCCAGGAATTGGATCCTAGTTCACGGAAATAGAACTGAAAGGAATCTACCTTTTCACTTTTCCATTGAATGTTTACGGTCTGCTTACTATAGTCTTCTTGGACAGCGAGACTTTCTGGTGTAGGCGATGCCAAAGACTTGGATGCCAGCATGGTTGCAAAGCCCTTGTCTGGGGTAGATGGAATGCTCAATCTATTTTTTTCAAAGACAGCAGAAACGGAATACTCTCCTGTAGAAAGGGGTTCTTCTTTGTCTTCCCATTGGAGACTATCTGTTTCTGTAAGCTTTTTCCAAGGACTTGCGTTTGTGGCACGCTTGAAAATCAAATAGTTTATGGCTCCAGGCAAAGGCTTCCAAGAAAGAGTTACTTTGTCTCTAAACTGACCTTTTGAAACAGTTGGCTTTTCTACCTGGAATTCAATAGAGCCTTCTTTTCTAGTATACCCTGTCACCATATTGCTGTAAGATTCCTGTGTACTTTCTACCCCAACACGATAGACTTCAATGTCTGTTTTACTGGCTTTCGGATCTGAAAAGGAGGTTTTGTTCGTTTTTCCAATGCTCTTAAAACTTTTGAAAATTGGGCTCCATTTGAAAACAGTTACTTCAAGCCCTGGAGAGGAGGGGAGATCCCAAGTTAGCTCGACTCTGTCGAAATAATTTCCCGTTGTTGCCTTGAGACCCGTAATGAAAATTCGCTTTTTAGAATCTTTAGATACCGGACTCGCATAACCTTCGTTGCTTAGAACCGAGACTTTAGATCTTCCATTTTCAGAAATAGCTTGTACCTGGTATACGTAGGCCGTTTCCCGTTGCACTCCTAAATCTTCAAACAGACTCCCGCGGGAAAGCCCAGCTGATTGGAATTTTGAGTCAGTTTTTCGCTTTCGAAACACCTCGTAGCCAATGGCGTTGGGAACTGAGTTCCATTGAACTCGAACTCGGTCGCTCCAGTCTCCTTGCGAAGCTATGATACGATTTGGGCTTTCTAGCAAAAATTCAGCATCGCTATTCTTTTCAAGCAATCGGATCGCTTCTTTTTCAGAAACCAAGTTTGGGAGGGATCTAGTTTGGAAAAAATAAGCAGACCTAATCAATTTCTGAGCTAAAGGAAAAGAAATCCAAACAAAACTATCTTCACTCTGTTTTACGATGGGACGCCAAGCTTTGAAGGAAGACTTATCAATATCGTACCCGACTAGGACAAGAGGGGTAAGACCAGTTAGACTTCCACTTTCTTTTGAATAAATCTCAGATGTTTTTGATTCTGCAAAGTTTTCATAGTTTAAAAAACTAACGAGAATTGGGTTTTTATTCGTTAATTGTTTTTTATAAGCGTTCAAATCATGAGGGGCAATGGAATAGAGATCTCCATACCTAGAAAACTGGCAAGGACCAAACAAAAGTTCTTCTAGTAAACTGGATTGTCCGATTTGAGAAGGCTTTGGTTTGCAATCCGAAGCCTTGGATTCTTTAGCTAAAAGATATGTCATTATTGGCTGTACTAAGCTGGACAATTCCTGTCCGAGTTCGGAAGCTTTTGGGAAGGAAATCTCTTTAGAGAAGTCCACATCGTCTTTTGTTTTACCTGACTCTCCTACAGAATTTGGAACAGCAGAACTTAGCTCAAACGGATCAGTGTTCAATGAGATCCCTGGCTTACTCAGAATTGGAAACGAAATCCAACAGAGGAAGAAAAGGGCTAAAAAATTAAGGTGTTTAGTCTTCATCGAGAACAAAGGTAATGGGGAGTCTATGCGACATTTTGGTTGGTTTTCCATTGTTGTATCCTGGCGAAAAACGAGCCATTCGAATCACTTTCATGGCGGCTTCATCGAAACCGTATCCCGCTTTTCCAGAAACGATTTTTTGCCCTTGGAGTTGCCCAGATTCATCGACCTGGATCAAAACCACCACAGTCTTACTTGTGATACTTGCCGCCTTAGCCGCTTCAGGATAGAGGGATTTGAGATCAAAATCGATGATCACTGTGGGAGGTTTGTCACCGTTGTAAGAGAAAAGAAAGCCTTCTTTATCGGTTCCATTCCCAGAAAGTTGGTTCGGATTGATATCAGTGTCGTCAGGCGCATCGGCATTTTTATCTTTATTGGTTCCTTCTACCCAATCGTTCTTTTCGACAGGTGCGGGGCTCGATGTGCCGCCCAAGAGTTCCGGCGGAATTTCTTCCCAATCCAAATCTACCTCGTCTAACTGATCTGAATCTGAAAACCCTGCTTCTGAAGGAAGAGTGGCTATGTAGTAACTAGCGTAGGCACTGAAATGTACAAAAAACGAAAATAAAACACAAAACTTGAACAAACCAAATTTCAGAATCTTATATTTGAGAGATCTGTCCATTTCTAGTTCTTAATGATGAGAGCTACTGTGGTGAGATGAATGATGGGCTTTTCCCGAGACAACGAGATTTGCATGTACTTCTTTTGAGACAATCTCCAAATTAGCCATGATCACCTTTAGTTTTCTAGAAAAATAATTGTTTGCCATAACGACTGGAATTGCAACAGCGAGCCCTGCGGCAGTCGCAAGAAGTGCCGTTGAAATGGAACGCATAACAACTTCGGCTCCCGAGTTTCCTAATGTTCCAAGACCATAGAATGCCTTGATAACCCCAAGAACTGTTCCTAACAAACCTATGAACGGTGTGTTGTTTCCCAAGGTGTTCAAAATAGGCAGTCTTTCTTCGAGAACAATTTTTTCTTTTAGAATTTGTCCTTCCATAAGTTCGCTAAGTCCCTTAGGATTTTCTTTCTCTCTTTCAAGGCTGAACTTGGTAAATCGGGTATAGACCGTTTCTCTGCCTTGGTTCAAAATCAGATTTTCGATGCCCAAAATGTCCTTTTTTCTGAGATGCTGGACCAAAAGATCAAGGAAGTGGTTCGCTTCTTTTGTCAGATTCCATCGATAAACAATCCAACGTTCTGTAAACACTGCTAAGGCCAAAATGCTGGCAATGAGCATTACAAGAAAGATGAACTTTTCTCCTAAATCTACAAAATCTTGCATTTCCTTCTCCCTACTTTAGTCCATGGATTCTGAGAATCGTTCACAATTAAACAGAAAAACGGGGCAATGTCTCTGAAAACACTGTCAAGATCAATCTGCCAGGAAGAATATGGAAAGAAAAGGGACTGCAAGGTTCCTCTTAAGAAAGGTTTTTTAAGTTCATGTTCGCAAAGAAGCAAGTAGCCCAGGTAACTCTCTCTGTAGTCATTCCGATTTACAACGAAGAGAAGATCATTCCTGAACTGATTTCCCGGTTGAAACAATTTCGGACAAGTTTTTGCCAAAGGTTTAAAGTAAAAGATACGAGTGTGGAATTCCTTTTGGTGAACGATGGTTCTAAGGATCTTTCCTTTCCATTGCTGAAAGACATTTGTGAAACAGAAGCTGGGTTTCGCTTGGTGAATCTTTCCAGAAACCATGGGCATCAACTTGCCATAACTGCTGGAATCGATTGCACAAGAGGGAAAGCAGTCGTCGTGATGGATGGAGACCTCCAAGACCCGCCAGAATTTATCCTTGAGTTGTACGCCAAACTAGAAGAAGGCTATGATGTCGTTTATGCGAAACGAAAGAAAAGAAGCGGAGAGTCCTGGTTTAAATTATTCACAGCAAAGGTTTTTTACAGAATAATGAAAAGTGTTTCAAAGTTTGACATTCCTTTGGATACGGGAGACTTTCGAATCATGTCGCGTAGGGTAGTAGAGGTTCTGAGTTCCATGCGAGAGACCCATCGTTATATTCGCGGACTCATAAGCTGGATCGGCTATAAACAAATAGGAATCGAATATGAGAGAGATGAGAGAAAGCAAGGGGTGACAAAGTTTTCTCTGACCAAAATGATTAAATTTGCGTTAGATGGAATCACGAGTTTTTCAACAATCCCACTGAAAATTTCTTCCTACTTGGGTATCATCACTGCCATTTTTGGGGTTTTGTACGCTTGCCATGCTTTGTATTTAAAGTATTTTACGGACCAAACCATCCAAGGTTGGACATCTATAGTTATCATAGTTTTAGTTTTAGGCGGGATCCAACTCTTTTCCCTCGGTATCATGGGAGAGTATTTAAGTCGAATTCACGATGAAAGTAAACACAGACCTCTCTATGTGATAGAGGACATTTACGAAAAATGACCCGATTCTTAGGTGGATTAGTTTCCATTGGTATTGCCATTCAGT
>JAIXRB010000122.1 GCA_027485405.1 Leptospiraceae bacterium | reverse complement strand
TGCTCATCAAAGTAATCGTCTTTGTTTCTATGGGCATCTTAAGAATGGATTCTGGGGAAAGAACCATTTCTAAAATCTTAGAAAAAGGAAATCTCTCAAAATCATCGTTCTATGCCTATTTGCTCTCACTTTTATTCGCTTTTATCTTTCCACTATCGCCTGTTTTCCTTCTGGATTTGGAGTTGATTCGAACTGGTCTTGAACGGAATTTAATTTGGCTCTTTGCTTTTCCCATTTTTGGTGCGCTTTTCTTCTTCATTGCAGTTCGAAAAGTATTTCCTTTGATTGGTCTTCAAAACCGCGAATTCCATCCACAAATGAAGAAAATCTTGTCTCTAAGACTTGTGTTTTTTTATTTCAGTTTACTCGTTTGTTTGGGATTAGGTGTTTATGGTTTTAGTTCTCTGCTCCATGGGGGATTAGGTGTTTATTAAAACCGGTGTGTTTCACAGCAAAAATTCAAATCGTTACTATCATTTTCTAGATGAAGATAGCGTAATTCGGATGGAGCCAGTTCCTGGCAAAAAAAGCGGGATAGACTTCCTTTTAGATGATTCGTATCCAATTTGGATCCTTCGTCATAGTTTAGGGAAAGTTATTGGGGAAGAAGACTATTCAAAATTATCCGAAACAGATTATCTGACTACTAACAGAAGTAAAGTTTTAGGGCTCCACCAAAAAGGGGGATCACTTCGAGATCTTTTTTATCATGGGCTCAAAGTTCCCATGTCCTCCTCTGCTTACTCACATGCCGTGGGGCCCATCCATGCGGGAATCATCGAACCAGGGCATTTTCGGTTTTCTGTGGAAGGTGAGATCATTCGACATTTGAGCATTCGGCTCGGTTTTCAGTCTCGGGGTATTTTAGAAAAACTAAAACATATTCCCTTTGGACAGTTTGTCCCCGTTGCAGAAACTATTTCTGGTGATACTAGTGTAGGATATGCGGTCTTGTTTTCCCGCCTTTTGGAGAATATGTTCTCTATTTCAGTTTCAGACAACGCTAACTTGTTTCGAGGATTGCTAAATGAAGTTGAAAGAATTGCAATTCACATAGGCGATTTAGGGGCATTGGCAGAAGACATTGGATACTATCCACTGTTTGGTGTATGTGCTACTGATCGGGGGGCGGCACTCGGTCTTATGGAAGCTTGGACAGGAAGTCGCTTTGGGAAAGGCTCCGTCCGCCCGGGTGGAATTCTTATAAACAAAAGAATCAGTTGGCAAGACGCAAAAGAAGCGGCACATAACTTAGAACATATTTTTAAGAAAAACATAGAGCCTCAAGTGCTTCGTGCTCTATCTGCATCTACAATCAGAGAGAGATTGCAATCCTGCGGAACTGTGCCGACAGACTCAGCAGATAAATTCGGATTCCTGGGCCCAGTGGCTCGAGCCATGGGGAGTCCAAGGGATCTTAGAAAGGCAGATGAGTCCTACAAGGATTGGGTTCCGTTGCATTTTCATGAAGAAAGAGAAAACTTAAAAGGCGATGCTTGGGCTAGGTTTTACTTGCGTTATTTGGAAATACAACAGTCTCTCGCTTATATCAAAAATACACTTTCCCAAATTGATTTTGAATCCTTATGGGCAGAGTCAGCGGTTGTTTCTCCACTTTCATTAAACCAAATGGAACCAAAATCAGGAGTCTACTTCAGTTGTTTTGAGGCCTGGCGTGGCAACCTATTAACAGCAATTGAAATCCAAGAAACAGATCGTGACCTATATATCCGAGACGCCTCTGTTCCCAATTGGCATGCTTTGGAATTGGCAGTCAGAGAAGAACTGATCGGTGATTTTCCGCTGAACAATAAATCGTTTAATTTGAGTTATGTAGGATTTGACCTATGAAAAATCTTTTAGAGTGGATCAATATTTTTTCTAAATCTCAAGTTTCAGATTGGAGTAAGGCAAAACCAGTTCATCCAAAGGCAAGGGGAATCCCCCTTCCTAAACTAGACAAAGACTGCAAAACATGTCAGGATTGTGTTACTCTTTGCCCGACCAAAGCAATAGATAAGTTAAGTGAAACACAACTTGCTTTTGATTATGGAGCTTGTATCCAATGCGGGGAATGTGTTGCCTTTTGTCCCGAGGGTAATCTGGAAAACTCAGGATTCAATTATGTTTTTAGCCGAAGTCGCAAGGCTCTTCAAATCACTTTCGATTCAGGAAGATTTACTCCAGAACCCGAGCCTCCTTTTTCAAAACCAGATTTGGAATTCCAAGCCCTGACTGCAAAGTCCGGTTTTCTGTATCGCGAAGTAGCGGCTGGCGGAAACAATTCTGTAGAGTGTGAATTGAACGCATCCTTTAACTCAGTATTTGATTCGGAAAGAGAGGGCATTCGTTCCGTCGCGAGCCCAAAACATGCCGATGTATTGCTATTCTCTGGACCCATTTCCCCCAAAATGGAAATTCCCATTGAAACCGCTTGGGAAGTTATGCCCGAACCCAAAGCTCTGATCGCCTGCGGTACGGAAGCCATCTCTGGCGGTCTTTACCCCCAAGGAAAATGCCCAACTGTTCCCAATTTATTTATTGCGGGAGATCCTCCCAGGCCCGATGTCGTTTTACAGGCATTTCGTTATTTTTTGGGTAGATTTTCGTTTTCTTTTCAATCCGCTCTGGCAAATTGGAGACAGGGGTAGACATGGATATCGACAACGAAGAACTCGTCAGAATTCTCTACATTGAACCTAGCCAAAAGGCCTTCCAATCTATCCAAAAATACCTCCAAACTTGGTTTGGCAGTTATATCGAAATCATATGGAAATCCATCTATGCAAATGGAGTTGAGGAAATCAAAAAAGGTCATTATGATCTTTTGATAACGGAACTAGATTTCCCCGATAACTCCCAGACACAATTGGAAGTCTTAGAAGAGTTAGTGGAATTAGCGGGACCACATGAAATGCCTCTTGTGGTTTTTTCGCAAAGCAGTGATAAAAAGCTACCGGTCCAATGCTTTGAAATGGGGGTGAATGAATTTTTTTCCAAAAAGAGAATTAAAAAATCCCTATTGGAGTCTCGCTTTCGAAATCTTTTCCGAGAGATCTATCGCAAAAAAGTAATCTCTAAACAGATCGACGATTCGCTTCGTAGGTTTCAAGACATGTATGGAGTTAGCCAAAACGAAATCCACGATTTGAATTCGATGATCAAACAATTCAAAAAAGACCTAGAATTAGAATACCAAGAAAAAGCTAGATTAGACCTAGAAAAGAAGAAGATGCAAAACGTTTTTGGTATGTATGTTGATCCTTCTGTTGTAGAAAGTCTATTGAACAATACTTTGAGTTTAGACCAAAGAGGTAAAACATCCGAAATTTCAGTCCTATTTTCAGATATCAGAGGTTATACGTCTCTATCGGAGAAACAGAATCCACAACAGGTTATTTCCTTCTTGAACGAGTATTTTACGGCTATGACAGAGGTTATATTGGGTTACAACGGGATGATCGATAAGTACATAGGCGACTCGATCATGTGTCTTTTTGGAGCTCCCGTGGAAAGACCAAACCACAGAGAAGACGCGATCGATTGCGCTATGGAAATGATCCAAGTCTTTGAACTCTGGCAACCCAAATGGGAGTCTTTGTACGGTTTTGTACCTCAGATAGGGATTGGAATTGCTTCTGGAGATGTGGTCGTTGGCAATGTTGGCTCTTTTCAAAAGCTATCCTATACCGCTGTCGGTGACACTGTGAATATGGCGAGCAGGCTCGAGTCCATGGCAAAACCTATGGAAGTTTTGATTTCTGAGGATTTTTATGCTCGTCTGCCCAACGACTATGCTAAAAAGTATTCGTACAAAGAACTAGTCCCAACGGCTATCAAAGGAAAGTCGGGCTTACATAAAATGATTTCAGTGACTCAGAGAGATGCGCAGAACTGATAGAGCTCGTTTTTTAGAAGTTTTTCCCCGGCTTCTTTGGGGTAAGTTTCCAAAGAATCAGGGTTTATCTCAAAAAACTGAGCGTAATTTTTAAATCGATCCAAAGTATCAATTTCCATTTTTCCGTGCCCAGAAAGTCTCGCCAAAAGACCACCAAACTCAATCGCTTTCGTGAGTGTTTTCTGGTTTTCTAAGGTTTGTGATTTTTCTTCCATTGTTTCTATCACGGGAGCAGGAAGTTTCCAGAGCTTAGCGGCTCCCACACCCATTTCCATGGAATCTACTTCAAAGGCTTTCTTTTCGCAAGATAAGATTGTATCATCGGAGGTTTGGTAAGCAACGAGAACTTCCACGTACTTTTGCCTATCAATTGTATTCAAAACAATTTTACCTAAGTCCTGCATCAAACCACAGGTTAGGCTTAGCTCTGCCTCTTTTTTTAGTTTCTTTTGTTCACAAAGCATTTGGGCATAAATGCCTTTTGCGATCGAATGATCCCAAACTTCGTCTCTAAATTTTTTATAATTTCCTTTGCTGAATAGGGAATCGGTCATTGCCATAGCAACCATTGATCGAACCGTTTTGAAACCAAGTCGGGTAATGACTTGTTTCATGTTGGCAACGGCATTGCCCCGAGAAAAGAAGGGGGAGTTGGCGAGTTTGAGTAATCGTGCAACTAGCACTTGGTCGGTTTGCACTTTTTTTTCGATCTCTCCAAAGGAGACTTCGTTGTCATCTTGGATGGACAAAACCGACATCAACACTGGCGGTACTATCGTCAGGTCTCTAATTTGGAGCAGATATTCGTCAACAGTTGCCATCTGCTCCTAGGATTTCCTAGAGAGTCTTTCGGTAAAACAAAAAAGAGAGATTTAGTTCGTTTGGATTCTAGCGAAGTCTACTCCTTTGTAATAGTAGCTCAGGATTTCACTAAAATTTTTGTTCTCTTTTGCCATGGCAAAGCTACCCCACTGAGAAAGCCCGACTCCATGACCAGAACCCAGTCCTTTGATATAGAAAGTAGTTTCGTCTTCCTTTCGAATTCCAAAACGAGTGGATTTGAGTTTTGTTTGACCTAAAAGTTTTCTAAATTCAACACCTTTGATCTGTTTCGTTCCGTTGCTCCCTTGGATCTCAAGAGCTTCTACTCTTGCCGAAGGAAACCGATTGACGACCACAATGTCTTGGATTTGACCGATGCCCAAAGAGGCTAAGGCACTGTCCATTTGACTGGATTTTATTTTCTCTTCCCAGGCATAGTTGTCTCCCACTTTGTCATAGTCGGAACGAATGCTCGTTAGATAGTCTACCGAGTTGCCCCAGACATTCTTGGGGTCTTCTGTGATTCCCCCGCTATTGGAATGGAAAAAGCTCTGGATCGGAATTCCATTGTGAACTAAGATGAGACCCGCCGTTTCCTCTACTGCCGCAGTAGACTTAGGATTTTCTTTTGCAACTCCCTTGTAAACTTGCGAGTTGGTTGTTGTGTCCACGTCCCAGGCTTTGTTCTTTTTCCCAATCATCTCTCGCAAAACATAAGTTCTAGCACAAATTGCTTGTGCTTTTAAGGCTTCGGCGGGCCAAGAAGCAGGCATCTCAGAAGGGACAACGCTCGCCAAATAGGCTTCTAATTCAACGAGGTTTAGAACCAGAACCTTTCCATTCTCTGGCTTCAATTGGATTTCGCCTCGGTATCGGGTTCCGTTGTATTCGATAATCCCATCTCCTGAAATCAAACGAACTGGGGCTTTTAAAGAAAGTGGGTTGATACTGACAAATCCGAAAGCCTTTTTTATTAGAAGGTCGTTTGCATCATAGACTTCTAAGGTGGATTCTGATTTGAAGATCTCTTCTTCTTTGGCTTCCGAAAGAAAAACTCGCACCTTGGAAAATCGGAGACTGGAATCAGAAGGAATGTATTGCGGGACTAAGACAGAGCGACAGCCCACCAAAGCCAATAAACCCAAAACGAGACTAATTTTAAATCGATGCATTCTAAGACTCCTATTTCCAATTTCGGAAGGGATGCGGATTCTCTAGATGGATTATTTTGCGAGTTTCCGCCGAAAGTAAAGAACCGATTCCAAAAGGGGGGTATGGGGGTAGGGGTCCGTCAGAATCCCAGCTTGGAAATCAAACGATTCTAAAAATTTCTTACAATCTTCAATCTGAGAATGAGGGTTGCAGGATACATAGAACAAATGTTCCACGTTTGCGGTTTTTAACCAATTGGAAACGTAGCTCCCGAGCCCAGACCTAGGTGGATCGACAACCAAGACCTGGTGTTCAGAACTAGGAAGTTGAAGCCCTGCTTTGTGCAAGTCCAAAAGGTAGAAGTTCAACTGACTCAGAGGATACAATTCTTTGAGTGAAGACTCGGCAATTTTTAAACTGGCTTGGTTTAGCTCCAAGCAATCAATTCGGGAGAATCCCTCTCCCAAGATTTGGCTAAAAAAACCATTTCCGCAAAACATATCGCAGAAACTGCGTTTTTCCTTTGGGAGGTTATTGTTCATAAATTCTAAAATGGGAAGGAATCCTAACAGATTTGGCTGAAAAAAAGAATCAAAGGGAACAAAGAGCTTCTTACCAAAAATGATTTCTGAGTAGCCAGCCTCTCCTCGCAAAACGACGGGTCTGCCAAAGCTAGAAACTTCTGATGAAAACCGATTAAAACAAAAGACAAGGTTTTCAAATTTCAGCTCTTGGACTGCGGCCTCCCGAAATTCCAAATACTCTGCATCTGTTTCAAATCCTTCTGTAAAGGTAAATACGATTACATGCGATTCGAGAAACTCAGCCGTACGAATTGTAACGTATTTTAGCCCGCCTCTTTGGCTTTTCCGATCCCAAGGCAAATTGGGAAACCTTTTCAGCAGTTCTCTGGTCCGTGCCCATTCTAAATTGGCACTTTCCTTCTGGAGACTGCAATATTCAATAGGAACGATTCGACGAAAGTTTCCACGCTCTCGTAGCCCAAACCTTTCCCTGGGAAAAATGGCAAAATCCATACGACTTCGGTATTGGTAGAGGCGAGAGGCTGGAATCAAATTGGGTGAGAATCCGAGCTCTTTTTGGTAGGACATTATCAGTGGATCAGTTAAGAGAGAAAATTGAGTAGAATAGGGAATATGCTGGGCGAGACAACCCCCACAATGGCTAAAATGAGGGCAAGCGGGCTCGGTAGTTCTCGGAACCGACTTAGAACCGATCACTTGAACGCTTGCCTTTCTTCGCCTTTTTGGGATCATTTGGATCTCAAGTCTATCCCCAGGAAAAGTAAATGGAAATGTAAGGTTCCTCCCTGACGCCAGCCTCCCAGAACCTTCTAAGCCTTCAGTTAGGTGAGTGATTTCGATTTCTTCCATGTTTTCTTCTTGCCAAAGCTCGATTTAGTATAAGGATATTGGCATGGTTCTGCGTTCTTTTGTTTTTTACTCCTTGTTTTTTCTCACTTCCAACCTGTTTTCTCAGGTGGTCTTCACAAATAGCATCTTAGATTTGCGTTCAAAAAAGAGCTTCGGCAAAGAAGGGCAAAAATGGAGTTTCCGCCCAGGCGATTCAGATCTAGTCGAATTGGAAGAAAGAACCCCATCGGGCGGCGAAGAAATAGAAGACCCCGAAGCTGAGTTCACTAATCAACTGTTTTATGCAAACTCCTTGTCTGAGCTTCCAACTAGTTCTAGAAACGGCTGGCTGTCTGGTTTTTCGATCCAAACTCCCTGGACTCTGGTAAAAGATGGTGACGGGGAAGTTTACTTTCCTGGGTTCGAAGACTATCGAAAAGAACACAAGGGATATGGGTGGTATAGAACCGAGATAAATATCACAACCGAAGACTTGCTAAAGCGATTTCGTTCACGTAGTTTGACTGTAAGGTTAGGCCAAATCGGGCAAGCCGATGCCGTTTATTGGAACGGAAGATTCATTGGAAGCACTGGACTTTCCTACGATACACCACCCGATGCAGAACTCGAAGACAGAAACCTTTTCCCTGACAAAATTAGATTTTACCGAATTCCTTATAACTTGATTTATACGGACCGCCCGAACGTGCTAGCAGTGAGAGTCTATGCAAAGTATCACATTTTACCTGGGCTTTCCCAAGACAAATTTTACATTTCGTCCATTCGCTATTCAGAACGAGCCGAATACTGGAACGATTTCAAAAAAATCTTTGTAATCGTTCTAACTGTTTTATTGGGAAGTTTCTATCTTTACTGGCAGTTTCTCTTTCGCGAAGAAGACCGAGCTACCATTTTTTATGCGTTAGCTTCCTTTTTTATGGCTGTAAATACCTTGTCCCAGAGCCAAATCATTTACTCCATCTTATCGAACGGGATTTGGATCAAACGAATGGAATACCTTTCTTGGATCCTTTTAATCCATTTCTTATTTAACTTTGTTGTGCAATTTTCAAAGGTGCATGAAGGGATTGTTCGAAGGTTAAACCGTTTTATAGATGTATTGGGAATCTTAGCTTTTGCGGCTGTTCTAGCGATTCCCAATTATTACCAATTGTATCAATTCTTTTACTATTGGTCTTTTTTAACCGTTCTTTTTTCCTTTTTTCTAATCTATATCATCTTCCTGGGACGAAAAACGCCTGCTATGGGATCCGTCTCGTTTGGGCTTTTGTTTATGGGACTTTTTCTTTTAAATGACATTCTAGTTCAGATGCAGTTGGATTTTTATCCCATCGAAACTTATGTCAAAGACTATGCATTCGCTGGATTTTCTGTTTCGGTAGCTCTTTCTATCATCAACAACATGGTTAAATCCAAAAAGTTAGTCGAAAAGCAAAAAGAGGAAAAGGACAGGCTTTCCCGTTATTTCTCCCCTGAAGTAATGGAAACCATCGTAAACGAACAAATCAAACTCGGGGGCGAAGAAAGACCGATAGCCACTTTGTTCTCAGACATTGTTGGATTTACAACTTTTTCAGAGAAAAATCCGCCCTCTGTTGTTTTGGGCAATCTAAACACAATTTTTGAAAATCTATCAGAGCTGATTTTTAATTATTCGGCAACCTTAGACAAATACATTGGCGATGCCATTATGGCATTTTGGGGTGCTCCGAAACAATCTCCAGATGATGCCTACAATGCGATAGCCTGTGCCTTTGAAATGCAGAAGAAGATGGTCGAGATCAACGAAAAACTGGGTCTTCCACCCAATACCTTCCGCCTCCGAATTGGGGTAAATTTCGGGGAAGCCATTGTAGGAAATATAGGTTCTATGCGACGTATGGACTACACAGTCATCGGTGATGCTGTTAACACGGCGGCACGTTTAGAAAGCCATGGAACTCCTGGTAGAGTGGTTGTTTCTGAGTCTGCATTTCTTGCCGCTGGTGGCGATAAATACATAAAATACGATGAAACAAAGGACTTAATGCTAAAAGGAAAGGCAGAACCGGTAAAGGTTTACTATATTTCTGATGTACTAAAAAAGTAGAAACGATTTGTTTTTACTTTTTTAAAAGCCAGGATTTTCGATCTTTCTCAGGTAGCTTTTCTATGCTGTAACGGAGCATAGTTCTGGGCATTTGAGTAGAGTGTTTTTCTAAAAAGGAAAGCAAAGTTTTTTTGTCCTTCTTACCCATTTCTCTTAGCATCCATCCTACTGCTTTATGGATCAAATCGTGGGGGTGCAAAAGCAGAATTTCCGCAATGGCTAAACAATCCTTAAAATTTCCAATTCTGATAAAGGCAAAAGTCGCAAGCATCGCAATTCTGTTTTCCCACATATTATTTGATTTTGCCAATGAATAAAGCAAAACGGTGTTTTTACCAATGAGCCAGTTGCCTAAAAGCCTAGGCACTGTTATATCAATCAAGTCCCAGTTGTTCAAAAACTCTTTATGACTCAAATAAAAATCAACCCATTTTTCTTTTTCTGATGGATCTTTGGTTTTTTCGTATTTCTGCAATACACAAAGAAATCCTAGCAACCGTGCTTCGTGCCAAGGAGATCTGACCAGATTTTCAATATCTTCTATGCTCGCTTCTTTTCCATGGATTTTAAGAACCTGTCGCACCTGCGGATTGGTGATTCCTAAAAACTTGTCGCCTTCTGCGTATTGCCCAACTCCCGTTTTAAAGAACCTAGAAAGAAACTTTGCTTTGGAATGATTTTGCAACTCAAAAAGAGCCAATTCAATAGGGGATTTTTTCATGATTCAATACTTACTGTTAGTTTTTCTGTCGCAAGTTTGTCTGCAACTGTTTCGCACTCTTCCAAACTACCTTGGTAGCAAGTCGCTTTTCCTTCGCTATGTGCCTCCATTGCGATTCTCTTGGCTTCTTTCTTTGATTTGAAGCAAATTTTCATAAGACAAGATTCTACATGCGGGAAAGTGTTTACTTCATCGTTGAATAGAATCACTCGTACATGGTAGACCCTATCTTGTTTTTCATCTTCAATGATTTTTGGAATGGTTTCCGAAATCTCAGTCATTTTGAGAACAAAGTATCTGACTTTCCTTGCAACGAGTCCACATAACTGAGATAGGAGTTTAGTTTGAATTTTTTCTTTGTGGAATCCGAAGACATATAACGCAGATTTCCAAGAACTGGTCGCTCCGGAAACCAAGGACGGTCAAACAAACCAAAACACCAAAGGATTCCAGTATAGGAGTTTGGGTTTCTACCATCATAGGCGTATTTGTTGTTTAAATGTTCTAGAGTATCAAAAGCTTCCTCGTAGCTAGCCGACCATTCAATCACTTTCTTTCCCCAGAGCATTCGCATATAGTTGTGCATAGATCCTGTTTTTACCAGTTCAATTTGAGCCGCATTCCAGAGGGGATCGTGGGTTTTTGCGGACTCCCAATCTTCTCTAGTATAAAGAAAAGGTCTTTTGTCATTCCCGTGTTTTGCGAAATTTTTTTGAACCCAATCAGGAAGATGAGAAAGGTTTTTTCGAAACTCTGGCTTCTCCCAAAAAAACAAATAACCAATCTCCCTCCAGGTGAGAAGCTCATCAAAAAAATGGTTCAAGGTTGGATTTGGTGTCAGGAAGTTTTCTCTGTCTCCCGGTTTCTGGTTTTTCATACGTTCCGGTATAGAAGAAACTAATTTGTGGGCTTTTAGTATCTCCAGAACAATCTCTTGGACACTGATAAATCCAAAGTGTAAGTAGGGAGAAAGTCCACTCGTTGCCGTTAGCTTAGGATCGTCTGGATTCGATCGTTTTGTTAGATACTCATTCAGTTTATCCTGAATAAAAACCCTCAAAAGACGTAGAGCCTCTTTTCTTCCTCCTTTTTTCCCACCATATGGCGGTACATTTTCTTTAAATTGCATTTTTGATAGATCTAAATCTGAAATGGAACCGGAAGCAAAGGGTGGTTTCGAGTTTTTGTTTGTATCTTCTAGATCTTTCTTTGTCCAAACTTCTTTGGCAAAATCTCCCCAATCTTTTTGAAACGCCTTGTGCATCCAAATTCGAAGTACTCTCGCGGCACTTGCTTCCCTGCCATAAAAACCAATAGGAACTAATGAATTGGAATCCACACGAAACACTGAGCAGTTTACTTTCTTTGCTAAGTTTGCTGTCTGTTCTGGGATGATAAAGCAAGGAAAGTCATCTGTTACCACGCAGACTGCAGATTCGCAGATTTTCTTTAAAATTCCATGAGCTGGATTGTGTTTCGTTTCCACAAAACTCCAATAGTTTACTCCCAGCTCTTTCGCTCTTTCCTGGTTATCCTCTATTCCGTCCAAAATGAATGTATGGATTCTCTCCGAGCTCCAAGGATAGTCAATCCTAAGTCCTTCATAGACAATCAATTCTTTTTGAAACTTCTTGGCCAAATGCACCGCATATTCAAAAGCAAAATTAGCATCAAATCGGCGATAGGCTTGCATCCAATACAAAACGTACGACCCTTCCATTTTCAGCGGTTTATCATTTGCTTTGCGGATTCGTTTTAAGTCCATTTGCCTTTTTTCCTAAGGTCGTCGAGTGTGATAGCCTTTGCCGATTCGTTTGGGCCTTGGATCAGTTCTATGATTTTTGGGTCGGCTATCTCAAGCCCTGATTTCTTTCGCAGGTTTTCTTTCATCAAAGTAAAGGAGATTCTAGCAATTAGACCTTTTTGTACTAAGCGAGTAGGTCCGAATTTCTGAACCAAATGACTTTGACAATAGCCTTTCAGTTGTTTACGAATATCTTTTGGAATCTCTTTCTCTAGAACCAAAACAGGAAATCCTTCCGCCACTCCAAAAGTAAAGATTTCGGTCATTGCATTTTGCTGATAGTAGAGGAGTTCAAACAATGCTTCCGACTCTTCCAGGCGAGCTAAGCTTTGCTTCGGGTCTAAGTCTGAATTTGAGGCAACTTCTGGGACAAATAGAGATTCATTCTCTTCCTGAATTGCCCAAGGTCTTTTACCTAGTTCCAAAAGGAAGATCCGAGCCATTTGGGAAAGTTTGGGAAAGCGTTCTAAAGTGAAATCGGGGTTTTTTTCAGAACTAACTTGCCTTAGAAAGTGAAGCCACTGTTCGGAAGAAAGAGTTTCTTCCCAAGGTACTTTTGGGTGGGGGAGAAGAGAACTAAAAACCAATCTCCAATCCTTGGTTTCTTGTAAGCATTCTTCAAATAACCAAGTCGGTATCGCCCAATGCTCCTTTGCCCAATGAATCGCTTGGTCTTTTTTGATGCGAAAACCTTTTTTCTTATCGGCAAAAAACAAATGATACTCTGCTTTCAAATGTTCAGGGACTGATTCCCAAAAATCGTATAACAATCGATCTTTTTTAGCTAAATTTTTCGTATTCTTTAAATTATTGAATAAAATGATCAGATCTTGCATTTAGTTTTTAGGAAAAGTCAGGACATTGAACCCTTTCTCGCAAAGATAACGTATCCAAGGTTTTGAAAATCCATGGTGAACAATGATCCGCTCTGCTCCCGATTCTCGTACTGCCATATTGAGCCCTTCCCAATCTGCATGATCGCTCATTGCGAAACCAGCGCTATAGCTCTGCATTTGGTTAGAACCAGACTGGGACATCCATCCTGAAGCAAATGCCGCTCGAAACTCAATATCCAGCTCTTGGAAATAGTCGATGGGAATGGTTTGAGGGGGAGTGATCAGGACCCCATTTGACCAATCTGATTTTTTTTCCTTTCCCTTAAATTCTCTATAAGCTTTGAATTGAACCCCTGCACTTTCATATTCCTTTGTCATACGAAAGACACTGGGTGATAAATACACATTGTCAGAATCCACTGCTTTCAATAGTCGCTGTGCCTTTCCTAAAGAATAGCCACAAAGGACTGTCAATACATTGTCCTTTTTGTTTTGGTTCACAAAGCTTTGGATCTGCCGAACAAGCTCCGCTTCAGTTTCCCAATGATAGATAGGAAGAGCAAAAGTACTTTCCGAAACAAAAGTATGGCAACGAACAGGGGTAAAAGGTTCGCAAGTGGGATCGGGAGTTGTTTTGTAATCTCCACTAACCACCCAAACCTCGCCATTCACTTCTATACGAATCTGTGAAGAACCCAAGATATGGCCAGCTGGGTGAAAGGAGACGATTGCATCTTTGATTCGAATTTCCTGGTTATAGGGGATTCCAGAAATGGATTGGTTGCGACCGAGCCTTTCTTTTAGAATACCCACTCCATTTTCTTGGGTGAGGTATTCTTTTGAACCTCGTCTCGCATGGTCCGAATGACCGTGGGTAACAAGTGCCCGATGGACAGGGCGGAGAGGATCTATGAAAAAATCACCAAAAGGGCAATACAATCCGAGTTCGCTGGATACAACTAAATCCACAAATGGAGTAATGGCGAAGTTAGATACATTGGCAAGCGGCATTCCAAGCAGTTTCCGGAAATCCTCTCTCGACCATGCATTTTGCTTAAAATATGAGCAATTAGCGTAAATTGCGGGAAAATCGTTGAAATTTCTCTTTATCGGAAAATCGAAAATTCAGCAAATTGGACACTTTTTCAGCGTATTTATGGCTTTCGATTGTAAACCATTGCGATTGGGTACGATATTTGCAAACTATCCAATGGGCGAAAGGAGAAACATCTTTTTTCGCTGAAACTATTCAACCAGAGAAGTAAAATGAAACAAAAGTTAAAAATTTTAGCCTATGCTTTCTTCCTCTTTGTACCGGGAATTCTATTTTCCCAAGAGGCTGAACCAACCCCCGCTCCAGAAATGGACAAAGCAGATACTTTGTGGATCATCGTATCTTCCGCTTTGGTTTTCTTTATGATCCCAGGGCTTTCGTTGTTTTACGGTGGCTTGGTTCGATCAAAGAACGTACTGTCAACGATGATGCATAGCTTTGTTGCCATACTAGTGATCGCGATTCAATGGACCATCTTCGGTTACAGCTTTTCATTCTCTGGAGAAAGCCCCTATTTTGGAGACTTTTCTTTGCTTTTCCTAAATGGAATCGATGAAAACACTCTGGAAGGCACAATCCCTAAGTATGTTCATTTTCTCTTCCAAGGGATGTTTGCTATGATCACTCCTGCTCTAATTTCGGGAGCACTTGCTGAACGAATTAAATTCAGAGGTTATGTGGTTTTTATTCTACTTTGGTCAACCTTGGTCTATGATCCAGTGGCTCATTGGGTTTGGGCTGGATCGGGTTGGTTGTTTGCCATGGGAGCCTTAGACTTTGCGGGTGGAACCGTGGTGCATTTGATCTCTGGTATTGCCGGTGTAGCCGCCGCCTTAGTTGTCGGTAAAAGAAAAGGCGATGCGAATTCGATCATGGCTCCCAATAACATGACTTACACTCTTTTGGGCGCTGGTTTGTTGTGGTTTGGATGGTTCGGTTTCAATGCCGGTTCAGGCTTAGCGATCAATGGACTTGCCGCGAGGGCATTCCTTGTTACTCTTGTTGCGCCAGCCGCGGCAGGGATTTCTTGGTTAGTGGTTGAGTATTTTCATACAGGAAAAGCGACCGCTCTCGGAACTGCTTCAGGAATCGTCGCTGGTCTAGTCGTTATCACTCCTGCCTCAGGTTTTGTTGGGCCAATGGGTGCCATCTACCTCGGATTGATCGTATCTCCCGTTTGTTATGCCGCTATCCTTATGAAAGGAAAGATTGGTTATGATGATTCATTGGATGCTTTTGGAAT
Organism: Leptospiraceae bacterium; assembly: GCA_027485405.1. GTDB lineage: Bacteria > Spirochaetota > Leptospiria > Leptospirales > Leptospiraceae > Leptospira_A. The sequence continues at coordinate 10,878 of JAIXRB010000122.1, read as the reverse complement.
CCATGGTGCAGGTGGTGCTTTAGGAGCGATTTTAACAGCTGTATTTGCACTGAGTTTAGCCGAAGGGGTGACTATGGCTGAACAGTTAAAAATTCAAATCATCAGTGTTCTGGCGACAGGTTTGTATTCTTTCATTGTCTCTTATGTGATTGCCTTTGCAATAGAAAAGACCATTGGCTTCCGAATTGAAGAAGAGAAAGAAATAGCTGGTCTAGACACAGAAGTCCACGGAGAGCAAGGTTACCACCTTCACTAGGAATTAAATAGGATACTAAAAGGAATAAATATATGAAGATGATTATCGCCATTATCCAGCCCCATAAGCTGGAAGAAGTCAAAGCGGAACTTACGAAAAACGAAATCTATCGTTTGACCATTTCTGACGTGCAAGGTTACGGCCAGCAAAAAGGAAAGACCGAAGTGTTCAGAGGACATGAATATACGGTCAACTTGCTTAGGAAAGTTCGACTAGAAATCGCAGTCAATGATGAGTTCGTAAAACCAACTGTGGATGCCATTTTGAAAGCGGCAAAAACTGGGGAAGGTAAGATCGGAGACGGTAAGATATTTATCATGCCTCTTGAAGAAGTGATTCGAATCCGAACGGAAGAAAAAGGCAAAGGAGCTATTTAAAACAGAACCCCTGCCGTATGTGGATCCCAAATTGGGGTTCACATACTTTTCTTTAAAAGTCTTCTTTTCACTCTCGGTTTCCTAAAAAACTCTGTAAAAGTCTACTATGGAACCTTTATTACTAACTTTACCAGATGGCTCAAAGAAAGAAATCCCACCTGGGCAATCCTTCAGCGAATTCATCCAACAATCCCTACCTTTTCTAAGGGACAAAGCCCTTGCGGTCAGTATCGATGGAGCAAATCCCGTCGATTTGAGCACCGTTCCAAAGACCAATGCAACTGTAGAATTTCTGACATTTGATTCAAAGCCAGGCAAAGAGATTTTTCATCATTCCACCGCACACCTTTTGGGAATGGCAGTCCAAAGTCTTTGGAGCCATGCCCGCTTAACAGTTGGCCCAGTGATCGAAAACGGTCCTGGATTTTTTTTCTATGACATTGATATGGGAGATACGATACTCCACCCGGATGACTTGCCAAAAATCGAAGCAAAAATGGCTGAAATAGTCAAGCTAGACTTAGGTGTCAAACGATGGGAACTTTCTAAAGCAGAAGCTATTCAAAAATTCAAATCAGAAAACGAACCTTACAAGGTAGAGCTCATCCAAGGATTTGATTCAGAGTCAGTAAGTTTGTATGGGCAAGGGGATTGGTATGATCTTTGTCGCGGCCCCCATGTTCCAAGAACTGGTCTTCTCAAAGCTTTCAAACTAACGGCAATTTCTGGGGCCTATTGGAAAGCGGATGCAAAGAATAAAATGCTCACGCGGATCTATGGAGTTTCTTTTCCAAACAAGAAACTCTTAGACGAATATCTGTTTATCATAGAAGAAGCAAAAAAACGAGACCATCGAAAACTAGGAAAAGAACTAGATCTATTTAGTTTTCAAGACGAAGCTCCTGGCTTTCCTTTTTGGCATCCAAAAGGAACGGTTCTTTGGAACACCCTAGCAGACTATATACGGGAAGAGTGTTTTCAGCGCGGCTACCAGGAAATCAAAACTCCTACAATTCTCAATTCCTCACTTTGGAAGCGTTCGGGGCATTGGGACAACTTTCGAGAAAACATGTATTTCACAGAAATAGATGAGGCGGACTTTGCCGTAAAACCAATGAATTGCCCAGGCTGTTCTTTGGTTTTCAAAAATCATATGCACTCCTATCGAGAGTTGCCACTGCGTTATATGGAACTTGGCACTGTGCACCGGCATGAATTGTCAGGCGTATTGCATGGTTTATTTCGTGTTAGAGCCTTCACTCAGGACGATGCCCATATCTATGCTCCCACAGATAAGATTGAACCAGAAGTAGAAGACATCATAGATTTCACTTTTTCCGTTTACAAGAAGTTTGGATTCAATGAGTTCAAAACCTTTATCGCTACAAGACCTGAAAAATCGCAAGGTTCCGATGAAGACTGGGAACTAGCGACTAAAGCTCTCCACGATGCTTTGCGAAAGAAAGGAATCGCTTACGAAATCAAAGAAGGGGAAGGGGCATTTTACGGACCAAAGATTGAGTTCAACATCAAAGACTCTTTAGGCAGGCATTGGCAGTGCGGAACAGTGCAAATCGACTTTTCAATGCCAAACCGATTTGAGTTGGAATACACTGGGAGCGATGGAAAGAAACACCCTCCAGTTATGATCCACCGTGCCATTTATGGTTCTCTTGAGCGATTTATCGGTATCTTGATTGAGCACTACGAAGGAAAGTTCCCTCTATGGCTCAATCCTTTGCAGATTCAAATAGCCACTGTTGCCGAATCTCATTCATCGTATGCAAAAGAAGTATTCATAGCTTTGAAAGAGAAAGACTTTCGAGTCGAACTGGATTTGCGAAACGAAAAAATCGGTTCTAAAATCCGAGATTCCATCCTAAAACGAGCTTCCTATACATTGATTTTAGGAGACAAAGAAGTGGAAAGCAAAGCTGTCTCCTATCGAAAGTTAGGAGAAGAGAAGACGGCAACTCTTCCTAAGGATGAGTTTCTGGCTTTATTGACAAAAGAATTAGGTTAGACTTCGCTAGTCTAACCTAACCTAGTTTTAGCTTCTTAACCAAGTTTTAGCTTCCTAGGGTAGAGGTTAAAAACTGCCCTAGTTTCTTTTTAGTGCCTATACCAGGTTCTAGAGCTCCCTTTTTGCAGGCAAGCTCCCCGTTGACAAAGACATGGGTGACAGTTTCGTCATTTCGGCGAACCCATCTTTGGTAGCCGTTGAAAAAACTCATAGGAGCTTCAATGTCTTGGTCTACACTTGCATCCAAATGCTTCGGATCGATGAGCACCAAATCGGCTCTCTTACCCACCTCAATTTTTCCTGCATCGATGCCAAACCATTCGGATATTTCGCCAGTTAGACGATGTACGGCTTTTTCTAAACTCATAAATGGTTTGCCCACTTTTTCTGCATCGTACACCAACTTCAACATCCGCAGAGGAAAATTATAGTGGGCCATTCCCCTTAGGTGGGCACCTGCATCACTGAACCCAATGAGAATGTCGGGGTTGGAAACTATGCTTTGTAAGGGTTTTAGTCTGTGGTTTGCCATGACTGTATGCCAACGGATAGAGTTTCCGTGTTCGGCGACCAGATCTAAGAAAGTAGAAACGGAGTCTTGGTTTCGGTCTTTTGAGATTTGGTCGATGGATTTTCCGATGATGGAGGAATCTGGGCAAGAAACCACTTCTGTTTCTTTGAAGTCTCTATGAAAGACCCTAGGAAGAAACCAATTGTTCCATTGGCTTCGAAACCAGTTTCGATACTTGGGATCTTTCATTAGTTTTTTTCGTTCTAGCTCGCTTTCGATATGGTTTGCATACGCTCCCGCACCAAACTCTTCAAAAACCACAACATCCATTCCATCGGCATAGAGATCAAACGGTTCGGGAAGAGATTGGAACTTAAAATTCCCTTTCAAAAGGGTATTGGCCACCCTTCCAATTAGGGAGAGTAGTTTGTACAACCTGGGGTCGTATTTTACGTCCATGAGCGATATGATCGTGGTTTTTAAAGGTTTTCTAAACCAGCCCAACGCTTCCCAAAGGAACATAAGTACATTGATTTTTGTAGAAACATTGGGAACTCCTTGGAATACCTTTCCTCGCTTTCGAACTGTTCGGTTGAGGAATTGGTATTCGCTCCAGGGAGCAAACGTGGAGGGCAGGGGTCTGGATCGGAAACGATTTCCGTCCATTTTGTCCCAAACCAAGGTGTTGATGGACATCCCTAAAAAGCCCTCGTCCAATGCTTCATTTAACAGACTATCCATTTTTTTAAGTTCAGATTCTGTAGCTTTTTCACCCTTAGTCAAAGATCGTTCCAGACCCATCACATTTGCCCTGATTGCCGAATGCCCAGCAAACGAAGTGACGTTGGGACCTAGAGGGAGGGAGTTTAGGTGTGCCTTGTATTCTTTTGCCGAATTCCAAGTTTTTCCCTTTTCTAAGATTTTTAAAACTTCGGTTCTTGGAATTGCTTCGACTCGGCTGAACATATCTGCTAGATCTTCCGGAGTTCCGAGTGCCAAGCTAAGAGAACAAGATCCTAGAGTGACAGTAGTTACTCCATGCCTAAGAGATTCGGAAAGATCGGGAGATACTTCTATCTCTGCGTCGTAATGCGTATGAAAGTCGATGAACCCGGGCGTAAGCCAATACCCTTTGCCTGAAATGACCGTATCACCGGGTTGTAAGGCGATCGGTGTTTTCGAGATTTCTTTGATCTTTCCGTCGCTAAAGGAGACATCTCCCACAAAACTAGAATTTCCAGATCCATCAAAAATTCGTGCTTTTTGGATGACTGTATGTCCCATGGATTTGCCTCTTTTTAGAATGATACTAAAAGAATACCAGAACAGTGTTCATCTGTCAATACCCAAAGCGGCGGATTGTGTGCAGGTTCCGGTCAGCAAGGTAAAGAAAATTTCCATCCGTTGTTAAAGACGTATCACAAGTGGCATTGTTGCAAAATCTTGCGGTTGCCAGTCCAGGCGGAGTTCCAAGAGCACCATCTAAGAGACCAGTAGAAGCCGGAGCAATTGCAATTGTAGTCACGGGAAATGTTCCAGAAAGTGTGACTCGCCTCAGCCTACGACCCGTTCCTTCTAAAACATAGAGATAGGTCCCATCCAAAGCCAGACCATAGGGTGAGTTGAAACGAGCCGTTGTTCCTATGGCATTGTCCGTTGTTCCAGAGGCAAATGGAGTTGTATCATCACCTGCAATGATCAAAGCCTGACTACTCGTACCAAGTAGATCAAACCTTAGAATATTATGTGAATTGGTATTTGCTATATAAATATAACGTCCATCTGTCGCAATTCCATTTGGACTATTCAAACCGAGGGACAAGGCACTGGAAGCAACTCCAGTGGCAAGCAAAATACGTCGTATTGTTATGTTTGCTCGGTCTGTGATGTATAGGTTCACTCCGTCCGTTGTCAGGTAGGTAGGCGAATTGAACCGAGATGTGCCGCTTGCCCCGTTGACATTTCCGCTAATACCATCACTTCCCCCAATGATAGAAGAGGCTCCTGTGGCAATCACCACTTTTGTGATTGTATGACGGGTTTGGGAAGCCACATAAACGTTGGTTCCATCTGTGGCAACCCCATGTGCTCCGTTCACTGTTGCAAGAGTTGTGACTTGGTTGTTTCCAAGGCTCATCCTTCGTACAGCATTGTTTCCGAAATCGGCAACAAACAGATTGGAACCATCTGTGGCTACGGCAATCGGGTTGTTGAATCTAGCCACCGTTCCAATTCCATTGACATTGCCCGAGGAGGCAGTTCCTGCGAGGGTAGTTAAGGAGGCAAAGCTTTGGCCCAAAGTGGGGGGATTTGCCGTGCCAAAAATAGTTCCATTGAACACATAACCGGTCACACAATTGAAGTTGATAGTGACTGTTGTTCCGGTCACTGTTCCAAAAGCCGACTCTTGGGCGGCACAGATTTGCCCAGTGGGTTGGGTCAAAACGGATATGGAATAGGTCGATCCATTTGTAAGAGCTTGCGTAAAATTATTAATTCCAGACTCGGTGAAGGTCAGGTTATTGGAAGCATTGTTTTGCAGAACCAAAGTTCCATTCAGATTAACAACATTGATTCGAATGAATGTGGCACCGGCAACGTCGATATCCCTATTAATCAATGTTAAACGACTTACGGCAACATTTTTAAACGCATCTTCCGTCGATATGATTCTTAAATCTATGAAATACGTTGTGTCTCCCGAAACTCCGACGACCCCTCTCTCGCCTTGGATAGACACTGTCTGATTTGTTTCCCAGTTCTCAGGAGTAAATGTAAGAAAGGGTGAGTTGCAGGGAGCGGCACTGGCAAATACTGGGCTTGCCACAACAACGGTTCCAGCAAACTCATTAGTGGTGACGAGACATACTTGTAGAGAAGTAGTGGGCGCTTTACCCAGCCGAACCGAGAGTCGAACTCTATTTCCGAACTCATTGGTTTCAGTCCCAGAAGCAACCGCAACCAGTGTTCCTTGGACAATCTCAACAGGAGGAACAACAGCGGCGGGTGTGGCGGGAGGAATCAGTAACCCCGAAACCAAGGGCGAAGGCTTCGGAGGACCACAAAAACTGGAAACAGATAGGGCTAGAGCAAAGCTCCAAAATTTTTTCATTTAAATAGATAGAACTCCCTTGTTTTCCCTAAATATAGTTTCGATCTCTTCGGGCTTAAGAACCATCCCTTTTTTAGACAGAACATGCTCCAAAGCCTTTTTCCCCGATTGGTTTGTGAATTCGATGGTTTCTTCTCCCTTCCTACCTACGAATTGAGGAGAAAAAGCAGAATACGCCGTCTTTTTCAAGTGGCTTGTTTTTAGAACTCCATCCTGGTGGATTCCACTTCGATGGGCAAAGATGTCGGAACCCAAAATCGGTGCTTTTTCTGGGATTGGGATGTTGGTAAGTCTGGACAATGCCTCAGCAGTAGGAAGAATTTCACTAAACTCCAAAGAGACTGACTTTCCAGCTAGGTGAAGGGCAATGGCTGTTTCATACAAATTCGTATTTCCAGCACGTTCTCCCAAACCATTCAATGCCACTTCTACTTGAGTTGCCCCAGCAAACACGCTTTCTACCGTAGTCGCCGTCGCCATTCCTAAATCATTATGGGTATGAATGGAAAGAATTGCAGTTTCGCCAATCTCCCGTTTCACGGCTCTTACTTTTTCTACAAAAGCAAAAGGACGATCCCTCTCGACAGTGTTTGCCAAATTGATCACATTTGCTCCTTCTTGGATCGCTGTTTTGAAAATGGCGATCGCAAACTCCAAATCTGTTTCAGGGTCTCCAAAATGTTCTCCCGAGAACTGAATCTCTCCTTTGTTTCCGACTAAGTTTTTTGCAAACTGGATACTTTCTCTAACAACTCTCGCCACTGCTTTTTGCGAAGAATTCAAAACATTTCGAATGGAATACTCGGAAACGGGGTAAACGATATGAAGCCTGGGTCTAGGAGCATTTTGAATTGCCCGCCAAGTGATCTCTATCTCCTTTTCTTTCGCTCGAGAAAGAGCTGAAATGACTTCCTGGTCCGTTGCTACCGAAGCCAAACTTTGGCAGATGGAAAATTCGGATTGGTTCGCAGAAGGAAATCCTACTTCCATCCCTTGAACTCCTAGTTTTTGCAAAAGCTGAAACACTTGTTTCTTCTCTTCTGCGTTCCAAGGTGTACGCAAAGCTTGGTTTCCATCGCGCAATGTAACGTCCTGGATATGGACATTGTTGGTTTTGTGATTCATTTTCTTCTCCTTTTTAAGTCGAAATCCTAGGAGAAGAGGGGGTTTTGCACCGAGAGGTAGATCCCACTTCAACTAGGAAGTGGGTTTTGACAAAAGATCCCCTTCCTCAGGCTTTTTGGAGCGAGAGGAGAAGCAGAAAACTTTTTGTCAAAATAATGACCATACTTTGAAGAGAAAAAATCCCTCTACTTTTGTCAACTTCAAATTGCAAAGGAATTTTAAACTTATCGATAGCTTGTTTTAATTTAGGATTTCCGACTTAAATCATTCCACCTTCACAAGCTTATGAATCTTAAATTTTTCAGTTAAACCTTTCAGACTGGTTGTAAAGTTCTCAATTTTCCAATTTTCGGAATGGAGTGCTTTTTCGGCTCCACTTTCGGAGAAAAATCGATCAGACAACATAACATCTCGTCCATCTGACAAACCTTGCACTCTTGCGGCAATATTTACCACAGTTCCAAAGTAATCAATTCGGTCATTTAAAGTCACGGCAATGCAAGGCCCCGAATGGATCCCTACTTTGATGATAATTTTATCTCGAATTCCGCCTTCTGTATTGAACTTGTCAAAGGCGTCAATCATCTCCATTGAAGAATCAAGAGCTGATTTTGGGTTTGAAAACACAGCCATAACAGCGTCTCCAATTGTTTTCACAATCCCCCCGTTGTATTTTTTAACCACTTCTTCCATAATTTTAAAATGCTCTTTGACTAAGTAAAAGGCTTTTGAATCTCCCAGTTTTTCATAAAGTTCCGTAGAACCCTTGATATCCGTAAATAAAAAGGAAAGGTTCTTAATTGAAAAAGCCTCATTGGAAGATAACATTTCCTCTGAAAAAAGGTCTCTAAACTCTTGGAGAGTAGAAACCAATGCCGCAGAAGTCCAGTCAGGTTCTTTTAGCTTAGAGAAGAGAAATTCCTGTTCGACATTGGTTTCATTTTTTATGGTTAAACTCAACGTTCCTGGTTTGTCTAGTAAATTATTTGTAAACGAGGGAGTTGTTTCTGAATACAAAACTTCTATTTTCTGTGTTTTATTCGTTTTCTCATCTGCCACTCGAAAAATTTGTAATTTCTTTTCTTCTTGGTTTGCTAAAACATATATTCCAGGATTAACATCTAATTCCAAAAAATGAACCATATGTGGTTCAATTTGAATTGTAATTCCAGGCTCAGTTTCATGAGAAAAAAAGTTCACATCGAACGGATGCAAATTGCCTGTCTCGCAGATGGATGGATTGATCTTGAATCTAATTTCAGTATGTTTGTCAAATTCAGCTTCAAAGGTAGTTACGCATGCCCCACATCTACCTTCGTGTTTGATTCCCGCTAAACTAGGAGCTAATTGTTGAGTCCCATTGCAATGAGGGCAGTGGACAGCCCATTCCATATCAAAAACTCCGGCTTTGGTTAAATACAAGAAAGCTTTCAAAGTTTTCAAATTGTCTTCTTTGATCTTCAATGCCAATCGATTGGGGTTGATTGCCGCGAGTTCAGCCGGCTCCCCGTTTTCTACAAAGTTCTTAATCGAACTGAGAAGCTTTCCATCGATATGGGTAGTTTCTCGAGATATTCTTTCTTCTAATAGGGTGTGGTTGATTTGAGCCATGCTGATTCCTGGTGATTTAGACTGTTTTTCATTGAAGTAAGAAAATTGGACAGATTTTCTTATGATTTTTTGATCTCAGAGAAATTCTCCACTAACAAAAAGAGCCTGGGATTTCTCCCAAGCTCTTGGTTGCATAGTTGGAGTTTGTAATCGACGAATCGAATTACATCATTCCACCCATGCCTCCCATTCCACCCATACCGCCCATTCCACCGCCTGGAGGACCACCTGCGTCCTTAGGCTCTGGTTTGTCAGTGATGGTCACTTCTGTTGTGAGAAGCATCGCGCCGATAGAAGCCGCATTTTGAAGTGCAGATCGTACGACTTTCGCAGGATCAACAACTCCCGCAGTGATCATATCTTCCCATTTCATGGTAAGAGCATTGAAGCCTTCATTTCCTTTTTTAGTTCGAGCTTGCTCTACTATCACAGAACCCTCAAGTCCTGCATTGGAAGTGATCATTCGGATAGGCTCTTCTAAAGCACGAAGAATGATCGCCGCTCCCGTTTTCTCATCGCCCTCTAGTTTGAGGTTACGAACTACTTCTTGGCAATGTAGCAAAGTCAAACCACCACCAGAAACAATTCCTTCTTCCACAGCGGCTCTAGTTGCAGAAAGAGCATCTTCTACACGAGCTTTTTTCTCTTTCATTTCAACTTCAGTTGCGGCACCAACGTGAATCACTGCAACGCCACCCGCTAGTTTTGCGAGTCTTTCTTGGAGTTTTTCTCTGTCGTAATCAGAAGTAGTGTCTTCGATTTGTTTTTTGATTTGGTTCACTCGACCTTGGATGTCTTTAGAAGAACCAGCACCTTCGATGATTGTAGTGTTTTCTTTGTCTACTACGATCTTTTTTGCTTTTCCAAGCATTTTAAGATCTGCGTTTTCAAGTTTCATTCCGAGGTCTTCAGAAATCACTTGTCCACCAGTCAAGATCGCAATGTCTTCAAGCATAGCTTTTCTTCTGTCGCCAAAACCAGGAGCTTTCACAGCAACGCACTGGATCGTTTTGCGAAGAGTGTTGACCACGATAGTAGCAAGAGCTTCTCCTTCTACTTCTTCAGCGATGATCACAAGAGGGCGTCCTGATTGAGCCACTTTTTCCAAAACGGAAATTAGGTCTTTCATAGCCGCGATTTTCTTGTCATAGATAAGAATGAAAGGATCGCTGAATGTAGCAGTCATAGACTCAGGATCAGTCACCATGTATGGAGAAATGTATCCTCTGTCGAATTGCATACCTTCTACGATATCAAGAGTGGTTTCAATTGACTTAGCTTCGTCAACAGTGATCACTCCTTCTTTTCCCACTTTGTCAAAAGCTTGAGCAATTAGGTTACCGATTTCTGGATCGTTGTTTGCAGAAATGGTCGCTACGTTTGCGTATTCCGCTTTGCTGTTGATTTTTATAGATCTTTTTTTAATCTCTTCAACTGCCGCAGTCACTGCTTTGTCAATTCCGTGCTTAAGAGCCATTGGATTTGCACCAGCGGTAACGTTTTTCAAACCTTCGTTTACTATGGCTTGCGCTAAAATAGTAGCAGTTGTAGTTCCATCACCAGCGATATCATTCGTCTTAGTGGAAACTTCTTTTACCATTTGAGCACCCATGTTTTCGATTGGGTCTTCTAATTCAATTTCTTTAGCGACTGTTACGCCGTCTTTTGTGATAGTAGGTGATCCGAATTTCTTATCGATCACTACGTTTCTTCCCTTTGGTCCAAGGGTTACTTTTACTGCGTTCGCTAGTTTGTTAACACCAGCTAACAGCTTTCTTCTTGCTGATTCATCAAATTCTATTGTCTTAGCCATTTTTTTTTCCTCTATTCTGGATCTGGTTTTTTATTTTACGACAATACCTA
>JAIXRB010000100.1 GCA_027485405.1 Leptospiraceae bacterium | reverse complement strand
ATCCCCACAGACTGTCTTTCCATAGCAACCATCATCTTTTCTAGCTTGGCTTCTAGATTCGAAATCCTTTGTTTGTCGGATACTCGGTCAGAATCGAATTTTGCGACAGTAGCTTTCAACTCCGCGTTCTCTTCTTCTAGCTTAGAAAGCTTCTGATTGAACTCTTTCTCCCTCGCCTTGCCTCTTTCCACTAACTCCTGCAATGCTTTCACAAAGGCCGCATTCATACCTTCCATGTTCAACCATTTGTAACCAGTTTTGTCTGTATCTACCCAGTTTGGAAATACCTTCTCCATTTCTTGGGCAATGAATCCAATATGCTTACCTTCGGTCGCATTTAGTTTGGCGGGGTCTTTCCATTCAAAGGTAACGGGGCGAAGTGATGTCAAGCGGTCTAAATAGGGAGACAAAGTCTCTATATTTTTCTTCAGTCGAAAGTCGGAGTTAGTGACCCAAACTCCTGTTGTGTTGCCAGCGTTGCCATTGACAGACAGAGTCTGAGCTGGGGATGCCGTACCTATGCCTACTCTGTTGGAATTTTTAATAGTTACACCTGGAAAAAATCCGCGAGTACTCAGTTGGATATCAGAAGTATGGGCAACATGATCCGTGTTTGGGAACGAAAGCCATGCCGTTCCTGCAGATGCGGAATCCCAATGTGCAATTTGAAATCCAGTTATGTTAGAATTTCCTGACATTACAACAAATGCTTCGGGACTGGCTTGATTTGAAGTCGTTGCATTTATACGAGCAGCAACTGTCCCTGGACCCATTACATCCAATGCATAACTCGGACTACTAGTCCCAATCCCTACATTCCCTGAGCTGTTAACAACAAGACCTGTTCCTGTACTGACACCTCGCAATTGAACTGTTCCGGAAACTTCTAGAGCTGAAGCTGGCGCAGTCGTCCCAATCCCGACATTCCCACTGTCAAGCACCGTGACAAGTGCCGTACCTGCGCTGTTTTGCGTTTGCAGGTTCACACCTGACGCTGTCCCTGATCCGCGGACTGTGAGTGTGCCAGCTGTTGTTGTGCTTGTCCCAATCCCCACATTGCCTGCCGTATAGAACGCGGAACCAGATGTTGTTCCCTTAGTCCAATTGGGAATGCTATCTACGGCTGAGCGAAGGCTTTCAAAGTTATCATTCAAGTTTTTAGCTGTTAGGGTTTGCCCAGCTGTCCAGGTTGTTAAATTTCCCACTGCAACAGCTATCAAACTTGTTGTGATAAAGCCAATGGCAAACAACGAACCAATGCGAGCTGGTTCAGTGAAGATGGTTTTAGCGAAGGTGGTGAGGGTTTGAGTGATGTTAGTGAGTTTGGTTGGTTTGTTCATGTTAGGTTCCTTGATTTTATTGAACTCGGAATGAATCCAATTTCGATTCGTCCAGCTTAAACACGTTGACTCCAAGAGCGGCAATATCAGCCTTATTTAAATTCGCTGTCACTTTGTGGTTCTGGCAGATAGAAAAGTCCCGTGTTACACTCAATGAATCATAGCCTACCAGGTTGTAATTGACTGTGACTGTGGCAGTACTAGGATTTATATCTGTTATTCGAAAAGCTCCTGCCGCATCGGTTAAAACCGGAGAAACATCTCTCGATTCTTGGATGGATACTCTTACATTTTGAAGTGTCAAAGCACTGTCAAAGTCTTTGACTACTCCGACCAATCGTTTCGCAGTTGTAGTGGCATCATCAGCTTCACAGGAAAATTGGGCTCCTCGTGGTAGGATCTTTTGCACATTGGCAAGCAAAGCCAGAACCGAAGGAGGGTCTACGCTGAATTTACAACTTGCTATCGCTAGCAAGCCTACGAAAGAGAGTAAGAATCGTTTTTGAATTTTTAATTTTTTCATGATTAAAAGCTCCTAATCAGTCCTAGTTCATAATTGTCTTGTCGTCCATAATTGCCTAAATTGGTTGCGTAGTAGTTGTAGTGAACTCTGTAAGGTGACTCTTGCATTGCCGTTCCACCGCCAGTAGTAGAACCCAGAAAGAAAGCATCAAAGAGATTGAAGATGTACAAAGCTCCTAGCCCATAGACTGTCGTCTGTAAAAAGTTTCCAGCTTGGTTTGCCTGACCAGAAAGAGAACTGGCTTGAGAATAGGTGAGAACACCAATCGGACTAAATCCAGTGTAGGACAAATTTGCCAGAACATCGGCTGTTCGCGCATCGTTGTATTCATTTTTCTTTGAATTGTAATTGCCGTAAGCTGTCGCAGTGACTAAAGAGGTGAGAAGAAAACCTCCCGTAAACAGAGATCCTTTCATACTTTCGCCTTTGTAAAATTGGCCCCAGCCAGGGAGAACCGCTGAACGTGCGACTGCACCTGAGCGACTTGCCCCAGGCAAAGTAGAAATGTAACCGACAAAAACCTTTTCAGCGGATTTTTGTGATTTGGAAGAAGTCTCATTGCTTTTTGAAACCATCAAATCATAGTTTAAAACTTTGGTTCCCCCTGCTACTTTTTGAGAGTCTTCCACTTCAATGAAGACTTTGATTTTTTCTGCATACAATAAACCGACGATGCACTTTTCATCTCTATAGGCTGGGTCTGATTTTGCTCTTTCTGTCAATTGATAGTCGAGCAATCTATACTCTTTGGGATCGATCAGTTTGATCGTTAGCTTGGTAGCTTTTTGAACTGAGAGTTCTGCTTTTGCATCTGCAGGAAGCGACAATCCTAGTGGTAGACTCGCTGAAATTGAATCTGAGTCTTTTATGTCCAACTTGTAATCAATAGTCTGGCTAGCACTAGATTCGTCTAATTTGCCTTCGCAGAGCTTGGTCGTGTTTTTCTTTTCATCGTATCCCAGAAGCCCACGTGCTCCGTCAGTTGGGTCTTTAAATACCTCAAACTGATTGTAACCGTTGATTTTTTCCCGAGACTCCGAATGTGAAGCTCTAGAAGAAGGAAAACTCTTGCAGGAACTGACCAAGAATAACACCAGTATGGAAGAAATGACCTTATCATTTTTGCATTGCATTAGATTCACTAATTCACCTGATTCATAGGAATGACCACTTTTTACAGGAAGAATTTTTCGGGGCAAGCAGAAATCAAAAAATTCGTTTTATTTCCATACCTAACTTTGAGTATAAATTAAATGTACCGTCATACCTAAAATTGAGTATATATTTATAACATTTGATAGGCTAGCTAATGAATTTTGAGAAAATACCCTATATTGAGTATGGACAATTTATTGATCCTAAAAACATTTCATTTCTTACTTTTCAAAATCTAGGGGCTGCACTATAGTGAATCGTTTTTAATTACCATTCAAGACAATCACAGCTTTTCTCCGTTCTTCCTTCTTATCCATATTCGTTGTCGTTTAATATTTTTTACTCATGTTTGTTTATTTAAATAAAATACAAATTGAAACCTTGCTAGCTTGTTTACTTTGATTTTGGCTCAATATTACTTTGATTCATCGATTTGAATTTAAAAATGACATACCTGGCATTTTCCCAAACTTTCTCTACATTTTTATCTCCACTGTTAATGGATTTAAAAATAGTTTCGATCGCCTTTGCATTATGAGGTGCAATTTCGAGAACACTATATGAGAATCCTAAAAAAGCCGGAATCAAATGCAGATTTTCAGCCGACCCCTCTAAAAACGACCTAGCTAGCGAATGTCTCGAAGGATCTTTGGCAAACGAATAGATTGGATTCATTCCATTGTAGTAATAATTATGAGTATTGCGATAAAAGAATCTGGGGAATCGATCCCAAGAAAGTAGCACTTTACTGCCCTTTTCCGAATTTTTTTCCAACCAATCGGCGGCTTCAAAATCCAAAGATATATCTGCTTGGGCAAGTGTATGTCGGTAGTCTTGGAGAATCTTTGGAGCTGACCATAGAATTAAGATTGCTGAGCCTGCCACTAGAAACCCTTGCCGAATCAGGAGTGGTAGTGTTCGAATGGGATAAAAAGCCGAGCACAAAAGTGCTACAGGTAACAAATATTCGATGGAACGACTCGCCTGAAAAAATTGAATCAAAAGTAATACCGAAAACGCATAGAAAGACAAAAACCGAGAAGAAAAGTTTCGACCGACTAGAATCAAAAAAGTAAGCACGGAGACAGGAAACAAAACCGACGACATCGAAATAACCTTAGCCGGAGGACTCCATTCCCCCGTTTCTTCTAGGTTCATCGGATGGAAAAATCGCCCTCCCACTTCGAGCCAATAACCTTTGAATTGGTATGGGAAAGACGGGTGGAGGAAAATTCCAAGTAAGACTCCGCCTAAACAGGCAAAAGCGGTAACTGACAAAGAGAGGTCTTTTTCTCTCCAATGCCCAATCACAAGAAATAGGGATGTGGCAAGGAGGACCAAGAAAGAGGGATAAATGTACATAACAACCCAAGATAAGAGAAATACTGGAAGCCATCGTTTGCGAATGTGAAAGTAAACGAACAAAAAGTAAATGCCCAAAAAGAGTATCATCCCTCTCCCAAACAAAACCCGAAGGAAAAACAAATGAGACCCTAGTAAAAAAAATAGAAAGTAAAACCACCGATACTTAGTCCCCAGTTTTCGCAAAACCCAAATCAAAGAGGCAGTGGAAGCTCCAAAGGAGAGAATGGTTCCTAATTTATAGGCTACGATAGGATCCGAGATAAAAAATAGAAATGGTAAGAACAAAAACTGAAACAGCAAATGGAAGTCCACATAATGGTCTGCCATAATCGCTTCGCTCATCCATGGCAGTTTTGTGAGATAGCCCTGCTCTAACCATAATTCTGCCACCTTGATATGAAAGTAACCATCTTGGTCTAATAGAAAGGGAGTAGAGAACTGGAACATGGCAAGAAAAGCCATTCCGATAAAAGCGTACGCCAAAGGCTCCCATAGCACAAACCATTTCAAAATCCGAATTTTAGTCATCTATTCCCAACAATGGCAATGAATGGCCCTTTGGCAAGACTGTCTGACTAAACGAGAATCAATTTCAAACAATTATGGAAAAACCACGTTATCTATCCAACAAGCATCACTGCCTGCAGCGTCACTGCTATCTTTCGAATACGTCCAAGCGAAGATTCGATTTCCAGCCGAAACCGTATAATTTTCATTCGTCCAGCTCCCTGTGCCACTGATGTTAGAATTGCTCACTAAAGAACCGTCTATAAAAAAGGAACAGATATCATAAGTAGCTTCCGAACTAACATTTCTTGAAAATCTAATAGAGCCTGCATTGACATTTCTGGTCACTGAAATGGATGTACTATTGGAATTTCCAATCGCGGCAGACCGCAAGCAATTGCCATTTCCCGACGCGCAACCTGTGGTCGTGACTGTCCAGTTCCCCGTCCAACCACTGGGTAGGCCGGAACTGAAATCAACAGTGCTATTAGTGGTCGTAGTAGTATTGAAATCGAGATTGGAGACCGTATTGGCATTATTCTGGTTGTTATTATTGCCTAGACCTAGTTGACCGCTAAAGTTCTCCCCCCAGCACCGAACAGCACCTGTAGAAAGCAAGGCACAATTATGAGATGAGCCAGAACTTATCGCTGTAACGTTTGTGCCTAAATTGAGATTGGATACTGTATTAGCATTGTTCTGGTTGTTAGTATT
>JAIXRB010000018.1 GCA_027485405.1 Leptospiraceae bacterium | reverse complement strand
TCGTTTTGATCTTTCCTTCTTTGGTAATTAGCTTTAACAATCCTGCAGCTTTTTTTTGTTCTTGAGAATTTGCCAAAGCCTTACAACAAATAGTGTCTTCTTCAGTTAAATGAGAAATTAATTTTCCGTCATTAGGTGCCAAAAGTGTTTTAACGCGTAAAACTAAATCAAACTTAGGAGACATTTGGTTTAAGAATTGCTTGTAATCTTCTCCTTCTGTTGGATCAATTACCTCTTCATTTTGACTAGGTGGAACAATGGGTTTAACAACGTCTTGCAGTATGCTTTTGTGACGAACTAGAACGCTCGAAAGTTTTTCCATGTCCGACTCAATTTGAATCAAATTCAGTTTTGTTAATTCAGCGATCTTATCAGAAATAAACTTAACAGTTTGGTCGATTTTCTTTTCTTCCCAAAATTGAATTTGTCTATCTAACACAGATTCGTTTAAAGCGTTATAGGCGGCTCTTCCTACCAATAAAGATAAGGCTGGGTCTATTCCTGATTCTGAAGATATCTGAATGAACTCATGCATAAAGCGAATGTAGTTCTCAAAAGGTTTTACTTTGTTTAGGGATTTGGCATTTCCCCCAAGAGAATAAACAAATAGAATTTTCTTTGAAAAAGTGGATACCAGAACCATCAAAATGACGATCTTCGTTTCTATTTTGATTTTGAATTTTAGAAGGAAAGCATCTTTGATTTTATCGTTCACAAGGTCACGAGCAATGTCCTCGCTTCCCACTGACTCCAATGCCAAGTTTAATTTTTCTCGAAATTCTGGGTCTTTTTCTGATTCCGTTTCGTTGATTGCCATTTTTTGTTAGAGTGCCTGTTCTACCAATCGGCAGTTGAATCTGCGTAATTTAACTACCTGGAGCGGGAATCGAACCCGCACGGGATTACTCCCACAGGATTTTAAGTCCTGTGTGTCTACCAGTTCCACCATCCAGGCAAGACTGTCGAGGCGTCGGCCGGATTCGAACCGGCGGTCAAGCTTTTGCAGAGCCATGCCTTACCACTTGGCCACGACGCCACGGAATGCTTTTGGTTACTATTTGAGCTTTGCCTACTATGTCAATGGAAATGAAGAAGAATAGATTTTCATAGAAATGTCACATTCCTTCGGGTTTTTTCCATTGCCATTTCAAAGTAGAAAAGGCTTTTGGAAGGCATGAAGCAGATTTGCAATGTTTTGGTATTTGGACTTTTATTCTTTTCACCTTTGTCTTTTCTCAGTTCCGACACTGTCTTTGTCAAAACTACCAAAGAAACATTTGAAAACGTGAAAACAAGCCCTGCTCCGAAAAAAGGCGAAACTCTGATTGAAGAGAAAAACGGAACTACTCGAACTTTTAAAACGAATCAATTGACCATAACTCCAGCACCACTGGTCTGGGAAGAACCAAAACCAGTCGAAGAGGAGAGATCTTTTCTTCAAAGAATGTTTGGTGGCAAGAAAGAAGAGCAAAAATCAGTTGCAGATGAAGTAAAAGAAACGAAACCATCAGTTGCTGAGGCCGCTGGATCTGAAAAAGAAGAACCAAAGTCAGCCTTCGACAAAAATTTTCCAGAAGTGGCAATTGGAACAATGGCGTTTCTCTGGTTATTTCTTTAATCTAAATTTGGTTGTTTATTCCCACTCGATAGTTCCGGGTGGTTTGTTCGTCAAATCAAAGAACACATAGTCTATACCTGGTAAGGCTTTTAGAGATGATGCAAGCCTTTTCAAAATCAGATTTGGCATGCGGTAGATACTCGCGGTCATGGCTTCACTGGAAAGTACCGGTCGCAGAACGATAGAAGCGGAGCCTTTTTCATTTCCAATAGGAACTAGAACGACAGGCATTTGCCAAATTTCTTTTAGAATGTTTTCTTCTTTCAGTATCTTTGTTACTAAATCATCAGCTTTTCTCAATCGGTTCGCATACTCTTCATTCAACTCTATTTTCTGATACAGAAACTCTTTTGGAAAGGCACTTTCACCTAAAAGTACAACCACACGATTGATTTCCTTCCATTTGTTCGTAATTGTTCGGCTAAGCTCTTCGCGATCTTCCCAGGACTCCAAATGGTTTGAGATTGCTAAGCAATGAGCGTAACTTCTCTGGTCTCCTTGCACTCCTACGGACTTAAAAGGCAGAATTCCAAAATCTAAACTTGGGTTTTCTTTTTTGAACCAAACCTGAATCTTATCTAGAGAGTCTTCCATTTTTGATTCTGCTGAAGAGATCATACGAACAACTAAGCCCGGACCTGGGAAGGGGTGGCGAGAAACCAAATGGGAAGGGATCCCTAGATTAGTTCCCAACTCTCTCACTTCGTCTTTATACAAATCGGAAATTGGTTCTACGATTAGTCCTTGCTTTATCATCTCTTCGATAGCTGGAACGCGATTGTGATGTGTCTTGATTTTATGCGAGTGTTTGGTACCACCTGATTCTATTGTATCTGGATAAATGGTTCCCTGCCCCAATAACCAATTTCGGGGGTCAAGCCCTAGGGAAGCGACTGCTTTGGCTTGTTCTTTTAAAAAAAGTTCGCCTACAATATGTCGTTTCGCTTCTGGTTCTGATTGGTTCTTTAAAGCCTCATAAAAACTGTTTCGTGCGTCCCAGATTGTTAGATCTATTTCCTGTTTTACTAGCTCTAGTTTTAAATCAGAAACCTCATTTTCGCGCATAAAGCCAGTATCAATCAAAAGACCTTTGATTCGGTCCTTCCCGAGGGCTTTAGCTACGAGAACATAAGCAACCAGGGAGTCCACCCCTCCAGAAACTAAGAAAAACACCTTTTTGTTTGGTGGAATTTGTCTTTGGAGCGATTGAATTTTTTCGTCTTGGAAGGTTTTGATATCCCAGCTTTGTTCTGCTTGGCAAATGCGGATAAAGTTTCCCAAAAGGATTTCACCTTGGTCCGAATGAGTGACTTCGGGATGAAATTGGATTCCAAAAATCTTTTTTGTTTCATTGGCAACAAAGGCATATTTACAATCTGGCGAGGAACCCAAAACCTGAAATCCACTCGGAAGGAGAGATACCTCATCTCCGTGACTCATCCAAACTGTTCGATTGGAGTCTAAATTGCGTAAGATGGGATTTTGGTTTGAGAGCAATTCTAATTTAGCTTTTCCATACTCTTTGGAATTAGAAGGCTCTACCTTTCCGCCCAAAACCTGCATCAAAAGTTGGTGACCGTAGCAAATTCCCAAAATGGGAAGACTGGAAGTTAATAGAGCCGAATCTATTTGAGGACTTTTGGGTTCATAAACGCTCGCAGGTCCTCCCGAGAGAATGATCCCAGAAAACTCCATATAACGAGAAAGGGGCTCTTCATTGGATAGGATTTCGGAATAAGCTCCCAGCCTACGAATCCTGGATGCGATGAGGTGTGCATACTGACCACCGAAATCAATTACACCTATCTTTTTAAAACTTTTCATGATGAGCTTCCAAATTAATTTTGCAAATGCTAAGGTAAAGAAATGTCAGAAAAAAAATCAGCATCCAGCTATGAAGACAAGCAAGATCATATTTTGGATTGGCAGACTCCTCCCCTGGAATGGTTTGACAACATCTATTCAGGACAAAATTTTGCTATCGACTTTACCATTCCGGAATTCACCGCCGTTTGTCCGAAAACTGGGCTTCCTGATTTTGGGATTATTTTGATTCAATACATTCCAGGTAGTCGTTGTCTGGAATTGAAGAGCCTCAAGGAATACATTTTGGCTTTTCGAGACAAAGGGATTTTTCATGAAAATGTGGTGAACAAAATCTTTACTGATATTGCGAAACAAATCTCGCCTAAGTATTTAAAGGTGGTTGGTGACTACAATCCCAGAGGCGGCATAAAAACTGTAGTCACCCGCGAAGAAAACTTCAAATAAATGGAAAACTTTTTGGGCTATATTGCCGCTTTTTTGACGACTGTTTCCTTTCTCCCACAAGTGATGCGCGTAATCTTAACGGAACAAACAAGAGATATCTCGCGCAATATGTATCTTCTCTTAGCCTTGGGAGTTTTCTTGTGGATGATCTACGGTTTTCTAAAAGGTGATTTGCCCATCATTTTAGCAAACAGCATCACTCTGGTCTTTGTTTTAATCATTTTAGTCTATAAGATAAGGGAAAAGTAAACTATGCCAAACCGAATTGCCTATGTAGATAAAGACAATTGCACTTCTTGCAACCAATGTGCCGACAACATGCCCAAATACTTTATGATGGATGAAGAAGACCTTTCACAAACCCATGTGGACGGAGATTCCATCAATTCGGCAACCATTCCTTTTGAAGACCAAGGTAAGGTTCAAAAAGAAATGGATGAATGCCCTGGCGAATGCATCCATTGGAAGAGAGGCTAATCCTTCTTTTGCCAAACAGGCAAAAGATCGCTTTTAAAATACGAAAATCTCTGTCCTGTTTTCATTTCCAAAACCAAAGATATAGGTACTAAAGTATAGGGTTCAAAACCCACCAACGC
>JAIXRB010000045.1 GCA_027485405.1 Leptospiraceae bacterium | reverse complement strand
TCTTCCGTTATTTCAACTCTGTGGATGGAGGGAAGAAAGACTCTTGGGTCTTTGACCTCCCCTTGCAAAATCAAATTGGAAAGGGATCGGAGGATTTCAGCCTCCAACTTTTTTTTTCGAATTGGACTCAAACGAGGATTCCTCGCTCAATCACTAAAGTTTTCTCGCAATCTCTCGGATTTCGTAAACTTCGATTTCGTCTTCAACAGCAAAGTCATTGAATCCATCCAGAAGGATACCGCATTCGAAACCAGCTAAAACTTCGGCTACATCGTCTTTCATTCGTTTTAAGTTCTTGATCTTACCTTCCCAAGTGATTTCACCTGATTGGCTGGAAACAACGCGCACGTTTGCCGCTTTTGTGACCTTGCCGCTCTTGACCATACAACCAGCAATGTTTCCCACTCGGGAAATCTTGAAAATGTCCCGAACAGCCACTTTTCCAATGATGTTTTCTACTTTGTCTGGCTCGAGGAGTCCTTCCATCGATGCTTTGACTTCGTTTACGACATCATAGATAATGCTGTAGTATTTGATTTGAACCTTTTCTTTTTCGGCAAGAGTAACAGTTTTTGGGTTTGCTCTTGTATGAAAACCGATGATGAAGGCGTTTGAAGCAGAAGCAAGCATAACGTCTGTATCTACGATTGCTCCTGTTCCCGCATGGATTACATGCAGGCGAACATCGGAAGTAGAAAGCTTTTCGAGAGCTTCTTTGACTGCCTCGGTAGAACCTCTTACGTCCGCTTTGATAATGACTTTGAGCTCTTTGAGTGCGCCTTGTTTGATAAAGTCGCTCATATTGTCCAAAGTGACTTTTGTAGCGTTTTTGGTCTGACCGACTCGTTCGTATTCCTGTCTGCTATGCGAAATAGATCGGGCTTCTTTGTCGTCAAGAACTGAATCAAAAGGAGCACCTGCATCCGGCACACCGTCTAGACCTGTGACTAGAACTGGATACGCTGGACCCGCTTCTTTGATCGGTCGGTTCAAGTCGTCATACATTGCCCGAACTCGACCAGCGTAAACACCAGCCACGAAAGCATCGCCCAATCGTAAGGTTCCGTTTTCGATGAGTACTGTAGCAACAGCACCGCGACCTGGATCGAGTTTTGCTTCGACGATGGTTCCTGTTCCTCTTCGTTTTGGATTGGCTTTGCTATCCAGAAGTTCTGCTTGGATTAAGATCATCTCAAGGAGTCGATCGATACCAATATTGTTTTTCGCAGAGATTTCGCAGAATATTGTAGTGCCTCCCCAATCTTCAGGTTGAAGCCCGTAGTTGGATAGGTCTTGTTTCACTCGCTCTACGTTTGCCGCAGGTAAGTCGATTTTGTTTACAGCGACAATGATTGGAACCTTGGCTTCTTTTGCATGGTTCATGGCTTCCACAGTTTGTGGCATGACCCCATCGTCGGCGGCAACAACCAAGACCACGATATCTGTGATCGAAGCTCCCCGCGCTCTCATGGAAGTAAATGCCTCGTGACCAGGAGTGTCTAGGAAAGTGATCTTTCCTCGTTCCGTTGCCACTTGGTAGGCACCAATGTGCTGAGTGATACCACCTGACTCGGATTCTGCGATTCTAGAAGTTCGGATGGTGTCCAAAAGTTTTGTTTTACCATGGTCAACGTGACCCATGATCGTAACCACAGGAGGTCTTGTGATATAGTCTTCAGGGTTGTCTTTTTCTTCTTCGATTACAGTCTCGTCGTAAAGCGAAACAATGCGCACGTTACAGCCGTATTCACCTGCCAAAATGGTTGCAGTTTCTGCATCAATGATGTTGTTGATTGTCACCATCATACCCATTTTCATGAGTTTGGCGATGACATCACCCGGCTTGAGGTTCAATTTCTTAGCCAGCTCACCAACTTGGATGTTTTCTAAAATTGCGATTTCTTTGGGAACGGATGCAAGAGCCGCCGCCGCCGCTTTTTGCTTTTTAAAACTTTTGCTAAAAAAACGAGTTTCTTGCTCTTTGCCGTCTTGGTCTTTTCCACCCTTGTCTCGGTCAAAGTTTCCTTTCTTTCGGCCACCGCCAGTGCCAGCTCCCAAAATGAGTGCTGGATCAGTGATCGGTTTTGCGCCGAAGTTGCCCCCACCGGCTCCGATCGGTCTCGCACCTCGACTGCCACCTCCGCCTAGCGGGGGTCGACTGCCTGGGCCTCCCGGACCACGGTTTCCAGGTCCACTACCAGGTGGACGGTTGCCTTGGTATCCACCACCGCCACCGCCTTGGTAGCCTTGGCCTGGTGGTCTTGGACCGCCAGGACCTCGATTTCCCTGATAACCCTGACCAGGTGGTCTGGTTCCAGGTCCGCCTGGGGATTGGGGTCTTGGGCGTTCTTCCCGTGGGGAAGTAGGTCTAGATACAATTGGATTTCGTTCTTCTTTTTTAATAAAACCAGGAACTGTCTGTCCTGAGTTTCTTTGCTCCTCACGTCTGTAAGCGGGGGAAGCAGTATCGCCAGAAAGGATTGGCTCTGGTTTACGGTCTTGTGGTCTTTCCGTCTCCAAAGGTTCTTTCTTTTTTTCTGGACGCGATACGATCGGTGAAGGTTGCGATTTGGCAGGCTGGAAAGATTGTCTTTTTGCCTCTTCGCGTACCAACTCCGTAAGGTCTTTTTTCTTCTCGGATGCTGGAGAAGAAGCAGAGACCGGAGTGGCTGATTTTGGTTCGGCTACGGGAGTAGAACTTTCCCCAGACGAAGGCTTTTTCTTGATAACAAGCTTTTTCTTGCCTTTATCCCCTGTGGAACCTTCTCGTAAGGTGTCCTTGATTGACTTCTGCTCTTCCATTGGTTAGCCCTCTTCCACCCATTCTACTGATTCTTTTAGGAGTCTCAGGATTTGCTCGGCGGTAGTTCTTCCGATTCCAGAAATAGCAGATAACATCTCAGGGCTAAATTCGAGGAGAGACTCCACGTTCTTTACGCCACCAGCTTCCAAAAGACCAATGACACGTTTGGTGAGTCCAGGGATTTCAGAAAGAGGAGTGGTTTGGTTTTCTTCCATCTCGTCTTCTCTCTGTTGCTCTGCCTCTTCCATTGCCTCTTGTTGCGCATTGAATAGCCGATCTAGTTTTTCTCGGGCTTCTGGTGACGCGAGTTCTTGGTTGTATTGGGAAACAGTTTTGATATCGATTTTGAAACCAGAGAGTTGGGAAACGAGTTTGACGTTGGAACCGTTCATTCCAATTGCCAAAGACAAAGACTCATCTGGCACTATGACCAGAGCGTCCCCTTTTTTTCGATCCACATGGACTTCAACAGGTTTTGCCGGAGAAATGGCATTAGCGATAAATACGCTGGGCTCTTCTGAAGCGAGGACGATATCGATTCTTTCGTTTCCAAGTTCGCGAACGATAGCCTGGATTCGCACACCTTTCATCCCGACACAGGCACCCACTGGATCTATATCGTTCTTGGTTGCTGTGACAACAACCTTTGTGCGGTAAGAAGGGATACGAGCCACATCTCGGATTTCTACGATTCCATCGTAAACTTCAGGAATTTCCATTTCAAAGAGTTTGCGAACAAAGTCACCAGATGCTCTGGATAGGGTTATCACTGGCATGGGCTCACGAGGTCTGAGTTCTACTTTGGATATGATTGCTTTCATTCGATCGCCAGGGCGGTACTTCTCACCGGGGTTCTGGTCTTTTTTGAGCATGATGCCTTCGACTTTTCCGAGATCGATGCTCATTGCGTCTTTTTTCCAACGCTGGAAAAATCCATGAGTGAGTTCACCCTCTTTGGATTTGTATTCTTCGTATAAGATTTCTTTTTCCATGTCGCGGAGACGTTGGAAAACCATGCTCTTTGCCTGGCTGGATAGCACTCGGGAAAGCTCTTGGGGTTTTTCTGTGATTTTGATGGAAGATCCGACAGCAACGGTTGGATCTAGAGCTAACGCTTCTTCGAGGGAAATCTCTAGCGGGTTTTTAGTCTTGGATTCGACTACTGTTTTGATAACAGAAACCACAACCTCGTTTTTGTTGCCAGGATTGAATTCGACACTGCAACTTTCGTCTGTCTCAGATTCAACGCCCATTTTCTTTTGGTAGGCACTCAAGAGAGACTCTCGAATGATGTTTAACACCAGTTCTTTGTCAAGTGACTTGTCCTGACAGAACTGCTGGATTGCTTCAAAAAGACTGGTTTCTTTTACTGCTTGTTTTGTCGCCATAGTTACAATTCTAAGAATAAATTTCCTTTCGTGATGCTGGAAATAGAGATTGAGATAGGCTCAACTCTCTTTTTCTTTTTGTTCCGATCAAAAGGTTCCAATCGGACCGACTCTTCTGTTGTTTCCAAAATCCGAAAAATCTTTTTATCCTTGGTTCCCCCATCCTCATCAATTTCCAGTTTTGCGAGCAAACCCTGGAACCGTTTCAAGTCTGCTGGCAAACGCAATTCTCTCTCAGCGCCACAAGAGGCAACTTGCAGAGTATACAAGAAGTCATCCCCATACGAGGCCAGCTCCTCATTGAGGCGAGCCGAAATCGTTTCGCAGTCTTCTAAACTGGCAGAACCAGTAGGACTGTCGAGTCGATCCAACGAAACCTCAATCAGGGTGTGGTTTTTCCGATTCTGTACTTGGAGCGAAAAAAGCGCAAGAGGCGGTTCGAGAATTTTGTTTAAAGCTTCTCGGATGTTTTCCTCGGTCAATACCAAACCAACCTCGCTCTTTGTCCAAGCGAAAGCCATAGACGGGAGCGAAGAGACCCTTGTGCCCAAATTGTTATGGGCTACAACATCCAGGCTAGAAAACCGAGTTGTCCTGTAAAGGAAAAAATGCCCTTTGGAGTTGTGTCCCGATTGCTTCCCAAACGCTCGTCTCTATTTCTTCTCCTTTTAGTCCTCTTTTCTTGTATGCGGTTCCGAGTGGAGACCCTTCGGGAAGATTTGGTCACCCGAATCCCTCTTGGAACGGCAACAGAAACCTGGGAAGGGGTTGTGGTAAACCAAGTCCTAACCAATGTCCCTTTGACCATCCCCGTTGCAGGGAGTGTGGTGGCTCTAGTTGATTCCAAACATTCTGTCATCAAACTCTTTGACCAAAAAGGAAGATTGGAAGCAACCATTGGAAACCCCGACTTTAAACCTGCGGCGGACATACCTCACTACCCCTTTCGATTTGGGGTGATCGGTCTTGTTGCCGTTCAGTCCGACGGAGATCTGATAGTTCAAAACCGCATTTCTCCCAAAAGCCCAGAAGCCAAAGCTTTGGATGAAAATCTTTACAAGACCTACAGTGGAACCTTTAGCACAGCAGGAAGCCCTGTTCTGCCCAGCTTTCTTGTTCAAATTTCACAAAAAGGTGTTGTAAAATCAGTATTAGGTGCCTCTGGAAGAAACTCAGAACCTTTCCGTTATATGGAAGCTTTGATTCCGGGAGACGGAGATCGATTGTTTGTTTACCAC
>JAIXRB010000177.1 GCA_027485405.1 Leptospiraceae bacterium | reverse complement strand
CGCAGGCGTCTTCCACTTGTACCATCTCCGACTTTGAAAATTCAGGGCGATCATCCCAAATCTCTGTGGCAACTGCTCCCATAAACAAATTGATTACTTTAATTCCAAATGGCTTCCATTCCTCTCGCAATGCTCTCACTAGCCCTGCCGAAGAATGTTTGGAGGCACAGTAAGCGGTGGATTCAGCAAAACCTTGTCGACTTGCCGTTGAGTTGGCGAAGACGATTGTAGTTTTTCCAAGTTTTTGGATTCTCTCGGTTAATTTTTGTAAAATGTAAAAAGAACTAAACAAGTTCAATTGAAAATGAGATTCTAGTTCGGTGCGGCTGATCTGCTGTATCTCTTTGAAAAGCCCACTGCCCTGCAGAAAATAAATTGTGAGAGATTGGTTAGGAGCTTTCGAGCTTTCTTGCCAGAGACGATCCCAAACAGATGCGAAATGGTTTAAATCGGTCTCGGAGCAAACATCAAATTTATGGTTTTTTCCTGATTGAAAGGAGTCGTAGGCGATTCCTCTTCTCGAGAAACCAAAGACAGCTTCATGGTCTTGAAAGGAATGCAAAAGACCTGCGCCTAATCCAGATCCAGCTCCAAAAATGAAAATCATCTACGTCTAGCCATTACATCGAATAAGAAAACAACAGCTTCTAAATGACGGTTCGCTTCTTCTAAGTCTTTTCCCCAGACAGTTGGGCCGTGTTCTTCCACTAAGAGAAAAGGCAGAGGATAGGATTTGTCTGCATTTGCAAAATCTCGAATGGTTTTACTGATTTCAGGTACTGAACCAAAATTATAAAAAACTGCCATTTCCAAAGCTGGCTTTTCATCCCAGATTCCAAAAGCCTTGATGATTTCGATGGGTGGAATTGGGACTTTTTGGAAACCAGGATTTTTAGGCGTATTGAAATTCAAAAGGTTACTGGAAACTGTATGAACATGCAGACAAGCGTTTGCCTCTGGAAACTGCGAATATATGGCTTGGTGGATGGTTGTCTCGGCGGAAGCTTTGTTGGGTGGCTTAGCTGAAACTACTTCTCCTGATTTTACTGAAACCTCGACAAAGTCTTCAGAAGTTACTTTGCCTTTGTGTTTACCCGAAGCCGTGATCCAAAAATTCTCAGGGTTAATGCGAACGGAAAGATTGCCAGCCGTGGCAAACATCCATTGCCTCTCGTAGTACAATCGAGCCAAATCTGCGATAGGCTGTAACTCTTTCAAGGAATCCGACTATTTGTTGACCCGCTCCACATAACTTAGGTCCCGCAAGTCGATTTTTACAACGTCTCCTTGCTTTACAAAAATCGGAACGTTGATCTCTCCACCCGTTTCCACCGTGACGCGTTTTAGAGCGAGCCCAGTTGTGTCCCCTCGTAGCCCTTCTTCCGCATAAGTAACTTGTAAAACGGCAAAATTGGGAGGAATGACTCCAATTGGTTTGTTTTCATAAAATGAAACTTCGACTTGAGTCTCTTCTTTCATAAAAGGCAAAATGTCTTCGACGTAGTCCTTAGAAACAGGGATCTGCTCATAGTCGTTGACATCCATAAAAATGATGTCGTCTCCATCAGCATAACAGAACTGCATCTTGCGTTTTTCAAGGTCTACACTCTCTAAAGTCTCGGCGGCTTTAAACGTTCTTTCTATGGAAGAATCGCGAACGATGTTTTTTAGTTTGGTACGGATAAATGCAGAACCTTTGCCTGGGTTTACAAACTCAGACTTGACCACCGAATACAGTTCGTTTTCGATTTTCAAGATCATGCCTTTTTTTACTTCTGTGATGCCTAGTCTCATAAATTAAATCTCTAAAGCAAAATCCAGGGGACTTGCCCCCCTGTCAACAGAACAATGACGTAAAGGCGGATGAAAGCAAAGGACTGGAACGACTGGAGATGGCAATTGCAGGAACGATTGACCACTCTTTCCGAGATTAACGAGAAAATCTCACTTTCGGAAGCCGAAACTCAATCTTTCACAAAGGCATCTGAGAGCTTTTCTTTTTCAGTCACCCCTTATTATCTATCATTAATCGATCCTACCGATGCCGATTGTGCGATTCGAAAGCAGATTTTACCCAGGGAAGGAGAACTGATCCAGTTACCAAACGAAGAAGCTGATCCATTACGAGAAGAAAGTTACATGCCTGTCAAAGGAGTGACGCACCGATATCCAGATAGAGCCATTTGGTATGTTTCTCATGTTTGTGCTGTTTATTGTCGCTTTTGTACTCGCAAAAGAAAGGTGTCTCATCCCAATGAGACACCTAACAAAAACGAATGGAATCTTGCTCTCGATTACTTCAATCAAACAAAAAATGTAAGAGAAGTGATCCTATCAGGCGGGGACCCACTCTCACTGGCAAATTCCCAAATCGATTTTCTGCTAGAAGAATTAAAGAAAATCCCTCACATCAACCATGTTCGAATTCATACCCGCTACCCCGTCACCTTACCAATGCGTTTGGAACCAGAACTTTGCAAGATTATGTCCAAACATTTTCCCATTTATGTGGTTACTCATTTCAACCATCCAAAGGAAGTCACTGAGGAATCGAGAAAAGCGATCGAAAATCTAATCAAACTGGGGAATGCGATTGTCCTAAACCAATCTGTCTTACTGAAAGGGATCAATGACAATGCAAAAACTTTGGAAACTTTGCATTTTGCTTTGGTCAAAATCGGGGTAAAGCCCTATTATCTTCACCAATGCGATGAAGTTTTTGGTTCTTCTGATTTTGTAGTTCCGATTTCGGACGGTATAAAGATTATGGAAGAGCTAAGGGGATTTTCCTCTGGAATTACCCTACCGACTTATGTCAAAGACTTAACAGGAGGAGGTGGCAAAGTGCTTTTAGGCCCCAACTACTTTCTGCCTTCTGAAAGCGGAATCCATCGATTTAAAAATTATAAAGGAGAAATTTTTGAAACTAAGCACTAGAATTTATTCATTTTCTTTTCTTTTTTGTGTTTTGTTTTCAGTATCTCTCTGCAAATCAGCTTCACCATCTAACGGAAAGACTGTACTTAGGACGGAAAAAAGCAATTCTGTAAAAAGCCTCCGTCTGACATACGATGTGGAGTGGAAACCCGCTTTTTCCTTTGATTTATTGGAATCAGGCAACATGCACGAAAGCGGAACGACTTACAAAGTTCAGCCGTTCTCTTCGGATTTCAAACTTCCTTTTCTCCGGATATCCAGTACGAACCAAGACAATCAACGCAGATTTCCCTATTTACGGCAAACGGGGACAGTCGATACGTCTACCTTTTATTTCAGTCAAAAAAAAATCAAGGCGGCAGTTCAGGTTCATTCTTTCACAAAGGAGTATTATGTTCGTTGGGAAACTGTCTACCATGGTTTTCTGATTGTCTCGGAAACAGAATTTTCTAAGGAGATGGGGCTTGACCCAGAAACCATCGGAAAAAAGTTCAACGATCTAATGTATGGTTCTTTGGAGCTGTTTTGAATTTTTTAGAAAAAAAGATTGGTAATTTGTTTCTCAGGGATTAAGCTTTGAGAAAATCGTATGTGGTTAAAACTTGGAGAAACTGAAATCATCAACTTGGACTTCATTGCTTCTATCAAAAAAAATCCAAGCCAACCAACAATTGAGATCATTTACCAAGACCTTAACAACGTTAAATCACTCCCCTTCCCCGATTTAGAGATGCGGGACAAAGCTTTCAAAGCAATTTTAGAGAACTTATCTAGGATGAAATTATTTTTTGAATGAATTATGATGCTTTAAACCCTTGGCTTTATACTCAGGTGTTAGACGACCTTGAGTCCGTTTTTTCCCATAAACCTTTTCAGATACTATTCTATGGTTCTTGGGAAAGGGGACAGGCAAACTCCGAATCCGATGTAAACTTTTACCTCCTTGCTCACTCTACAGACCAAATGAAAGCAAGCTTCGTAGATTCTGTGCTAAACGCTCTGAAGCCAATGGAAAAAGTGGCTCCTATCAATATGATTGCCGGTGACTCCGAATCTTTAAAGCACCGAATGAGGTTGTTTGAGCCGGGATGTCTTCAGCTTTTAGAGAACTCTTCTGTCTTTTTTGGGGAGTCCTTAATCGATACTCTTAGAAGCGATTGGAACAAAATCAAATACAACTCCATCCCTCGCAAAGAACTGATCCAATACTTAGAGAAGCGAATCCGCTTCTTCAAACAGCAAACCACTCGAAACCTGAAAGAAGAAGTAGGTCAATTGGAACGAATCGCAACCTTGTCTCTGCATGTTTGGGCACTGAAGACCATTGAAGATCTAACGATCAGTGAACTGCTGGCAATGGACATTCCAAGCCAAGTTGTTGGTTTGTTCCAAAACCTGTACCATTCCGAACTGGACGAACCGACTCTTGCCCTTTTGAAAGTCATAGAACGCATCTACGATTGCAAAAAAAGAGTTCGATGGAAAAAAGAAATCACTCGCGAAGAAATGCACGAGCTCAAGTACAAGCTAGTGCATATTCGAAAAGATGAAGAGCTTCTAGTAGACCTCTGGGCTTAGCTTCGATTACTTTTGATTTTTTGAATCAAACAATTTGCTAAATTCTGCATAGCCTTCTTTCTCAAGGTCTTCCTTTGCTATAAAACGAAGGGAAGCCGAGTTGATGCAATAACGCAATCCTGTTGGTTTTGGACCATCTGGGAACAAATGACCCAAATGAGAATCCCCTACTTTGCTTCGAACTTCTGTGCGAACCATTCCATAGGAGGCATCTTTTTTTTCTACGATCGACTCTTTAGAGATGGATTGGTAAAAACTAGGCCACCCTGTTCCAGAATCAAATTTATGCACAGAACTAAACAAAGGTTCGCCGGATACTATGTCCACATAGATCCCTTCCTTATGGTTGTCCCAAAATTCATTGCGAAATGGAGGCTCTGTTCCTTCTTCTTGGGTCACTTTGTATTGCATGTCGTTTAGCTTTTTTTTGAGTTCTTCTGGATTTGGTTTCATATACTTGGTCGCCTTTGTCGGCGCTCCTCCTGCTTTATTGCCTGAAAAACCATCGGTTTCCCAATTTTTCTTAATAAAATCCTCACGCCCAGAACCTTTCTTATAGCGCTTGTAATGTTCTTCGTTTTTTTTGTAATAATCTTGGTGGTAGTCTTCGGCGGGGAAAAACAGAGTAAAAGGGATAATCTCTGTCACGACTTTTTTCTTAAATTTTGCTGAACCGTCTAGTTTTTGTTTGGAAGCCAGAGCGAGTTCTCTTTGTTTTTCATTGTGAACAAAAATAGCAGTTTGGTAATGTGCTCCCCTATCTGCAAACTGCCCACCAGAATCAGTAGGATCTATGTTTTTCCAGAAAATGTTCAGTAATTCGTCGTACGAAACTTGTTTGGGGTCAAATACGATTTGAACGGACTCCCGGTGAGTTGTCCAGCCACCGGATACTTCTTCGTATGTTGGTTTTTTTTCTTTCCCGCCCGAATAACCAGAAACGACGGATTTAACTCCTTTGATTCCTT
>JAIXRB010000183.1 GCA_027485405.1 Leptospiraceae bacterium | reverse complement strand
TGTTTAAGTAAGTTAGTTTTAAATTAAAAATAATTTCTCCATTGTGTTTATCAACATACTCTTTTATCCAATCGATAATTGGAGTAAAAAATTCAGTAGGATTTTCCGGATAAGACTTTCCACTTATAATTAACTCTTTTTCATTCGAATTAAAGTGAACAAATGGAGTTGATTTTGTTGCTTCAATTTTTAATAAATTCATTTTTTGGATTCCCTTCTTATATTAAAACTTTCAATGAAAAAAAAGTAGAATTTTCGTTCACCTTTTTGAAATGATATGATATAGGTCCTTCAGATTTCCTAGCCATATCGATTATCCCGATTCCTGCCCCTTTGCTAGCTAAGTCCGGCTCACTTTTCAACTTTTCTTTGTAGTACTTTTTTAATTCTTCTTTGTTCATTGATAAAACTATATCTATTTTCTCTTTCAATCCAGGGACTTTATCATTTTCTATCAAATTTCCAGAAATGGAATAGTATCGTTCTTTTTCTTGGCCAATGACCACTATTCCAGTCCGAGTTTCAAAATCTGAATTTTTTTTAGCCTGAAGTTCTGCGGAGTATCTTTTTATATTCTGAACTTGCTCTATGAATACTGCAAATATTCGGTCTCCTATTGAAGTTTTATCCTCTTCAATAAATTCCAATCTATGCTTTATGGTTTCAGCCATTTCCTGAATCACTCCTTGTGAAAATGGTCCCGAATAACAAAATAGAATCCCTTCTTTTTCTATTAAGTCCTTGAATTCGTTTAACTTACTTAATTCCATTTTTTCCTCTTAAAGTTTAAAACCTAAAACAGTAATATCATCAATTTGTTCTTCATTTCCTTGGTAATTTTCATAGAATTCCAAAAGCTTTTCTTTCTTTTGATCTGAATTTAGATCAATTAATTCTTCCAACTTAGCTAGAAAATTGCTTCTACCTAACGGAAAATTCTTTTCCCCACCTATTTGGCTATACAAACCGTCAGAGAAAAGATAAAAATAATTTGCTTCCTGAATAGTTAACTTATTGTCTACGAAATTTTTACTTCGTCCATTCCTTTCTCCAATCGCCTTACCAATTCCAGGTATTCTTTCGATCTTACCTTTTGATTCAATATAGAGAGAAATTTTAGAACCTGCAAAAATGAGCTCTTTCGAGTCAGGAAGATACATACAGAGACCTATATCTAGTCCTACATCAGGATTGGCTTCGAGTTCGTTTTGGTGAATGGTTTGTTTGATATGATAATCGAGTTCTTCTAAGATTTGAGATGGGGTTGTTTTTTCCTTACTGTCAATGATTCTATTTAAAATACTATGGGCTAACATAGTTATAAAAGCCCCAGAGACGCCATGTCCAATGCAATCAATAACTGCAATAAACACCGCTTCGGTTGATTCTCTGGCCCAATACAAATCACCTCCCACGATATCTCTTGGTTTCCAAATTAAGAAATGCTCTTTGAAGACTGAATCTAACCAAACTGCCTCTGGTAAAATTGAATCTTGAATCGTTTTTGCATAACTAATGCTTTTTAAAATCACTTCAGTTTGGTCAGCGGCTACTTTCTGTGCAATTCTAGTATCATTTAAAAGAAACGAATTGTATAAAGCTCCGGCCACTTGATCTCCGAATCGAACAATATCACTAATTTGTGATTTTGATAACGATAACTCTTTTCTAGAAAAACATAATATCCCAATTACTTCTTCACCAACTATCAAAGGTAATTGTAAAAGTGAATCGATACTGAGAGATTCAACTATAAAATTATCCAATTTATTTGAATAATTTTTATTTATTCTAGGCATATAAAGAGGCTTCTTTTTTGTATATGTTCGGAATAAACTCCCGCTTTCGACTTTTAGTGGAATTTTTAAATTAACAAGGTTCTTTATGTGCTCAGAGTCTTCGCTTCCCAATAAATGCGAGGAATACAATTCATTGTTAATTGGATCAACATTCAAGAGCCAGAACGACGAAATTTTGTATTCTAATTTTAAATAATCGTAAATTATTTTTAAAATTATTCTCAAATCTTCCGAAGAATTTACTTTTTTAGTAATTTCATTTAATTTCTCTAACGAATCTTTGGCATGATTTATTTCATTTATCAAATTTGCGCTATTGATGGCTATAGAAATTTGCTCAGTGAAACGTAAAAATCTATTAATCTGATTTTTTCTGTATAAACCTTTTTTTAGAAAGTCTGTTATATGAAACATACCGATTACAACTTTATTAACAACCAGTGGAATTATTAATAAGGATTTAATTTGCAAAAGCTTGTGAAAAAATGTATCTAAATCTTTGAAAGTATGTTTAATTGAAGGTAAATAGAAGTATCTCTTTTTTTCGTAAACAATTCCTTGCACACTCAAATCTCTGTTTAATGGGATTTGCGTTTCGCTTAGGATTTTTATAGTTGACTCAGAAATCGGTGTTTTAGAATAGGATCTAACGAAATATAGGTTTTTATTGTTTTGATTAACTTGGTAAAAATTTACCAAGTCAAAGTCAAAATTTTCAATCATGTATTTGAAAATATGATCGAGAATAAGATCTAAATGAACTAAAGAGTTTAATTTCTTAGAAAAATCATTAAAAAGTATTATTTCATTTTTAATGGTCTCTGCTTCTTTTTGCGCTGAAATCGCTAAAGCTTTCTCTTCTTGAACTTGCTTATAAAGGTTTGATCCATAAATTATACCAGCAATTTGCTCGCCCAGGATGGAAAGTTTAGTAAGATCATCTTTTGTTAAGGTTAATTTATCTTCATTATAGAAATGTAATATTCCAATAGTTTGGTTTCGTAACAGTAGAGGGATCATGAGATAGGATTGCAAATTTCCGACTTCTATTATAAATAATTCTTCTTTAGTTATACCCGTTCTTTTTACTTTGGGCCAATATATGGGATTTTTTGCCAAAAGTGCAAATGCATTTGCTCCGCGAACATTTTGAATAGGAAATTTTAGTTCGAGTATAAGATCCCTATCAGCTTGGCTAACATGGTCGGGGAAGGAAATTGCCAAGCATTGTAGAAAGGATTTATCAGCATTTGCTCTGAATAATCCGTAATGTTGAATACCGAAATTATCCTGTACAAACTTAAGGACTTTCCCCATTATTTGCTCTATCTCTAATTCATCATTTAAGCTTTTGATTAATTTATTAAGTTCTTCTGTCTCTTTCTGAGAAATCTCCAGATCCTTTGTCCTTTCTTCTACTTTAAGCTCTAATGATTCGGTCAATTCTTCAACTTGAACAAAAGCCCGAGAAGATCTCATAGAGAGAAAGAAGGCTTGAGAGAAAACAAATACCAAGAAGCCAAAAGTTCCATAATAACCAGTATTAATCACACCATTTGTATGTAAGATGTCATTTATCGTTATTATAGCAAAAAAAATAAATCCTATAAAAAATGAAAGTGATCCTGAAATTTTTTTATAAATAGCAATACCCATTGCATAAAGACCCAGAAAGACAGTCGCTACAATACTAACCTGAATGAAACCTAATATTTTAGTATAATAAATCGATGGAAGAGCTAATACGAGGAAAGTTAGTATATTTGAATAAATTAGAACAGCTTTGGAAAGAAATCTAGAAACTTCATTTGGAAAAATGGATCGAATAAAAAGTAGAAAGGAAGTCACTCCCGCACTTAGAGTTAAGTATTCTAAAACTAAACCAAATTCCCAAGAAAACATAGGAAAAATTTGTGAAAAAAACATTTCTCCTGTCAGCAATGTTCTCAGAGCAATGTTTAAACAAAATAATCCAAAATATAAAGTGGATTTATCCTTGGTTCTCAGAATAAAGAGGCCTAAGTGATAGAATCCAATTAGTGACATACCGCCTATTAAGAAAATTGCTATGAAAAGATTTTGAAATCTCAGGTTTTGGAGGGATTTTAAATCACCAATTTTAATAGATTCCCAAAGTCCACCGCGGGCATGTTTAAAATTTGAAACATGAAGAAGGATTTCATTTTCTGATTTCCATAAATTAGGGAGCACAAAAACATCAGGTTCATAGCGTGGAACGGTATCCTTTTCTGAAATCCCAATTTTACCAACTGTATTAATTAATTTGCCATTAAAGAAAATTTGGTAAGAAGTTCCAATATCAGGCATTTTGATTCCAAGCAAGAGATTTTGAATGGATTGAACTTCTTTTTCATCTGGTATTAAAATTTTAATACGATATGTCCCATATCCTGTTCCATCTATTTTTGAACCACCAACATCAAATCCATTCCAAATAGAAGGTACAGGAATAGCTAAGTTAGTTTGGATGTTTTTGCCAGGTTCAACAAATTGCTTCCAAAAGAAGTCCCAAGTCCCATCTAAATTAATAAAAGGTTTGGAACCAGAAAACAAAGAGGAATCAATGGAAATTTCTCCTTTTTGAACTTCGGGAGTTGCCCTAACTTCTTTTGATTCTGGCTGGCAAGAATAGAGTAAAAACGCAATTATGAAAAAAAGATGCAATCTCATTGAAGCTAAGATACGTTTTAGGACACACTAAATAGTATTAAGGAAAACTGAATGGCTGTTAAAATTTTACAATCAAAAAAAAGCTTGGTTCCATAAATATTCATTATTGCAAGAATTATGTCGCTTTTCTTGCGAAAAAAGCGAGGGAAGTTCCTATTTAGCAAATCAATGGCCTTTAAAATAGTCATAAACATCTATAATGTCTATTGTAATTGTCATTTAGGTCATTGCTAGTCATGAAGAAACTTAGGATTTATTCCAGAAATGTCAAAGAGACGGCATCCAAGGTTACACTCTAATAGCCTTGGAAGGCTTCAGTGCGTGCGAAAGTATAACACGTATGCTAAGAATATTCGGTTACATTCAGTAATTGACCATTTTACATTTGGAATTGAATCACGCAGATCAGGATTTTTTCCAGAATTCGTGACTCTGTCTAGGGAGAAAGGAAGAGAAATTTCCTAAGTGGTAGTCATAAAATTTTGTTTGGCTCACACAGACACATGTGTAAGAATTTACATCATGGTCACCAATCTTAACATCAATCCAAAGTTACTTGATGAAGCCTATACCATTAGTGGATTCAAAACCAAAAGGGAAACTGCAAATACAGCCGATTATAATAAACTTCGTAGCTAAGACCTTTTCTATTCGCATGGGTTTTATTCCTAAGTACTCTAACTAATTTGACTCTCAATTTGGTGAGATTTCCAATCAACAAACATTAACTTTTCGATACAAAAGCAATACGGAATTCATCACAAAAAAGTAAACTTGTGTAAGTCTAACGAAGACGATTAATTAATTTCTTCCTCAAAAAAATTTATTTCGGATCTTGCTAAAAAGCTACGAAAGTTCCTAAGCAGTAAAATAAACACTAAGTGTTTAGCTTCCAGAATTGTTTCTTGATCTATGCTCCCGACGACTACTTGTAATGGGAATCCAATTTTCTAATTCGACTAGCGCATAAAAATATACACCATCGTTTTTTTTTATGATCGCTCTATTGTCACAGATAGATATTCAAAATTGAAAAAAGCTGAAATTTATCAACAGGCTTGGTTAAGTATTCTTCTGAAATTTCAGCGAGTGCTTCTCTTTCTTCTCTCATAGCATCTGCTGAGACAATGATGATAGGAGTATTTTTCCATTCTTCATTGGATTTAATAAACCGAGATGCCGTCTTACCATCCATGATTGGCATTTGAATGTCCATTAAGATCAAATCAACTTTTCTTTTTTCAAGAACTTCTAGTGCCGCCAAGCCGTTCTCGGCCTCAATTATTTCAATTTTTGACTTTCGGAGAAATCCTTTGATGACATTTCGATTATCGATAACATCTTCAACTAACAAAATAGTCCTATTTTCAAAAATAGTTCGGTCATTTTGCTTTTCTTCATTTTTCTGAATCGAATCATTCTGAAATGAAATTTCGTTCAATACAACCGTAAAAATAGATCCTTTTCCTTGCTTAGATGAAACTTTTATTTCTCCATCCATCAGGTTAACCAATCGATTTACGATCGCCAATCCTAGACCCGAACCGGTCTGTCTTCCATTCAATTGGGTTTTTTTCTGAACGAAAGGCTGAAAAATAGAATCAAAATCTTCTGAAGAGATCCCTCGGCCAGTATCTGTTACTCGGAATTCCAAACGAATTGTTTTTTTGTCTTCGGAAATCATTTGCGATGAAATTTGCAACGAAACAGAACCTTTGTTCGTAAATTTGATTGCATTGCCCAATAGATTCAAAAGCACTTGTCGGATTCGCAATCCGTCCACGAGCACAGCTTCTGGAACTGTTTCATCAATTTTGCATTCCAAATCGATATTTTTTTCTTTGCATGTTACTGAGAATAGAAAATTTAACTCACCCACTAATTTTCGTAAGTCACATGGATTCTTGGAAAGTTCTAAGTAACCAGACTCGATTCTTGCTAAATCCAATATATCATTGATCAGACCAACCAATGTTTTTCCACTTCTTTGGATAGCTAGTATTTCATCTGAGACACTTTCTCCATGTTTTATTTTTTCTTGTAAAATTTCGGAGAACCCAATCATCGAATTCATTGGTGTTCTAATATCATGACTCATATTAGCTAGGAATTGCGTTTTAAGCTGATTTGCTTTAATCGCATCGTTCTTTGCTTTTTCTAGATCTTGTTCTAATTTTTTTCTTTGGGTGATCTCAAAGAAACTGTTCACATAACCATAGCTTCCTGATGGAATATTCTCTGAATTAACATAAAACCACCGAATCTCATTTTTTTCATTTTGAATCGCAAATTCAAAATCTTGAATGGATTTATCACGAACCAATGAAAAGTATCGTTCCAATTCATTTATTCGCATTGGTTCTAAATTCGGTCCAAAGATCTTGTTTTTAATCCAACTTTTCGGAAATCTTTTAAATCTATTTTTTGTGAATCCAAACATAAGTTCCGCTGATTGGTTATAATCGACCATTCTTCCATTGTTATCCATTATCGTGATTCCAATATCTAAAGTATTGAAAACAGTTCTTAATTTTAACTTACTCTCATTGAGTGCTTTTTCAGATTCTTCCAAGTTTTCCAAATGATTTTCATTCGTGATTAAAATAAAACCTATGGGGGCAAGAATGGATAAAACAAATGATCCCGTTGAAAAGATATTTTCAAAAGGAGTTACGATAGTAAATGGTTCGTTAGATTGATTTTTTGCTAAAAATTGATAAAATACTCTAAGGAAAAATAAAACTGAGGATGAAAGAAATAATATAGAAACGAATTTGTAAATCGACTTTCCTTCATGTATTAACAATCTCAATCCTATCGGGAAAAGTACTAAAAAATAGGTCAGGCTAAGAATCGCGATTCGGATTCTTAAATTTGGTTCAATTTGAGTGTAATAAAAAATGGAACAAACCAATCCAAACAAAATCAAAGGATGATAGAATCTTGATGGTTTGATTTTCAATAAAAGATAAATGGATCTACTCCAAAGGATCGTTGAAGAGATTACTAAAAACTGTCCGAAGACTATGGAAATAAAATCAGGGATAATTCCACGAAGAAAGGCTACGACAATCCAACCAATGGCTTGTAAAAAGTTACCAAACACCCATAAGCGAACGATAGTTCGATTGGATAAAGAGCTTGACATGAATAA
This sequence comes from Leptospiraceae bacterium, assembly GCA_027485405.1. GTDB lineage: Bacteria > Spirochaetota > Leptospiria > Leptospirales > Leptospiraceae > Leptospira_A. The sequence continues at coordinate 11,620 of JAIXRB010000183.1, read as the reverse complement.
AAATCCAAAACCCATAAAAAAGGATGAAATAACCGTGATGGCTAATATCGTTTTCAAATCGAAAATCATAGATAGGAAGTTCCCCCATTCCTCATCCGACGAATGTTCCATGGAAAATTGTTTGCAAATTCGGGAAAAAACTATGTTTTTTTTAAATAGGATTTCCGAGCTCGAGCCCGTCGTTTCGCTTTCTGGCGAACCACGCCTCAGATTTCTAAAAATTCGCTATTATGATTTTGATGCCCGCTATCTTAGCGAAGCACATTTTTTTAAAAACCCATCTGCAATTAAAAAATTTAATATCAACTTCTCGCGTTCGAATTTATGCCACGGTCACCAGATCTCCTTCTGCTGTAACGGCCACTACTTTTTTTTTGAAGCTTTTCTGGAATTGGTGTGAGCTTTACTTTTAAAACTTAGGTAAAGTACTTCACAACCGCGGCACGGCCAGATTTCGCAATTGGATCAGTACTTGTAAATAAAACCTCTGGATTTGACACAGCCGTCACTGCTTCTTGCGCGACGCCTTGAAATGAAAAACAAATCACAGAGGCTAAGATTAAAAATTTAACAATGTGATTCTTCCTCTATGATTTTTTTAAAGATTCGTTTAAAGTTACTTCCAACGAAGTGGTTTTGCGGCCAATTAACTGACTCAGTTGATGACTTTCATCGTAAAGTCCACCGTTTGCAGCAGCGGCATCTGACTGCGCCAAGACTCCGGCGAAACCTTCTGGTAAGCCTACTTTAACCAAGAACGCTTTGTAATCAGCTTCTGACAAATTATTATACTTCACTGGTTTTCCAGATTGTTTTGAAATTTGCTCGGCTAGTTCTGTCAAAGTGTAGCTGCTGTCACCAGCAAGTTCATAGATACTTTTAGGATTTGTCATTGTTAAAACTTGCGCAGCGGCTTCGGCATAATCTTGTCGTGAAGCTGAAGCTATTCGCCCTTCTTTAACCGCACCAAAAACGGCTGCATGTTCAACTGCAGATTTCGCAGACATCGTATAATTCTCTGTGTACCAGCCATTACGTAAAATCGAATAAGGGATACCACTAGACTGAATCATTTTTTCGGTTTCTTTATGCTCTTGAGCAAGAATTAATTTTGATGTGTCTGCGCGAAGAATACTTGTGTAAGCGATCAATTTTAGTTTTCCGTATTTTTTCGCCGCATCAATCACGACTTGATTTTGCGGAATGCGTGAACCGATTTCGCTTCCCGATATCAACAATAGCTTTTCTACCCCCGCTATTACAGCAGGCCATTTTTCAGGTTGATTGTAATCAGCTTCTCGAATTTGAATTCCGAGGGCCTTTAAATTTTTTGCTTTTTCGACATTTCTGACCACTTCCACGATTTTATTTGCGGGAACCTTTTCCAGCAATGATGTAATCACCAATTGGCCCAAGTGCCCTGTTGCACCTGTTACTAAGATCATAAAGAACTCCTTATGTGGATTATGTACTAATTTAGAATAGTTTATTTATTCGGTTGATTAAAAATATGTTTCTTTTTTCCGTATTTTTCGCAAAAATATAGTAGCTTTGCACCAACCAGCTTCCTACATTTGGCAATCTGTTCCGAATCTAGGGAATCGTTTCCAGAGTTGGGTGCTGGATGGTCCAAAAAAGGCAAAGGAAGTTCCAGTGCGATAGATAAAAGTTGTCAACTAGCTTTAACTTATGCATTTTGACCCTAAGTCATTCTACATGAAATTGTTTAAAAGTTACAAGCGCCAAGTATTCCTTTCTTCAATAGGCTTCTCCATGGGAGTTGTAGTTCCCCTTGGCTCCATTTTTATGTATTTTTTGATCGAGCCTGCTGGTGATCAGCTTCGAATATTCCTTTTGAGCCTTACGGGGGCAGCAATCACGGTACAAGCTTTTCCCATCCTGATTTTTCCTAGACTTTTAAATCCCGTCAAAGAATACTTGATTGCTCTAAGCGACGGCAAGTCGATTTCCGAGGAAGAATACCATAAAATTTGGAACCGCGTCTCTAAGATGCCGATTTATTCGGCTAACATGGGTCTTGCGATGTGGGCGGTTGCCGCGATTATTATTTTAATACCTTTTGAACTTCATAAAGATACTACAAGATCCCAAGCTTTCTTTCTTGAAAACACGCTGATTTTTTTAACATTACTAAATACTATATTATCATTCATTTTCATGGAAAGATCCTCTAGTTTTCTACTAAAAGAGAATGCCTTTGTTCGTGAATTAAGTGAAACTAAAAAACCCTTCTATCGTCGTCTGAGTATATCTTTTCCAATTATGATCTCCCTCATGGTTATACTTTTGATGGATGTCTTTATGATGGTTTCTTATAAAATCAATTCAACCACTCTTGAAAAAGCTTACTCCAATCAACTATTCAATTTCAACGTCAGCAACGAAGCCGCAATGAACACTCTGTTTGACAGTGTGGGGACTGCTATTTTAGACTTTACCTCACAAGACATTGTGAAAGAAGCGGTGATTAAAAAACGATATGATAGTTTAACTCCAATTTTGCGAAAGTATTATACCAATCAGTCGTTATTCTTAGAAAATGCATTTGTTGCCAGTCTTGATGAGGGAATTCCTCAAGTTGCTGCAGGTCGAGAGAATGGCGGGATTGGCATCAAGCTAGGTAACTTACCTAACATAAAAGATAATATAGAGCATACTTTAAAAGGCAATCTTCATTATGGGAAGGGAGAGATCTCACCTATTTCTGGGGAGGTGGTACTTCTGGTCAGTGCGCCGATCAAGGATGGAGACAAGGTGATTGCGTTTGTTGGCTTTCCTGTTAGCATAGGGGATGCTCTTCAGAATCTACTAAAAAACATTAAAATCGGGGAAAGTGGTTACTCCTTCTTATTGGATCAGGATCATCGTATGTTGTGGCACCGCAATCCCAAATATCTAATGACCGATTTCAAAAATTCTGAGTTTGAAAAATTGGCGAAAAGTGCAGGAGATCTTCAAGCATTTAAAAATGATTGGGAAGGGTCCGTCTTCCTACTTCGAAGAAAAACGAGTGCAAAGTATGGATATCAATATTTTTCAACTATCAACTTCGCCGAAATCGAGAATGAATGCTATGATGCGTTAGATGGACTTATGTTTGTGTCCCTTGGTGGTGCATTCATTCTCGCAATCTCAGTCTTTATATACTTTCATTTCCGATTTAAGTCCATACTGGGTATCGAGCATACCTTGCAGAGGATGGGTGAAGGTGATCTGAGAGAAATGGTTCAAATTCAATCCAGTGATGAGTTTGGTAAACTTTCCCAAGGATTAAATAAAACAGTCATTCAAGTCTCCGAAGTCGTGTCCGTGAATCAATCTATCTCCGATGATATGGCGGCCTCCGCAGAGCAAATGTCAGTTTCTTTGGGTAGTCTTTCTGAAAATTCTCAAACTCAAGCAGCATCTGCCGAGGAGATCTCAGCATCCATTGAAGAAATTTCTGCCGCCGTACAAAATGTGGACGCACAAGCGGAGTCACAATTCAAAAAAGTGGATTTTTTAAAGCAACAAATGAAGGAACTATCAAACGAGATTCAAACTACCGGGAGCGAAGTCTCGAAGGCAACGATAGAATTTACCAAAATCACCGAGGAGGCGAAACAAGGACAAGCTTCTTTAGACCAGATGCAGAGCTCCATCTCAAAAATCGGAGAGAGCTCAGAGCAGATAGGAAGCGTCATCGAAATCATCAATAATATCTCTGAACAAATCAACTTGCTTGCCCTAAATGCCGCTATTGAAGCGGCTCGAGCTGGAACGTATGGTCGTGGGTTTGCCGTAGTAGCAGACGAAATTGGTAAACTAGCGATCAAAACAGCACATTCCATTCAGGATATAGGCGAACTTATTGCGACAAATGATTCCGAGATAGCGAAAGGGACTGAGATTATTGGGACCACAATTCTTCTCATCCAAAATATCATTCAAGGCGTAGCTTCATTTCAAAAGGTAACCCAGTCCATTCAAGAGAGTACTTCACGCCAGCTGGATCGAAACGAGAAAGTGGTTTTAGAGGTAGAAGGTGTGAACGAAATCTCTCGTTCCATTCGCCTTTCCATGGAAGAACAGAAAGAAGCAATAGGGGGAGTGGCGCAAGCGATTTTCAACATAAATGACCTCACGCAAGCAAATGCTGCTGGTTTGGAAGAAATGACTGCAACATCTTCCGGCATCGCCAATCTGGCTGAAAATCTCAGGAGAAAGATAAACTTTTTCCAATTAAAAGCCTAACCCACTTGCACTTGCTAGAATCTAGATATCTCGTTTCTAGAGATGGGGGCTGGATCGTGCGAAAGGCAAAGGAAGTTCCAATGTAATTGATTTGGGCAGGGAAGGATTTGAACCTTCGAAGGCATAGCCAGCAGATTTACAGTCTGCCCTCGTTGACCGCTTGAGTACCTCCCCGGGAGAGAAAAGGACCAAGGGACATAAGCTAGTTTGATCCGGCTTGCATCCAAAGAATCCAAAAAAAGCCGCCTGAGGGATTTGAACCTCCGACCGGCTGTTTACAAAACAGCTGCTCTACCACTGAGCTAAGGCGGCGTGCATATCCAATTTTTGAGAAAAGCCGAGAGGGTCAAATAAAAATTCGTTTTGATCAAATCCTTAGCAAAAGAATCTGGTTTCCATGGGGCTAATCCTAATAAACACGTTGATGTCTCTATCGATTGCCTGCTTTTATATAGGCTACTTCTTTCGCAAAAAGAACAATGTTTTGCATCAGAGAATCAACACCCTCGGCGTCGTTTTCAATCTCTCCGCCGCTGTTTTCCTACTTGCCGTAAAATATGCGCTTGGTGGATTGGAATCTTACGGAATTTTCCCTGCCGTAGATCGTTGGATCATAGACACCCACAGGGCGTTTGCTATTTCTTGCCTAGTTCTGATGTTGGTCATGGCTTTCACGGGTTTTAAGAGAATCCGAACATTGCATGTCCCACTCCATTTTTTCTTTCTTCCTCTTTACACAGTTGTTTACGTTTCTGGACTTTTGATTTTTAGAACTACCCCATTGGTTGAGGTTGCCCGTTGAACGATATCGCAAAGGCCAAAGACTTGGCAAAACAGATCCGCATCGAAGTGATCAAAATGGTCACTGCCGCTAACTCTGGTCATCCCGGTGGACCCCTTGGGCTAGCTGACATTTACGGGGCATTGTATACTTCCATTCTGAAGCACGATCCAAAGAACCCCGATTGGGCGGAAAGAGATCGATTGATTTTGTCAAATGGGCATGTCTGTGCCGTTCGATACGCCGCAATGGGTTTGACTGGGTATTTCCCCAAAGAAGACCTTTTGAAGTTTCGACATATCGATTCCTATCTACAAGGACATCCTTCTACTCGTTATATGAAAGGAATTGAATCCAGTTCTGGATCATTGGGACAGGGACTTTCGGTTTCTGTTGGATTGGCTCTAGGAGCTAGATTAAAAAAAGAAAACCATAAAATCTATGCCTGCATTTCGGACGGAGAGTGCGGCGAGGGCATGACTTGGGAAGCGGCACAGTCTGCGGTCCATTTCAAAATGGACAATCTGATCGCTTTTATGGATCGAAACTTTATTCAGATCGATGGCAACACAGAAGAAGTCATGAGGCTAGAGCCTCTTGACAAAAAGTTTGCGTCCTTTGGTTGGAATGTTATGAACGCTGACGGACATAATATGGAAGAGATTTTTAGTGCCTTTGCTAAGGCAAAACAACATTCAGGAACTCCAACTTTGATCGTTTTCAAAACAATTTTAGGAAAAGGTGTGTCATTTATGGAAAACAATCCAAAATGGCATGGCACTCCACCTAGCAAAGAGCAGGAAGAAAAGGCTCTGGCAGAATTAGCTTAATTTTCTTTTCTTTCAGTTGACAATTCTGTGACAGAGCTCAAAATCTTTGCATGAGCTCTGGTTTCTCTCATCCTTTTTCTGCCGAAGAAATTACAAAACTTTTCTACGATTGGGAAATTGCTCCCCCCAACAAACAGAACTTTGTATTAAAGCTGATTGCCAACAAAATCCCATGGCAGATTCCAGTTCCTGTCGCTCTCGAAGAAATCAACGATCCAGTTTTGCGCATCCAAGCACGCCCACTTAGCAAAAAACTTTTCCATTTCCGCATCAAAAACACCTTCCTTCGCTTAGCACTCAAGGGCAACCCAAACCACTACAACGATTTAGAAGAGTCTGTTTTTCAATTATCTACTCTTGCCTTTCCGGAAAGTCAATATTCTGAAATCAAATCCGAACTAGACCGCATAGCGAATCGTATTTCTATCCTATTTGAGGCAAATGCTGAGATCATTTCTGAAGAATTAAAGGTTCGTCTATTTTGTCAGGTTATGTTTGAAGAAGAAAAGTTTGTCGGTAACATCCAAAACTACAACGATGCAGGCAATTCCTACTTGGTTCAAGTCTTGCGAACTAAGCTTGGTATTCCTATCTCTCTTTCTGTCATTTATTTGTTAGTCGCTCAAAGGCTGGGGTTACCTTTTTACGGAACCAATTTGCCTCTTCACTTTTTATTGCAGTATGACTCAGGCACGTATTTTACCTTTGTGGATCCTTTTCATGGGGGAGTGCTTTTAGACCGAACTACTTGCGAAAAATTCTTAGAATCAAACGGTTATGCAATCAGTTCCAAGTATTTTTCAAAAGCGAGCACTATCTCTATCATTAAAAGAATGTGTCGTAATTTGATCAATGTCTATAGGGAAAACCAATCAAAAGAAATGGAAACTTTGATTTCAGAGCAACTCCAAATCCTTGAAAGCCGCTCTACTTTAGCCGAGTAAGATGAAACTGCTTGAGATACCAAAAGTCCTAACTTCGGTCGACTCATGTTTAGATTCCATCATTCATGAAGATTTAAAAGTCCTAAAGAAAATTAAAGAATATGTAGTATCAAACGGTGGAAAAAGAATTAGACCACTATTGCACTATTATTTTGTTCAATTGCTGGGAGCATCCAGTAAGCAGTGGCTAGATGTAGCTTCGGTTTCAGAGCTGATCCATTGTGCAAGTCTTTTGCACGATGATGTAATCGATGAGGCTCCTGTTCGTCGAGGTCTGCCAACGGTTGGTTCAAAGTTTGGTAACAAAACGGCAATTCTTGCCGGGGACTACTTGCTTGCGTGTGGAATCGAAAGACTCAATCGTTTAGAATCTCCTGATTTGATGGATCTTTATTGCAAGGTCTTAAGAGACTTGTCTGTCAGCGAACTCTTGCAAATGGAATGGGAAAGAAATCCCAAGATCACCTTTCAGATTTATGATTCCATCATCTTTGGAAAAACCGCATCCCTGTTTGGAGCTTGCACGATGAGTGCCGGCATACTTGCAAATCTCCCAAAGGACGACTGCCAAGGGTTGTACGATTTTGGAGTTCTTTTAGGAAAACTATTCCAAAAGAAAGACGACTACCTGGATTATTTTTTAACCAAAAAACAGAGTGGAAAAGAACCAATGAAAGATTTTCACAATGGTCTTTTCACCTATCCAGTTTTAGTTTTGTTAGCAAAAGCAGGTAAAACGAAAGAAAAAGCCATTCATGCATTGCTGAAAGAACCTCAAAAAACCAAGAAGGAAGATTTAGCGATTCAGAGTCTTTTGGCAGAATTCAAAGTGAAAGAAGCAATAGACCTTGAACTCTCTCAAGACAAAAACCAACTGCTAGACTTTTTGCAAATTTTTCCAGAATCGAATGCAAAGAAAATCATCGTAGAACAAATCAATCGTTTTGCTTAGCAAAACTTAATCATTACTGAGCTATCACATTTGGAGAATTGCACTTCAAAGTCCCGTTTATAGTTACGGTTGTCGTTCCAGTAGTTGCCGAAGTAACCAAACAAACCCGATTGTCAGTGGTAAAACACTGCGTACTAGATTGAGCAGAGGTACAATTGATTCCATCGATTGTATTGCACGAGAGAGGAGTAGTACTTGCTGTCACTCCAGGTGTATAAGTTCCTGTTAGATTGACTTCGATCTCAAAAAAAGGAATCTGTTGAGCAGTGTTGACTGAAGTATTGATATTGATTCCATTGTTGGCCCATTTCACTGTCCCACGGTTTCCTGTGACTGTGTTATTGAACGCACCGCCAGTGAGAGTGAACCCTTGTTGAGCATCCACAGGGCCCTGGGTTTGGTTTAAATCAAAAATATATCGTATACTAAGTGTTTCTCGGTTTCTTAATACAAGTTGTGAAATAATAGAAAATCGAGTTGGATTGGTTGTAGAAGTGCCCGTGGTTGGGGTAGTAGGCGTGGTCTGGCCAGGCGTGGTTTGCGTGGTCGCCAAGGCAGGACTTGCTACCCCACAATTGGGAGTGAGAGCGTTGTCAATGCCTTGGATAAACAAAATAGGATTGTTAGAAGCATCTAAAGCATTTAGAATTTGTAACTCCGCTCTGTTTTGCTTTGAGTCCGCAACACAACCCAAAAGAAACGAAGCGACTATAGCCGATAAAAATAATTTCATAACCGTCTCCCAAATCGTTCCTAGCTTATAGACAAGGGTCAAGTGCATTCTATTTAGAGTATCGGTTTTTCTTTGGGATTAAATGGGAAAATCTCCGAAATTGGGTTAGGATGTTTGTTTTCAAAAAGGCTGTGGCTGATCTCTTTTCGATCAAAGGACCTCGATCGATTTATGTCTATTCGTGTTTGATTGGAGTTCTCGCTGGCTTGGGGGCACTTGGTTTTCAATCGGCTTTGCAATTTGTGGAGCATTGTATCTTAACGGAAAGCCTAGGTTACAATCCCAATGAAAGCCAAAGCAGTCTGAGCTTCTCTGGTTTGGGCAAGATTCCGGCTTGGGCGGTTGTCTTTTTGCCGGCAATGGGAGGCTTAGTTTCCGGCATTGTATCCACTTTCTTTTGCAAAGAAGCCGCAGGCGGGGGAACCAATTCTCTAATCTATGCCTTCCACCATGATGATGGAAAAATCAGAGGGAAAGTTCCTTTTTACAAAGCTTTGGCGACCGTGTTTACCTTAGGATTTGGTGGTTCAGGGGGAAAGGAAGGTCCAACGGCTCAAATGGGAGCTGGCTTTGGTTCCTCTCTCGGTTCTCTTCTCGGAGTCGGAGCCAGAGCACGCCGTACATTAATGTTAGCTGGAACTGCTGGAGGATTGGGTGCCATTTTTCAGGCGCCACTAGGTGGTGCTGTTACTGCTGTCGAAATGGTTTACAAAGAAGACATAGAAAGTGATTCTTTGGTTCCTTGTATTCTTTCTTCGGTAACAGCCTATTTGGTTTATACGGGCCTTATGGGAAGAGGTCATATTTTCCATCTACCGAGAAAAATAGAATTTAATTACCAACAAATTCCATTCTATATCGTACTCGCTTTTCTTTGTTATATTTTTGGAGTTTTTTACATCAAGGCTTACCAAAAAATTGAAACTATGTTTGAGAGCTTTAAAATTCCGATCATTTTAAAGCCAGCACTGGGTGGACTTTGTGTGGGATTGATAGCCCTGTCTTTTCCGGAAATCCTGGGATCTGGTTTTGGAGTCCTTCAAAATGCAATTTCATCAGAAATCGTTCATTCCGTACGATGGGAATTGTCTGGTGCCTTCTTTTTTCTTGGCTTGGCGTTTTTGAAAGTTATTTCCGCATCCCTAACTGTAGGTTCGGGAGGAAGTGCTGGGCTTTTGGGGCCTTCATTCTTTATTGGAGGTATGTTAGGTGGTTTTTTAGGAACGGTTTTCCAGGAGCTTTTTCCTTCGGCTCAGATTCAAATTTTCCCTTTTCTCTTGCTTGGGATGGGTTCCTTTTTTGCGGGTGTGGCGAGTGCTCCCATCGCTGGCATGATTATGGTTTCCGATATGATGGGAAGCTACGAACTCTTGCCCATTCTTATGTTAGTTTCTGTTCTGGTAGCAATCCTTTCCGGAAAAATGTCCATTTACAAGCACCAAATCAAGAATAGATTTTTATCTCCGGCACACCATTGGGATATGAACCAAGATGTCATGGACAGAATCAAAATAGCAGATCACTTTTCATCGTTTCGAAAATTTGCAGTGATTCCAGAAAGGACACTGCTTACAGACCTTCATGCAAAGGCGCCATCGATCCAAGCGTCGGACTTTGTTTTAGTATCAGAAAACAATGAATACAAAGGGATCATCAGTCTTAGAAAATCAAGAGCTGTTCCAGAAGATTTGAACTCAATTGCAAAACTCATTACCTGTGAAGAATTGGCTGAACGAGTTAAGCCGGTTTCTCCTCAAAACTTTTTAGGTGAGGCAATCCGAATTCTCTTAGATGCCGATGTCGATAAACTTGCGATAGTGGAAGAAGGGCAGTGTTTAGGGTATTTGAGATATATTGACTTAATTCAGGCATACCAAGAAGAGATACGCCTGAACTCCAGAAAAGAAAACTAACGAGAGACTTTTACTGGAATCGGAATCAGTGTAGATCGATTTAAAAAATACATTGATCCAAACAAAATTGCACCATAGAAAAGGTCACCCAAAAGAGAGTTTTGGAAGAAAGGGAGTGCCATTGTAAAGCATGCTACAAGCCCTTCGCCTGTGACGGGATACATTCCAGAAGTGAGCCAAACAAAGATGTTTGTGACAACAAAAAAGAAAACGGAACCAGCGAATCCGAAGCCTAGGGTTTTCATTTGGTATGGGTTTTCTTGGACAAATCTGCCTAAAAACACAACAAAAGCCATACAACCATAAACGATAAAAGCAAGGTCATGAAAACCTAAGAAAGCATCGCTCACGACCATGGAAAGTAAGGAAACTAGGACAGCTTGCCATGCTTTGGGAAGGAAGGCACCGGCAAAAAGAGAAATCGCGAGCACAGGGGCAAAATTGGGTGGATGGGGCAACAATCTACTTCCCACAGCGCAAAGGATCATTAAAAGTACGTAAGAAACACGAGAATTTTGCATAGTGCTTCTAAGGATTTGAGAAACGGAAGGGTACGCAAGAGAAAAATCACTTTTCCCTGGCGCAATTCTCTAAAAAGTAAAAACCAATGAAACCTCCCAACCCTCCTTATACTTTGGACAGTCTCCTCGCTATCGCCTCCGATCTCAGGTCCGAAGAGGGCTGTCCCTGGGACAAAGAACAGACTCATCTTTCTGTCATCCCCAATCTCCTAGAAGAAACTTACGAAGTAATAGAAGCATTGGAGAATCAGTCAGATTTGGAAACCAAAGAAGAGTTGGGTGATCTTTTGTTTCAAATCGTCTTTCATTCTCAGCTAGCAGAAGAAAGAAGAGCTTTTTCGTTCAACGAAGTTGCCTCAGGAATTTGCGAAAAACTGATTCGAAGGCATCCCCATGTTTACAAAGAAAGCGCAGAGCCGCTAGCTGAGTCCACTGCTGTTCTCAAACAATGGGACGAGATCAAAGCGAAAGAAAAGTCCCAAAACGGAAACCCCAAATCAGAATCAGTTCTAGATGGAATTCCCCATGCTTTTCCGGCTTTTTTGAGATCCCAGAAAATTCAGTCCAAAGCTAGAAAACAAGGTTTTGATTGGCAAGACACCGCTGGAATTTATGAAAAATTAGAAGAAGAGATTTTGGAATTAAAGTCCGCAAACTCCTTTGAAAACAAAGAAGAAGAGTTAGGTGACATT
>JAIXRB010000054.1 GCA_027485405.1 Leptospiraceae bacterium | reverse complement strand
TACTCCTCTCCTTACATTTGCACCAGTCGTTATAAAAGAGGCAATGAGAGTTGTGCGATTTGTCCCATTTGGAACAACAACATCAATATTCGTTCCATTGAACGTCGTGCTAATCGAATTTGGAAAAGAAAATGCGGTAATCTCCCTTGCAGTGTTCGAAGCTACTGTTACGGTAACGATAAAATTTGCTGTCGATCCATCTGCCGCTGTAACAGTATAAGTTACGGGGCTTGAAAAATTATTCGCGGTTGTCCCACTCACCTGAGTTGTGGCACCCACTCGAACTGATTCCCCCGAAGTGTTAAAATTCGCTACAAGAGCCGTCACTGACGTTCCACTTGGAACAGTTACGGAGATATTGGAACCAGTGATGAATCCCGTACTCGCTGGGCTTACAAAACTAAACGTCGAAATAGCTTTGGATGAAGTGGCAGAAATGGTTATCGATATACTGGCGGTAGTGCTTCCGGTCGAATTTGTTGCCGTAACAGTATACACTCTAGCTACATTGTATCCAGTTGCATTTCCAAAGTCGGTGGGAGTGCCTGCCAATTGTCCCGATGTCGTGTTAATGGAAAGTCCAGTGGGTAGGGTAGGGGTGACCGAATAGGAAGAAGGTGTTCCTGTTACGGTTGGGTTTACCGAGGCAATTGTTCCATTTCTAGTAAAAGTAAAAGGGGATCCCGAGTAACTCAGAGCAGAAGGAGGTGCAATATTTATAGTTATGCTAATGGTAGTAGTCGTTGAACCAGTTGCATTGCTTGCGGTAATAGTATAAGCAGTGGCATTTTGTGTTCCGGTCGGAGTTCCTGAAATGGCGCAGGTTGTATTCTGGATGGATAGCCCAGCCGGCAAGCCAGGACTAGAGGAACAACCAGTCACCGTCCCTGTCACAGTTGGAGTTTGGGTAGCAATTGTCGCATTTTGCGTAAAAGTGTAAGAACTTCCAGAGTAAGTAAGGGCAGAAGGTGGTGCAATATTGATTGTTATATTGATATTTGCGGTAGTGGAACCATTTGCATTTCCTGCCGTAACAGTGTAGGCAATAGCATTTTGGGTTCCGGTAGGAGTTCCCGAAATCGCACAGGTTGTACTGCTAATGGCAAGACCTGCAGGAATTGCTGGGCTTATCGAACAACTAGTCACTGTCCCTGTTACAGTTGGAGTTATCGTTGTTATAGTCGCATTTTGAGTAAAGGTAAATGGACTTCCTGTGTAAGTTAAAGCAGATGGAGGGGCGTTATTAATCGTTATCGTAATACTGGCAGTCGTACTTCCTCCCGAATTTGTGGCTGTTATTGTGTAACCTGTTGAAGACTGAGTTCCGGTTGGCGTACCGGAAATGGCACAAGTGGTATTGTTTATTGCCAATCCTGCTGGTAAACTGGGACTAGAAGAACAACTTGTAATCGTACCTGTGAATGTAGGTGTTTGTGTTGTTATGGTTGTATTTTGTGTAAACGTAAATGGAGAGGTTGTAAAGTTCAATGAAGTAGGAGCTTGGTCATTGATCGTAATCGAGACAGTTGTTGTTGTCGATCCAGAACTATTAGTCGCCGTAATGGTATAGACAGCAGAAGTTTGCAATGCCGTTGGTGTTCCACTGATGGCACAAGTTGTATTGTTTAGTAACAAGCCAGCTGGTAGAGTTGGGCTCGATGAACAACTGGTTATGGTTCCCGTGACTGTGGGAGTTTGCGTAGTCATCAACAAATCTTTTGTAAAAGTATAAGTAGCTGAACTATAGGTCAAAGCAGACGGAGGTTCGACATTGACTGTAATTGTTATTGAAGTATTCGTACTACCGAAACTATTGCTCGCCGTTATCGTATAATCTGTAGCAACTTGAACAGCGGTCGGAGTTCCGCTAATGGCACAAGTGGTTCCGCTAATGGAAAGTCCAGCTGGCAAAGACGGAGTCGAAGAACAACTAGTCACAGTCCCAGTAATCGTCGGGGTCACGGTACTGATTGCCGAATTTCGTGTGAAAACAAACGGGTTGTTGGCAAAGACTAAGGCGGTCGGAGCAGATGAGTTCACAGTAATTGAGATGATCGCTGAGGCTCTACCTACGGATGTAATTGCCGAGATGGTATAATTTTGTGCAATCTGGTTTTCTGTTGGTGTGCCGGAAATCGCACAGGTTGCGCTCGCGAGTATAATTCCTGCAGGTAAAGCAGGATTCACCGAGCAACTAGTAATTGTATGGGATACAGTCGGAGAAATCGAAGTAATTTGAACTCCATTTGTAAACGTATAAGCTGATGCAGAATAAGTTATTGAAGCTAATACGGAAATGGTGCTAGTTGAAGAACTCGTAGCTACTGTAGAGTTAGAGTTTAAGACAGAAAGATCAAAGATACCAAGAAAATTTAAAAGCAATAACTCGGTCCGCTGTGTCAACTGAGCACAGCTTCCCCCTACACTTAAAAAGAGGAAAAACCAACCAATAGCTACTCTCCGCTTCAAGCTTTTAAACTCCTTTGCCGTTTTACCTTCATCGTAAAAAAGAGTTTTCTTCTCGGAATGTCTCCATTTTAATTAACGAGTCAGAGCCCTGCAATTCGCAGTTTTCTTTTATTTTATTATAAAAAAAGGCAAAAAGAATGGAAACCCTTTCTCAAAATTCTCAACCAAATTCTGCTCCTTTGGCAGGGGTCCGAGTTCTGGATTTATCTTTGCTTCTGCCTGGTCCTCTGTGTTCTTTGCACCTTGCCGATCTCGGAGCTGAGGTTATAAAAGTCGAAAACCCACGCGCTTATGATGGATCAAGGGCGATGTTCAAAAGTGCTTCGGGAGCTCCTTCCTTGTTTCTGATGTTGAACCGAAACAAAAAAGCCATTACCCTCAACCTCAAGCGCCCGGCCTCCAAGGACATTTTATTTAAAATATTAGCAAATACGGATATACTACTGGAGGGATTTCGCCCCGACGCTATGGACAAAATGGGAATGGGATATGAAACCTTATGTCCCTTGTTTCCCAAATTGATCTACTGCGGAATCTCGGGCTACGGAAGCCAAGGGGAGTACAAGGATTTTGCGGGGCATGATATCAACTACCTGGCTCTTTCGGGAGTGCTCAGCCAAACGGGAAACCCACCCCAAGCTCTGGGTTTTCAGGTCGCAGACATTGGAGGTGGTTCTCTCACTGCTCTTAGTTCCATTTTAGCGGCTCTCTACCAAAGGGAAAAAACGGGCAAAGGTCAAAAACTTGAGATCTCAATGACAGACGGAGCTCTCCAGTTTCTCTCCCTCTATGCTGGGATTTATGCTGGAACAGGAAATAGTCCCATACCAGGGGATGAACTCCTCAGTGGAAAACTTCCCAACTACAATGTCTACAAAACCAAGGAGGGAAAATTCGTCGCCTTGGGTGCATTAGAGGAAATGTTTTTCCAAACTTTTTTGAAGGTGGCTGGACTTGGGTCTTTGTTGCAAGACCATCCTTTGAAGGAAGAAAACTTTGGTCTGTTAAAGCAAAAACTTGCCGAGTATTTTTCCCAAAGGACTTGGGAGGATTTGGAGTCGATTTTTAAGAATGAAGATTCTTGCCTAACCCCTGTCCTATCGATAGAAGACGTTGCCAAAAGTGAATACTGGCAAAACAGGAAAATGGTGTTTTTCGAAAATCATCCCCGCTATGGAAAAATCCTTCAATTTGGATCTCCTTTTGGGATGAAAGACCATCCCCTATCTTACCGAAATCATCCTCCCGAACATGGAGAACACACCGAAGAGATTTTAAAATCCTTGGGTTATTCTGCTTCAGACACAGAAGGTTTCCGAAAAGATAGGGTGATTTAGTTTAAAAAAGAAACCGTTCTATACCAGTTTCTTTGCTTCGGCAATGACTGTATCGTAGTTGGGTTCTTGGCCAATCTCTGGCACTAGCTCAACATAACGAACTACATCTGCTTTGTCCAAAACAAATACGGCTCTCGCGGCAAGCCCAGCAAGTGGACCACCACTCATATGCACTCCGTAAGGTTTTGAAAAGCTAAAGTCCCGAAACTGGGAAACAGTGATGAGATTGGGAGAGTTGATTCCCTCAGTACTACAAAAACGCTTCATTGCAAATGGTAGATCTCCAGATATAACCAATGTTACGATTTCGGTTTCTTGTGCGGCTTTGTCATTGAATTTTTTGGTTTCAATAGCGCAAACGCTCGTATCGAGACTAGGTACTGCGACCAAGATCTTTACTTTGCCAGAAAAAGAAGACAGTGTTACCTCGCTTAAGTCTTGCTTAATGAGCTTGAAATCGGGTGCCTTTGAACCCACGGTCGGCATCTCCCCCGCGAGCGGAATTGGATTGCCTTTTAATGTTACTTGTGCCATAATCTCTCCTATAAGACCTTAGACTAAGAATACTCAACCTCTGACTTCACGGATCAAGGCTTTTGGAATCATAGGAACCTCTCCTGGACCTTCTATGGGCAAAAGAACAGAAAACACCGTTCGCCCAGGCTCGGAATTGGCTTCAATTTTTCCTTTGTGCCTTTCTATGATTCCCTTAACAATCCCAAGCCCGAGCCCCGTTCCTTCCCCTTGGTCCTTGGTTGTAAAAAAAGGATCCCAAATGCGAGTGATGATGTCTTTTGGAATCCCGGTCCCATTGTCTTGAAATGCCACTCGCACAGTTTTTTCGTCTTCCAGGTTTGTGGATATGAAGATGGTAGGTGAACTTTCTGTTCGCAAAGCATGGATCGCATTGATGATAAGGTTTGTCCAAACTTGGTTCAGTTCGTCTACATTACAAAAAACTTTGGGGATGTTTCCGTACTCCCTTGAGATTTGAATCCCTTGTTTGATTTGATTTTGGAGAATCACCAGCGTGTTCTCAATGGACTCGTGAAGATCTGCTAAAGCATAGGAGGACTGACCTATATGAGAATAGTACTTAAGTGCCTTGACGATTCGTACAATGTTTTTGATTGCATATTTTATATTTCTTATGTTTCGATAAACCCCGTTGGCATTCTTTAAAATTTCGTAAACAGAGCGTCCGCTTGACTTCCAAATTTGAAGCAACTTGTCTTCCAAATATAGAATCGAGTGGTCGATTAAAAACTGAGATAATTCCTGGGAGTCCTTTTCGTCCAACCCGTTCTGTGCTAGTCTAGATTTGACTTCTTTTTTAAGTCGGAACTTATCTTTGGGATCTATTTTTGATCGGTTTTCTTCGTTTAACAGCTCAAGCATCAAATACATAAAATCTTTTTTTATCTCTGGATCTGACTGCATAGATTCCAAATCAGAAAAATGAGTGTAGGTATACATCATGTTTGCTTCTAAGTTATCTGCTGAGCCGTTGATTACCCCCGCCGGAGTATTGATTTCATGGGCGATTCCAGCCACCATTACCCCAAGGGATGCCATTTTTTCGGACTGAACCAATTGGGCTTGCGCATCTTCCAGCTCTTTCGTTCTTTCTTTTACTTTTGCCTCCAGGGTTTCTGTTAAATGGACCAATTGAGTATAGATCATCGAATTAGAAAAAGCCATAAGAGAAACAGAGATAATCTCCAATATGATTTCGATTTCTTTGAATCCGTATTGAGAGCCGTCTTTCTTTTTGCCTAAAAGCAGGAACCCCACCAAACTACTCTTCATTGTTAAGGTGGCTACCATTTCGGAATTGGTAATCTCAAAGAACTGAAGGGCGTCCTTCTTGATCTTTGTATGATTCGCGGTTCTGTCTTGCTCGAAGAATGACTTTAGATGGATCCCTTCTTGTTCGGAAAGCCAAAGCAAAAACGGATGGTACACGGGTAAGGGGATGTTTTCTTCGTTTTCGCCTTCGGCTTCCAAAAAGGCTCGAAAGTGTCCTTGGTTTTCGTCCCAGGAATAGACGGTAACCTTTTCGCTCTCAATTTGACGGTTCAGATACCCAATGATTGCCGAGGCGATTTTGCCCAGGTCGTTCTGGGATATCAGCTCTTCTTTGAATTTTTCTAAGGCAAAGAGATTTTGAACGAGTTCATCTCTTTTTTTTTCTTTTGTATTTGCTATGACTTTGGTTTTTCCAAACTGAAAACTGAAATAATTGGATAAGATTAAAAAGAAAGAAAACAACCCAAGAAGAACAAAATTGCTGTTTATCTCATCCATTTAGATCACTATTGGTCTCAGGTTTCCAAAATGGGTAAAGAAAAATTTATCATAGCGCGTATCTTCGGAGCCTACTATGAGTTATATTCAAAGGAAAAAGGCTACCAGAGAGCAGTTTTAAAAGGCAAATTCCGACTCAAAGCCTCGGAAGAAAGGCATCCCTTTGTTGTAGGAGATCTTGTTTTTGCGGAGCCACAGACTTCTAGTGGCGAATTTGTGATCATGGAAAAAGTGGAACGAAGAAACGCTTTAACCAGAAAAAGTGACAAAGGCGATAACCATGTTCTCGCGGGAAACTTGGACCAAGTAGCCATTTTAGCATCTTGCCAAGACCCAGAAACAAAAGAGGGTTTTATCGACCGACTCTTTGCAACCGTTTCTCCCACTGGCATAGAACCTTTACTAGTTTTTACCAAGAAAGACCTAATCCCTTCTGATTATCTGAAAGAGAAAAAAGAAGCGTATCGAAAATTAGGCTATCATGTTTTGAGTATTAGTCTAAACGATCAAAAAAGCTTAGAAGAATTTAGAAATGTCATTCAGGGAAAAGTGACTTTTCTTTGCGGAAACTCTGGAGTAGGCAAATCCAGTTTGTTAAACGCCCTCACTGCAATGACAGAGGAATCCCATGCAAAGCAGACCGTAAACACAATTTCCGAAACTACCAAAAAAGGAAAACACACAACTACAAACTCATTTGCTCTTTTTCTCGATCCAGAAACGGTTCTCATTGATTCGCCTGGTGTCAAAGAATGGGGAATCTTGCACTTATCCAGAGAAGAGATATTCTTTAGTTTTCCCGAATTGCAAATTGCAAAAAGCGCCTGTGAGTTTGAGTATTGTTGTGATCTTGGCACTAGTTGCCTTGCCATGCAATGCTACGAAGAAAAATTGGAAGACCAAAGGCGAAAGAGCTTGGACTCTATGCTCGAAAGTTTAGACAAACCCCACCGAACAACAAGAAGGGACCATTGGTCAGAAGGCGGCACAGATCGAAGACCTGGTCGACTTTGAACTCTAGGATTTAATCCTTTCTAAATAATAGATTCGTTTTCCTTCTTCTTTCTTCTCTGTTTCAAAGCGAGAGGGGGGAAAGCCTGGGCGACTGAAAGAAAATTCACTATCCGAATAACGCAAACTCGGGTAATTCCGAAACAGTTTTATGGTCTTTCGGGCATAGGGTGCATGGTCTGTCGCAAAAAGTAAGCGACCTCCGGGACGAAGCCAATTCAGTATAACATCTAAAAACTGAGGTTGCATGATTCTGTTTTTCCAATGCTTTTTTTTAGGCCAAGGGTCGGGGAAGTTGATTAAAATGGTTTGGAATTGTTCCTTTTCCCAGATTTCTTCAAAGAACCAAAGGAAGTTGACGGAAAGGTAACGAATGTTTGAAAGTTGAAGTTTTTTTCGAAATTTCTCAGTAGTTCGGATTCGATCTAGTTTTTTCTCCCAGAGAAGAAAACCAGTTTGAGGGTTTTTTTCTGCCAATTCTAAAGCAACCTCTCCCCAGCCAGATCCCAATTCTAAAAAATAGGTTTCCTTCGGTTCAGAAAAACATTCTCTAGCTATTAACTTTTTTCCACGAGTCGAAGGGCGAACAATTTCCGGAAAAGGGCAGGGCTGTTTCAAGAGAAATGCCCAAAGTTTTTCCTGGATTGCCGTTTTTTCTAACAGAGTAGACACGAGTGAGTCGAGAATAAAAGAGTCAAATAGATAGACAATGAAAATAACCTTGTTCGGTGTTCGCGGTTCTGTACCCACTCCTCAAAGCCAAAAAGAGGAAAGGGCAAAGCTTGTTCAGATTCTCCAAATGGCAAAAGCCGAATGGAAAAAGAATCCAGACTCGTTTTCTGAGGAAGCTTTCCTAAATTCCCTTCCCAACCCTCTTGACCAACATTTGGGGGGAAACACCACTTGTGTCTATGTGGAAGGGGCAAAGGGCGAAAGACTGATTTTTGATATGGGGACAGGGATTCGAGTTTTGGGAAACCAATTGGCTCCTCTGGCCTTCGGTGGCAATCCTCTGCATTTGAACATTTTGGTTTCTCACACACATTGGGACCATATCCAGGGCTGGCCTTTCTTCAAACCAGCTTATTCGCCCACAACCCACATCGATTTTTATTCCTGTATTCCAAACCTAGAAGAAAGGCTGGTCCGCCAACAACACCCAGAAAACTTTCCGATCACTCTCGATCAAATGATGTCCAAAAAAGCATACCACCTTTGGAAAGAATTTGAATCGTATCCGATCGGAGATTTGAAAGTAATTCCTGTTCACCTTCGCCATCCCGGAAGTTGCGTCGGTTATAGAGTGAGAGAAGGCGGAAAGTACTTTCTGTTCTGCACTGATGTAGAGTATCGAGATGAAGACAGAGAAGCTCTGCTCGAACTAAAACCGCATATCAAGGGAGCAGACATTCTTGTCATCGACGCTCAGTACAGCACCAAAGAAGCAGAAGCAAAGGTAGGTTGGGGGCATACCTCGGTTCAGAAGGCAATCGAGTTTGCAGAACTTATGGAAATCAAAACTGTGATTCTCACCCACCATGAACCGGATCATACAGATGCTGATGTTTTAAAAATCATCCAAGAAGAAGGAAAGCCCAAAAATCCAGCCGGGATTAACGTGATACTTGCGAAAGAGGGAATGACTTTTACGCTAGAAGATTAGGTGGGCAATTGGATAAAAAACAGAAAAAAGATTTGCTTTCAAAAACCAAAGTTTGGTTCCGGGATGTAATTGCAATAAATCATATCGAGAACACTAGAAAGCTAGCTAATGTTAACGAATTTAACATCAACCCGTTCTTAGCTATTTATTTAGCGAATTTCCTCACTGGGAATTCAGATCCCATCAGCATTGCAAAGGCATTGATTTATCCGAGGGTGCTCGGGACTTCAATAACTACATCTTTTGGAACAAATATTCAAAAGTTTACAAGCGATGTGTTATCTGCATTCAAAAGTACAACATCAGGGATTGACATTGAATTCCATGATAATTTAGATGATATTAAACGCTATTGTCAATTGAAGGCTGGGCCAAATACTATAAATAAAGACGATGTTGAGACAATTGCGGGCCATTTCAAAGGAATAATTCAATTAGCTAAAACAAACGGTCTTAAGTTGTCGTTTGAAAATTGTACAGTTGCTATTATTTATGGAAACCAAAACGAAATTAGCGGGCACTATAAAAGAATTACAGAAGAATATCATTTTCCGGTTTTAATTGGTAACGATTTTTGGTTTCGGCTAACGGGAGATAAAGAATTCTACTTTGACCTCATTAAGACTTTTGCTGAGGTAGCTTCGGAGGCTGACTTTCAAAAAGAACTAGAGAGCGTGATTTTGGAATTATCCAGGACTTCAGAAATCCAAAGTTTAGCTAAAAAAGGTTAAAAGTGAATTCTCATTGACTCAAAAGTAACCATGACTAACCTTGCTCTAAATCGATCATGGACAACTTATTCGAGTCTTATAGCCTAAACCAGTTTGCGGATTTATTATCGGTCTCAAAAGAAACCTTAAGGCGATGGGACAACTCAGGAAAGCTCGTAGCAAAGCGCGGGAAAGGCAACGATTATCGTTATTATACAAATGACCATGTGGAGCTTTGTAAACAATTAGATCTTTTTCTTCCTAACGAAGAAAAGGCTTCCAATCAGTCTACTCCCATAAAGAAATTTACTAGCATTGAGCTTTTTGCTGGCGCAGGCGGACTTGCTCTTGGTTTTGAATTAGCAGGTTTACACAATGTTCTACTTAATGAAATTGACAAGCATGCTTGCGATACATTGGAACAGAATAGACCAAATTGGAATGTATCACGATCCGATGTTAGAGATTTATCCTTTAAACAATTTAGAAATAAAGTAGACGTCTTGACTGGAGGCTTTCCATGCCAAGCATTCAGTTATGCGGGCAAAAAGCTCGGTTTTGATGATGCAAGAGGTACTCTGTTTTTTGACTATGCTAGAGCAGTAAAAGAAATTCAGCCTTTGATTTGTGTTGGAGAAAATGTTCGAG
>JAIXRB010000094.1 GCA_027485405.1 Leptospiraceae bacterium | reverse complement strand
ATTATTCATCTATCCTATGCAAGAGCTTTTGGTATTTCAAGACTTTACTTGTGTATAAATCTAGAATTCCAATGATCGCTGACGCAAAGTATATCTTACAGAACCTATCGGTTACTTCTTCAAATCCAATAACTTCACCTATCAACGGATTCCCGAGAAAGATTCGATGTGCTTCGTACTGAGCGAAGCCACTTTCATGAACACGATCCTCCGTCATGTGCGTTGGGTATGCCATCTCAACGAGTTTACTCGGGAATTCTCTTACAGATAGTATATAGAGCTTTGACGGGGTTTCAAATCCCAACGCTTCATGTGGTCTTTCGTGATTGAACTCGTATCGAAAGTTATCAAATGCAAATTGCTGTTCCTCAAGAGATGATCTAGGAGGTAAAGCGGTTTCCTGTTTTAAGGTTCGATGCATTCTTTCATGTCGACCGTTTTGTTGAGGCTTACCGGGTTCAATCCGTTCTGGCCGAATGCCAAGTCTCAACCACCATACTGAGAGCTCACTCAGACCGCCAATCGCTCGACTTGCGAATGGAGAACCGTTATCAGATTTAATGGCACTCGGTAGTCCATACTCTTTAAAAACTCTCTCAAATATACGTTTTGTTTGCTCCGTATTGGCTTTATCTAGGATTTCACAGGCTAATAGAAATCGGCTATGAGCATCCGTGATTGTTAAGGGATCGCACCTCTGTCCATTCCCTACTGTGAAATGTCCTTTGAAATCGACACACCAAACGTCATTTGGTAAGTGCACATTCGAGAATGGAAAAAGTGATGTTGGCGTTCGTTGGCGTTTCCGTTTAACCTTAACCAGTCCCTTTTTTCTAAGAATGTTTCCAATCGTTGTTTTGCTCGGCCAGATTTTTTGTCGGTGGTATTTGGCTTGGAGCGACCATCGGATTTTCTTTGGTCCCCAGGAAGGATGTGATTCCCTCATTTCGACAATCAATCGGACTGTGTTTTCATTGGTTGCATTGGATTGAGTTTTACGAGCCCTCGGCTTTTCTTTTAGCCCCTCAATGCCTTCTGTCTTATAGTTCTTTAGATACTTGTAGCCAGTTTTTCTTGATATGCCAAAATCTCGGCAAACATCCGCAAATGCCCATTCCCCATTTTTGATGGTGGCAATGAATTTCATTCTCTCTTCAATCACGTTGGTCTCCTTCCATGGCATCGAGTTTTCCCCCGATACACATGATAAGTGTCACCTATGTGAGTTGTCTGTTTTGTAACCTATCTGACCTTCTCATACACCTATTGTTTTTTGGGGCTCGATCTCGGTAAAACCCTTATCTTCTTCCTATGTGGTAAACGCGGATTAACAAGACAATGCCGAGCTATTTAATTACAGC
Source organism: Leptospiraceae bacterium (assembly GCA_027485405.1). Classification (GTDB taxonomy): domain Bacteria; phylum Spirochaetota; class Leptospiria; order Leptospirales; family Leptospiraceae; genus Leptospira_A. The sequence goes on along the minus strand of JAIXRB010000094.1, from coordinate 3,120 downwards.
TTTCTTCCATTATACAATCACTTTCGCCATCATTTATTTCAATCTGTATTGTGGAGTGTTCAATGCCAAAATGGTCATGCAAATAAGCTTGCGTTGAAAGTAGAAATTCATTATCCGATAGTCGCTCTTTCGTTACTAAGTGAACAGTTAAAGCGGCTTGAGTAGTGCTAAGCGCCCATACATGGAGATCATGCAATTGAAGAACATTCTCTAAACCAAGTAGGTAATTTCGCACTCCGAGAATATCAATATTCTTTGGCACAAAATCTAAAGACAAATCAATGGATTCTTTCAGTAAGCCCCATGTTACAATAAGAATGACTACAGCTATAAAAATTGTTATGACAGGGTCGATCCAGTTCCAATTCAAAAATAAAATAAAAGCGCCCCCGATGGCAACACTTACTGATACGCCTGCGTCTGCCGCCATATGCAAAAAAGCTCCTCTTATATTTAAATCATGTTTTTGTCCCGAGGCAAATAGTAATGCTGTCGACCCATTTATAATAACTCCAATGGAAGCAACTATGATGATAGTGATTCCTTCTAATGATTGCGGTTTAGAAAATCGTTGAATAGCTTCCCAGACAATACCACCAATAGCAATTAAAAGTAAAATAGCACTTGCTAGAGATGCCATAATGGTAATTTTTCTAAATCCATACGTTCGCCTTTCCGTTGCTTCTTTTTTAGATAAAACGGTGGCTCCCCATGCCAATAATAAACCCAAAACGTCGGTTAAATTATGGCCCGCATCTGCAATCAAAGAAAGAGAACCAGTGATCACTCCAAATATTGCTTCGATAGTAACGAATAGGATATTCAGTGTTACACCGATAGCAAAAGAACGATTATAATTATTTGTTTGATTATGGTTGTGATTGCCTGACAATTACTTTTCCTTTTCAAATTTTATTTTATTCTTGCAAAAATTGAAATTTATTTTGGATCAACCTTTTCCAACGAAATTGTCTCCATCTATAAAACACACTCGCAAAAATTACAATGAAAATAGTTAGCACCCCTGCTTGTATATCAATCCTATCAATATATTTGACTACATTTTCGTTCTCGGTTTTTAGAATAAAAATCCAGTGATCCCAAGTATTTATAACAGAACCATATCCATTATCTCTCAGTATGAATTCATCCGGAGCGTTTTCTTTGATTTTCTCAATAACGATAAATTGGTCACCAAAGGGGATAATTCCAAATAGCTTCATGCTAGTTAAATATTTTCCCTTTTTCCAAATCTCAGGAAACTCCTTTTGATTTTTAGGTTCAAACACAACCAACGGTTTTGCAATATAATCTAGCGTTTTAGAAAGATTAACATGTTTAATAATAGTTTCATAATCACTTGGAAAATTTGTTTCTACATTCACAATCATTTTCTTCTCCTTGAGTTTAAGAATGTTTCGCTCAATTTAGCGAAACATTCTTATTGACTGTTAACATTCTCCGCCCTATCAAAAATTTCCTGTAAGTCTTTTGGAATTGGCATAGGTTGCAAAATACCCACGTTAGCCCCACCAGTGTTTCCAATTGGGGCTTTGCCGAGTAGCGAAGTTATACCACCAAATAGTAGACGAGGGATTTGCCCCAAAATTTCTTTGCTATCTTTTTTCTTAAATCCCACTTTCAGCATCCACCAATGATTTACAGTATGCGAAATAAAATTTCTTTGACCAAGAATATGCGCTCTCTCTAAATATAAAAAACATGTATTCCAATCTGATTTCAAATAAAACTCTTTTGCTTTTTGCATTTCTTCCTCAAATGCAGTTTTAATAATCTTATTCATTTTTATCTTCTCCGTTAGTTTCTTTTTTCTCCGACTCTATCCAATCATAAAACACTGGCAATAAAAAAAGTGTAAGGATCGTGGAAGAAATTAATCCACCGATTACTACTGTTGCCAGAGGCTTTTGCACTTCTGAACCTAGTCCTTCTCCGATTGCCATTGGAATAAATCCAAATGATGCAACAAGAGCTGTCATAAGAACTGGTCGAAGTCGGGACACTGCTGCTAATCTCACCGCATCATCTACTGATAATCCTGATTCTCGTAATTGATTTATATTATTTACTTTTACGACACCATTCAAAATTGCGATGCCGGATAATGCGATGAAACCGATAGCGGCGGAAATACTAAAATTCATGTCCCTAATTAGCAAAGAAAAAATTCCACCGGTGATAGCAAAAGGAATACTTAAATAAACAAGAAGTGCTTGCTTTAAACTATTAAAACTTTTTAGAAGCAGTAAAAATATGATTATGAGAGTAAGGGGAACCACAACTGCTAATTTAAGTCTTGCTTTCTCTAAGTTTTTAAATTGCCCGCCCCAATAAACAGAATAGCCTATTGGAATATTTAATGATTTAGAAATTTTTTCCTTCGCTTCGTTTACAAAACTATCTATATCTCTATCGCCGAGGTTAATCGAGATTGCCGCATATCTCCTTCCATTACTTCTTGGAATAGTCATTACCTTCTCAGACTCTTGTAAGGTCGCTACATCGCCTAACGGTATTGAGCCTAAGTCTTCTGTGCCGATAGGAATACTCTTTATAGCTGATTCTGAATTTCTGAATTCTTCCGATAGACGAATTACAACGGGAAATTTCAAATCCTTTTCGTAGAGGTTTCCAACCGTTATCCCACTCATAGAAGCGGCAAAGGTAGAATTAAAATTTTCTAAGGAAATTCCGTAGCGGATAATCTTATCATAATCTGGTTTTATATCCAAGACTTTGCTTTTTCTAAGTGCTGAAATAGGGTCTAATTCAATTTCATTTGCCCCGGGAACTGTCTTTAAAATTTTCTCTGCCTCTTCTTGTAGTTCAATCAGTTCCTCCAAATTATCCCCATGTATCCGCAGTGTAATATCGGCTCTGCTTCCCTCTAGTAACTCGTTAAATCTAGTTTCGACTGGCTGACCAATTGAAATTTCATCCTTTGGAAATTCAGCTTCTAGTCTTTCTCGAATTTTTGTAATAAATGGATTCCAATTTTTCGCTTTAATCAGTTCTAAAATATTTTTCTTCTTTAAAATCACAAACGTATCAGACATATAAATTCCCATTGGGTCATTTGCGACTTCCGTTGTTCCCGTT
>JAIXRB010000062.1 GCA_027485405.1 Leptospiraceae bacterium | reverse complement strand
TTGCAAGTGGATGGGCATGGGGAGAATATTCGCCATCCGGCAGTGTTCAGTATTCGGTCAATCTAAATGGCGCGGGATGCATCAGCTGTCATACACGAGGTGGAGGTGCCACCAAGGATTATGTTCGAATTTTTGAATATTAAACTACATATATTTTTAAATTACAATGGCAGATTTGTTTAAATATTTTGGTTTAGATTGGATTGCAATGATGCTTAGTATACTCGCAATGATATTACTAGGCAATAAAGTTAAATGGGGCTTCGCCTTGTTTATGCTTGCAAATATTACGTGGATTTTGCTTGGAATTTTATTATTAGATAGCTATGCCATCGTCGTCGGTAATATCATTTTCTTAATAACGAATACGAGAGGATTTCTAAAATGGAATTCCCAGAAAATAACCTAACATGATGGAAAGTCAAAATTTATTTTCACCTCTCACGATAAGAGGAATCGAATTAAAAAATAGAATTGTATTGTCGCCAATGCAACAGTACAATTCTGACGACGGTATTGCGACTGACTGGCATTTGGTTCATTTGGGAAGCCGAGCCGTTGGTGGCGTAGGTCTTGTTATTTCAGAGTGTGCGTCTATAAATCTAAATGGAAGAAGTACAAAAAATGACCTTGGAATGTGGAAAGATGAACACATCGAAAAATGGCAGCAAATCAATACCTTTATTCATGAACAAGGTGCAAAAACAGCAATGCAACTGGGTCACTTTGGAAGCAAGGCAAGTCGTTCGCATCCAAATGAGGGATTTAATTATTTAGACTTAGAGAATGGCGGCTGGCAGACAGAAAGCTCAAGTCCCGTCGCACCTTTTGCAGGCATGAGTATACCAAAAGAATTGGAGACAAGAGAAATCGCTCAGATTACTCATGATTTTAAAGATGCGGCATTGAGAGTCATCAAAGCTGGTTTTGATATCATTGAATTACATTTTGCTCATGGCTACCTGGTTCATCAATTTTTATCAAGACTGATAAACCAAAGATCAGACATTTACGGTGGAAGCTTTGAAAACAGAACCCGATTTGCTCTTGAGATAGTGAAGGAAATTAGAAGTGTGATACCAGAGGAAATGCCTTTGTTTGTTCGTATATCAGCGATTGATTATGTGGACAGTGAGCTAGCCTGGACTTTGCAAGATAGTATCGAGTTTACCGCCTTACTTAAAAAGGAAGGTGTGGATTTAATTACGGCATCTGCTGGGGGATTTTCATGGGTGGATAAAAGCAAACTAGCAGAAGGTTACCAAATACCCCTTGCTAGGGCAATTAAAGCAACCACTGGTATTTTAACTGGTTCAGTGGGTTTGATTACCAAACCTTCAACAGCGAATAATATTATTGCAATGGGCGATGCCGATCTGGTTATTATCGCAAGAGAACATTTACGAAATCCGTATTTTGCGATTAAGGCGAGTCTAGAATTAGGTTTTGAAACCGAATTACCTTGGCAGTATAAACGAGCATATTTATAAAAATGTAATCCCTTTTCAGGAGACCAATCATGGAAAACAACACATTCAATTTTATAGGAACCAATTCTGGCCCTTGGAAGGTGTTACATATGAACACTCTGCTTGGTGATTCTCTGAAAGAAATTCCTTACCTACGAATTGAGCAAAGTAATTTAATCTCGCATTCCACTGACATTTGGACTCTCAAAGGATTCACTAGTAACGTCCGTTATGCCACAAAAGGGGAAAAAGAAGATTTGGCCGCCATACAAGAAGGACTGGGTCGTCCAGAGGCTAGCCTTGCCGCCCTTATCCCAATTCGTAAGAATGAGGCATGGTGGAACCTCGCTCAAGATGAACGTAGAAAAGTATTCGAGATAGATTCTCACCATACAGAAATTGGTCTAAAATACTTGCCAGCTATTGCACGTAAATTATTCCATTGCAGGGATCTCGGTCAGCCATTCGATTTCCTGACTTGGTTTGAATATGCTCCGGAACATGAAGGATTGTTTAATGAATTGTTAAGTGTTTTACGCAATACGGAAGAATGGAAATATATTGATCGTGAAATTGATATTCGGCTTCAGAGGGACTAGAAAGTGCAAGAGGAGGTTTAGAAAATTGACTAAGTTCGTAGTATCGAATTTTGGTCTATAAGTAGTTACCAATGGCTACTATTGGCACATGGTTTTTCTCAAGCCAAATTGCCAATGCCCTTGGAGTCTCATTCAGACCTTCAGGGAATCTAAAGTTTATTTCCTTTCTCTGATCAAAAGCTCCAAGATCTCCAGATGAGAGGACAACAAAATCATGTTTCAAAGTCTTACCAGCATTCTCTCCTTTTTTTATCGCGCTCGATATATCTAAGCCCAACCATGCAAAATGAATAATCGTACCAGTAGGAATTTTTTCACCTTTCAAGACAAGCTTCTTGCGATCCCACTCAGCATCTAATCTTTGCTCAACAGAGGTCAAGCCAGCATGCATCTCTGATTCTTTTCCTTGGAGAACTATTCCAGGCGTATATACTGTGTTAATCTTCCAGGTATTCGCATAATTTCTTTGACGATCCCCGTACTCTTTTTTGGCGAACCTATCTTTCCAACCTATGTAATCCCAATAATTTACGTGAAATGAAATGGGAACGACTTCCGTCCAAAGTGCAGGCGATTTTTTTAAAGAGGAAATCCAACGATCCGCCGGCGGACAAGAAGAACAGCCCTCAGAGGTATAAAGCTCAAGCAATTGACAGGATCCTTCTGCCTTCCATGCATAGATTGGGTTTAGTAGAAAAAGTAAGAAAACAGAAAGATAAATCAATCTCAACCTCTTCTCCCCGCCTCAGCAAGGCCTGATACAGGCTGACCGATTTCATTTTGTTGCTGACCAAAAAGTGATATGGAAGTCAGGAGAAAAAATAAGGAAAGTAATTTCTTCATAACTTTGAATATAATTCTATTATGCTTATTAGCGAGTGATTTCAGTTGCAATTAAAATATAGTCCTATTTAAGCCAACTAGCTTCCTAAAATTGACATTGTGTCTCGAATCTGAGGCTTCTCTTCTGGATTTTGGGGCTCAATCTGGGAAAAACCCCTACCACAGTCCTTTGTGGTCAAGCTCACCACTAGTGATGGGTCATCTGACCCAATGCTATACTTAATTTTTCTTTCTTGCAAGACGAAAAAAAATTTCATTTACGTTTCAAAAAATTCTATCGCTATATGTTATTAGTTTTAATTAAAATCAATATTATGAAAAAACAAATCCTAACTACAATTCTTGCGTTTTTGAGTTTGGCAAATTACGCACAAACTTCAAACAAGTACGTCAATATTTCTAAAGACAATTTGGCACTTCAGGGCCATGATGCAGTCGCTTACTTTGAGAGTAATAAGGCAATGAAAGGCAGTAAAGACATTCGTGCTACACATAATAATACCGTTTATTATTTTTTATCAGAAGCTAACAGAATAAAGTTTCTAAAGAATCCAGTGCAATATGAACCTCAATTTGGCGGTTTTTGCGCCTATGGAATGTCAGAAGGCTATAAAGCACCTATCAATCCTGATGCGTTTACAATCGTTGATGGAAAATTATACTTGAATTACGATCTAAGTGTAAAAAAAGAGTGGTCAAAATCAAAGGCCGAACACATAAAGAAAGCCAATGAAAACTGGGAAAAACTGACCTCAGAAAAGTAAATATAGTCGCCTTTAAGCCAGTCGGCTTCGTACAATTGGCATTGTGTCACGAAGATCGGGCTTATTCAGAGAAAAGTAACATTTTGGAGATTGGCAAAAAAATCTTAATCAGGAAACAAAAATGATTTTGGTCGAAGAATCGATTCTTATTTTAAACTCAATTGAAAGCTTGATTGAACAGTTAAATGAAGAAGAATATTTAAGACCACTTGAGGTCTTAAGTCAAAATAGCCTTTCGCAACACATAAGGCATATATTAGAATTTTATCATGAATATATACTTGGATTGCAAAGAGGAGAGATAGATTTTGATTTAAGGAATCGTTCTCGACGATTGGAAGAGGATAGAGTGTTTTCCTCGGAATTCATTTCTATTCTTAAAAAAGAATTAGTGTCAGATAAGGAAAATTGTTCCATTGTTATTCGTGTCTCATCACATGAAAAAGAGATTAGGCCCCTCCTAGAAAGTTCAACAATATTGCACTTAAGATAAGCTTTCCGCATGTTCGAGTAGCTGAAGGTTTCGGTGTCGCATTTTCTACGCAACACGTCAATAACCATACTATCATCTGTTAAATCATTTGATCGAAGAGAGCGAAATCCATAAATGACTATAAACGATTGGTTCATGCAAGCGATTGACACCGGAGTTGGGAAGAAGTTTGATACGTTGAAACTTGATCAATCCATCAAAGATTGGGAATTGGAGCTTTCAACCACTCATATAATGACAATTTCTGGAAAGCTCAAGCAGGGTCCGCTCTTACTCGTGTTTATACGAGGAACCTGGTTTCCATTTTGTCGTCTTCATCTTAAAAACCTGGCGCTGTAGGCTGAGAGTCTTCAAAACAAACGCGGAAATGTCGTCGTATCAAGTGAAAAGCTAATTACCATTAAACGCTTTCTAGCCTACAATCCAGTTGGTTTTCCATTTGCAGCCGATCCAAAATACCAATTAATAGATTATTTTGGTGTAAGTATAAGACCGAATCAATTTTCAAAAGCGGCAACTTTTCTTATTGATTTAAATCTTAGGTTCAGATTAGTTTATTAAGGAAAACGCAATGCCGCTAATTTCGAAGCAATGGAATCAGCGCTAAAGCAATTAAGATTGACATGAAAGAATTACAATGCGGAGAAGTCTGGATCGGCAATCGAAACATCGATATTCCTTTTGAGACAGCGGGAGTAAATGGCATTGTTTTTTCTAAGTCGGCGGCTGGTGAAACAGGAGGTGATCTTTATTTTTTAAGTGTCTGCGATGGCAATATAATGACGCGAGTTCTCCTAGGTGACGTAGCCGGACATGGAGAGAAAATTTCTCACATTAGCAAATACTTTTATGATTCCTTGACACAAATGAAAAACAATTTCAATAATAGTGACTTTCTTCATGAGTTGAATCAAATGATGACATTGGAAATAGATGTAAAAAAAGCAACAACTGTTGCGTTGATTTCGTTCTTTAAAACGGACAGGTCTTTTTCATACTGCTATGCGGGACATCCACCTAGTTTTTTTATAAAAAGAAATGAGGAAAAGTCTGAATGGAAAAAAGCACTCCTCCCAAAAACCAAAGCTATATCAAACCTTCCCGTTGGATTAATTCGGAACTTAGAATTTAAGGAAGAAAAAATTCAGCTTGAAAAAGGAGATAGAATCTTTATCTATAGTGATGGCGTGACTGAAACACCGGTCAACGGAAATCATCTAGACATGTTCAATGACGATAACCTAAAAAGAATCCTTGATTTAAAGAAGGATGCAGCATTGGAAGAGATTAAAGATTCACTACTTGCTGAATTGAGATCTTTTTCCAATTCAGATTTAGAGCATGATGACATTACATTTATCGCGTTAGAAGCTAAATAACTGACCGAAGCAAGCGGCTTTGATTTTATTTCTTAATCCATGAAAACTACACAATTTCGGCCAGTCTCTTTTGCTTTATATACGGCAATATCGGCTTTTTTAATAAGTTGAACACAGGTTTGTGGATTACGGCCAGTAGTCCAAGCTACACCAAGACTCGCAGTTACCTTTAGAGTTGAATTAGCAATCGGCACATTTTGATTTGCGATTTCATTTCTTAAGCGTTCAGTGAAAACTTCCATCTCCTTTTTGTTAGAATCAAAGATGACCAAGCAGAACTCTTCTCCACCAAAGCGACCTGCATATCCTCTATTTAAAACTGCTTTGATCAATACTTCGCCAATCGTACGTAAAACTGCATCTCCAGCATCATGCCCGTGATCATCATTGATTCTTTTAAAAAAGTCGAGATCCACAAAAACCAAATAGAGTTCGCTTTCGTCATTCATCTCGGCTTTATTTCTTTCTAATAAATCAATGAAAGCCCGTCGACCATATAGACCGGTTAGGCTATCGAAAGTTGCCAATTTTTCCATCGTTTGATATGCTTTTGCCAACTCTTCTGTTTTAATTTTCAACTCAAATAATGCCATCACTTGCTTTGCAAGTTGTGCCAAAATTTGGAGGTGTGTTACACTCATCTCTCTAGGATGATCATCTAAAATACATAATCCTCCAATACTAAACCCATCAGACGTTTTTAGGTTTGCACCGAGATAACACCTGAATCTTGAGCCAGCAGCGGCGATTGGTAGATTTTTACTAATGGTATGGACTCTAAGATCATCAATCATCAATCCAGTTTCCTCTTGGATAGAATAATTGCATAGATCCTCATCTCTTTTAGTAATTAAATTTTCTGACCCAAAGGCAGATTTCGTCCATACTTTATCCCTATCAACAATCGAAATGAAAGCATAGGGCGCATTACACAACTCGGCGGCAACTTTTGTTAGAAGATCAAATTCCGGCTCAGGCAATGGAGAAATATTAAATCTTGCAAGTGCTTCCAGACGTTTTTCCTCAAAGTTCATTTTCGTACCTTTTTCCAGTTTTCTTTAGCCTTTGGGAGGAGTTCCGACTCTTTTTCATTCCAAGGTTTCAAGGTATCTCCAAAAAAGCCATTGTAGAAAAGAATTAACTTACCATTTGCAATCTTAAATCTTTTCGGATCATTTTCTACCTTGTCTCCATTTTCGCCCATTGCATAAGCGCACCAGCCACCATACTCTGGTTCATATTTTTCTGGATTGCACTCAAATTTTCTTTTATTCTCTTCAGATGTAAATAAATATTTGATCCCCTTGATGGTAAACGTGATTTAACTCTTACCTTTTTTGGGATTTGCGTCAGGCCCGAAATACGAAACAGGATCATAGCCTTCTATGGCAACAACTGCTCGGTTTAACAAGTAGTGTTTTGCCCGCAATTCTGCGGATAATTGTGCTTCCTTACCAAAAAGAGAAAGTGTGAAGCTTAGTTGAAAAAAAATTATTAGTGATTTTAGATTACTTTTTAGTTCAAATCATATCTTAACTTAAAGAATTTAGAATGGCGAAATGACTTTTTTTGTTGTCAATTTTTCAATCTCCGAGGTTCGATGAAAGATCAGATTTTATTTTTCTTTAAAGGATTTTTACTGGGCTTGGGGATAATTGTATTCATTGATCCCGTCTTATTTCAGTTAAGTTCAGTAACCTAAAATATAATCGTCTTCAACCCGGTCGGATTCCCATAATGGGCATTGTGTTGCGAAGATCGGGCTTTTCTTTTGATTTCGGAGAATGGATCATATCAAAAGGCGAATGACGTCACTGGGGGGCAGTGGTTAAAGAAAAATTTTTCCTTATGATTCGAAATGACCAGAATTTCTCTTTTTACCTAGTTTAGGGTATGGACAAATCTTCGAACTTTTGCTACTCTAGAGGTATTCATGACCCAAAAACTTAAAATTAAAAACTACAGCTCCTCCTGGGTTTCCATCGCTTCCGGCATAGAATCTGTTCAAATCGATTTCCACCCAAAGGAAGAAAAAACCAAAGAAATGTTCTTAATCGATTTACCCTTACATTTTGGTTTATGCTACCTTTGGACAATTTTCCTATTGATTGGACCGGGAAGGCTGGAGGATAAAATCGATGATCTCTTCATTTTGCCATAGGGGTTGCTCTTTTTAGTATTTCTGGGAACCTTTGTGTTTGGTCAAATTATTTTTAATGTTAGGTTCTCAATTCCTCAGCAAACGATAGGCCTTTTTCCCAATTATATCGAGTTGCGATCGCTCACTCCAAACGCAAAAAGAATTACAAAAGAAGAAATTCTATCTATTGAAGTCATTCAATTAGGTAATATAAAAAATTATTCTGAATTCGCATCTCTCATTTTAAAAACGAAGGAAAGTGAAGAAACAATCATTGATTCGATCCCTCTAGATGTAGCCGAATTTGTAAAAAGGAACATTTTAGAATATTTCGAAATAAAGAATTCATCTGAAACAGAGTCAGACGCATCCCTTCCTCCAAAACAAAAAGCCGGAGTCAGAAAAAAAATTGTGGTTCTTTTGGCATTTATCTATTTGTCTCAAATTCTTCGAATTGGTTATTTTCATTTTTCCGATTATGTGGAAGATAAAATCTCCTCCATGTCAACGGTGGAGGAAGAAGTAGAGTGGAGCGAATACTTGGGTAGAATGGATTGGGAAAAAGCAAAAGAAAAATGTCAATCCTCGCAAATGCAACTTCCCGTCATGGAAGATTTCCTGAATAGCAATGGAAAAAAGGCAAAGCGTTTATCAGGAGGATGTTGGTCTGATTGCAAATTTTGGACTTTGCAGAGCAGGAATTCTGATTCCGCCATCTTGGCTGATATCAACCTATATGATCAATGTTTTGAATTATCCTCAGATCAAAAATGGAAAGAAATTGATGTCCGTTGTGTGAAATACACGGGACAAAGATTAGCGGCAGTAAACCAGCAGAAGAGCGACTGTGAGGGGCAAGGGAGAGTCTGGGGCGGAGAACTTTGCCAAGACTCAAATGAAAATTCATTCCAAAACAAAGGATTAGAATGGGATCTTGTTCCACAGGATTCGAAAACTTGGGATCAGGCAACTAGCATCTGCAAGAAGAAAGGGAAAAGATTGCCTACCCTTGACGAACTCAAAGCGAATTGGATTTCCTTGCCCTTACCTGATTATGCATTTCAAACGGAATACTGGACGGATACTAAGGATGAAGAATACGATTGGCGATATACAATGACAATTGATGGAGGCGCAGTTCATTCTACTTTTCGTGAGGGAGAAAATGCAGGTTATGAAAAGTTTGTCTGTGTGAAAGGAAATTCTAAAATTTCCCTTTCTGAGAAGAAATCTTATCTCGACCCCCAAAAGGAAGTCGGTCTCCATTGGAGTGGGTATCAAGGGAAACTACAATGGCAGGATGCGGAAGATAAATGCAAAAACTTAGGGATGCGCCTTCCCACTCGAAAGGAATTGTCAAAATTATACAATGATCAGGTTCCTTGGAGAAATGCAGGTTGTAAAAGCGGATGTTCCTTTTGGTCTGCAAACTCTTATATGATCCAGGCAGCATTTTTCGTGAGTATGGTAGATGGAGGATCGGGTTGGAGCGGCGATAAAAGGAAGCAATTTTCGGACGCCACTTCAGATGTCCGTTGTGTGAAGTGAATTCGGTCTCCCCTTACGGAACCACTTCGGTCCAAGAAGAAAAATCCTTTGTCTTATAGGCTTTTTATGAAAATTTTAAAAAATATTTTTCTCATTCTAATCGCATCATCTCTTGTTTTCATTGGTTTCTTGGTCATAGCAAAATCAATTCAGGAAAGTGATCTGAAATCCAGAACCGATATAACTTCATCCAAAGGCATTCAGATGCTAGAAGAGTGGGATATCAATGGTGACAAACAATGGGTCTCAATACGAGGACAAGATCGCGACAATCCCATCATTCTTATGGTGCACGGAGGTCCAGGTTCTGCGGACATGACAATGGCTCGATTTAAGGACTTTATAACGGAAAAACACTTTGTAGTTGTTCGATGGGACCAAAGGAATGCAGGAAAATCCTATTCATTCTTGAAATCGTCCAGCGATCTGTCACCGAAGACTTTCATCAACGATATTCATGAAATCACAAAACATTTAAGAACTAAATTCAAGCGTGAAAAAATTTATATTGCAGGGCACTCTTGGGGATCAATTATTTCTGCTTTGGCAGTCCAGGAGAGACCAGAAAATTATTTTGCATATATTGGCATCGGCCAATTTGTAAATGGAAAGCAAAATGAAACTTTCTCCTACCAATTTACTCTTAAGGAAGCAATGTCTGATAAGAATGAGACTGCGATTCAAGAGTTAACGGATATCGGTAAACCTCCGTATATCGGATTAAAAGAATTAGGCATACAACGAGATTGGCTCAGCTACTATGGAGGTGCACTATTTCATGGAGAAGAGCGAAAGGAGACTTATCAAATTTTAGGAAAGATGATGTTTTCTAGTCCAGAGTATTCCCTACTCGATAATCTGCGTTTTTTTGCGGGAATGACAACCTCCTTATTTAAAATTTGGCCTTACGTGGATGCGGTAGACCTACCGAACCAAGCAAGTTCTTTCCAAGTTCCTGTCTACTTTCTCTCTGGTAGATTTGATTACAATACACCTTGGGAACTCTCTGCACAGTATCTCGATGCTCTAAAGGCACCAAAGAAAAGTTTCATTTGGTTTGAAAAGTCGGCTCATGGACCAAGCTTCGAAGAGCCGGAAACATTCGGTAGGATTTTGAAAACTATAAAAGATGAAACCTATTCCATTGGATCAGCCAATTCCCTATGATTTGATAAAACGAATCGTAAAATTTAGAGTAAAAGAGAGTATACAAAAAACCGAAAAGAGCAAAGTGAAACAGTGAAAGTATGACCGCAGTTTTTTCACGGGGTAGTTCTGCAAATTGGTAGCGACTTTAGTCAGGATAAAATTGATTTGCCACCTTAGAGCTACTTTGAAAGCTGTTAGCAAAGGTGAAAAATATACAGTCATGGATCGGGATTACCCTCGGGGAATCGCTTTTGATTGTCTTTTTGGATACATCAGTTTTGTTGAGATGGTTGTTCAAAAGTTCCAGTGCATAACCTGACTTTTTTCCAACAATCATTGGAACATTAGATGCAATCCATCTCTCCAGTGCTTTGTTGCTAAAAGAACAATATTCCTTCAACGATTTGGTCTTACTCACACATGATGATCAGCTAAAAACGGCGGCTATGGCAATGAATCTAAGGACAGAAGGTTGACTTCGGTAATCATCTTTACCTACTTCCACGAATGTTGAGAACTGGCATGTCTTTTAACCTAAATACAAATATCTGGAAAAAAGCTTTGAAAAAGTTTACCTTCCTTCTCGGAGCTGAATCCAACTTTTCCCTAGAAAGCCGAATCTATTTTTTAGTTTTGCTCTTAACAATTTTAACAACAGCCGTTGCTTCCACTATTGGATTTTTGCTGAGTCAAGAATTTTTTCTAATAATCTTCGGAATGCTATGTGTTATCGCTCTAATCTATCTATTTTATATTTCTCGGTTTAAAGGAAGATCCAGGCAAACAATACCATTTTTCTCATTTCTTGTTTTCATAATTTTACCTCTCGCTTGGATTTTCAATGAAGGAAGCAAGGGCCCAGTCCTTGCAATGATTCCTTTTGGAAGTATGGTCATTGTGTTGATCAATCCTGCAAAGTTTAGAAAGTACTTGATAGTGCTGCTCGGAGCGTTATTCGGAGCTTTATTTGCCTTAGAAATTTTTTTTCCAAATGCAATCACCGCATATGCTTCCAATGAGGACAGATTGATTGATTCTATCCTGTTGATTGGTTTTTTAATTTTTCCAGCCCTAATTGGTCTTAACATTTTTATTGTGGATAATTATAGCAAGGCTCATGCGGAGGCGGAGTTTGAAAGAAAACGATCCGATCAGTTACTCTATAATATTTTACCTTCCAATGTTGCAGACGAACTTAGAATCCATGGGAAGTACTCTCCCAGTTTTCACGAAAGTGTAAGTATACTTTTTACCGATTTCATAGGTTTTACAAAGATGGCGGAGGGCTTAAGTCCGAGCACCTTACTTTTAGAATTAGATGAGATCTTTTTTCATTTTGACCGGATAGCAACTGCACATAATCTCCAACGCATAAAAACTATAGGAGATGCTTATATGGCTGTGGCTGGTCTTTCCTCGAAAGATACATATCATGCAAAAAATGCAGTGGCTTGTGCTATCGATATGATTCATTATTTAGATTCGAGAAACTCGAATGGTAAGTTAGTATGGAAAATGCGCTCTGGGATACATTCTGGACCTGTCGTTGCGGGGGTCATTGGAAACCGAAATCTTGCCTTCGATATTTGGGGCGATACGGTGAATATTGCCAGCCGTATCGAATCTTCAGGTGAAGGCGGAAAGATCAATGTATCTAAGGTATCGAAAGAGTTATGTGGAGATTCTTATACTTTCGTCTCTAGAGGATTTATTGAAATCAAAAATAAATCCGCCATTGAAATGTTTTTTATTGAATAAATAGAGTCCTCAGGACTAGGATACTAGAATGCACTTTGGAATTTAACTCATGCAAAAGGAAATCAAAAGCAAATTGGATGAGAAAATTTATAATATAGATAAAGATATAGAACTAGTATGTTTAACGTCACCAGACTTTCCAAAAAATGTTCCGGATACATCCAAAGCTTGATCCTGCCAGTTACTGTTTGGAAGTTTATAAAAATTTTACGGACGTTGACGTTCATTGTATGGTAAGATTGAAGTAATTTCGAATTTACTTTGCAAAAAGTAGAAAATGACTTTTTTCAAGACAACAGATTTTTCAATTCAGCTTTAAATTCCTTTAAATATTTAGAATTTCTTGAGGCTCGATATAACATAACACATCCAGTATGTAAAATCAATATCTTTCGTGCTATTGCCTTTGCATCTTTTGCCAATGGATAATAATGATTGTATATCCTTTCTTGAATTGAGAGCCAACGGGATTCTATGGATTCCAGTGTTTCTTTGAATTCCAATCTTTCCTTTTCATCAAGCTCGCTCGCAAAGGCAATGAATGGGCAACCATAGAATTCGTTTTTTCGAGCAAGGAGTATAAGGGTGGAAGACCAATCTGAGAGAAATCCCTCGTAAGTTTTATTTCGTTCTTTAATTTTAAGAAGCATTTTGAAAAGAATTTTAGCCCTTTGTTCTAAGTAAGCTTTTCCAAGG
Organism: Leptospiraceae bacterium; assembly: GCA_027485405.1. Lineage (GTDB taxonomy): Bacteria > Spirochaetota > Leptospiria > Leptospirales > Leptospiraceae > Leptospira_A. Next base: position 11,621 of record JAIXRB010000062.1, on the reverse strand, counting down.
GAATTCTTTGATTCAAAATGATAGTATAGAGTTGGTTTTTTGATTTCACATACTTTGGTTATTTGCTCAATGCCAGTATTGTGGAAACCTTGAGAATAGAATAGTTCTCCCGATTGAAATAATATATTTTGTTTATGGTCCATAGTTCATCTTTTATACTGGATTCGAAATTCTTTCATAAAGAAAACTGTATCTCTCGGGATGATTTTTTCCCATATAGTCTTTAAATTGCCCAAGTTGGAAAGCACAAGGGTAACGATCACGACTCCAGAAATGTACTGGTTCTCCTATGATTTCCCATGGGATGCCAACTCTACGATGGTATTTATAAACTAAATACTCCATTTCTGCTAAGCCTAAATAACTATTTGCATTTCCAGGCAAATCCATGGTCAAACCGCGGATTAGAAAATCGAAAACAAAGATGGATTTATTTCTATCTATTTGAAATTTTTCCAACGCATTCTTATCTACAGCTGTCCTCCACCCATTGAAGGCAAATTCAATTTGATCTAACTTTAATTCCTCCAAGATTCTTTCAATGGGTAGATGGTATCTAATTTCGATTGGTAATTTAAAAGAATCATTTCCAACCTTCTTTAAGATTAGTCTCCAAGTACCTATTAATTGACCAGATTTGTGACGTACTCCACAAACACGGGCCTGGTGAAAATATTCAGCCGTTGGGGCAGATATTTCGTTCAAAGGGATCTTGTAAGAACCATCCGTGAAGGCTTCGTTATAAACATTCAAAACAAATTCATTGAATTCTTCTCTAGTTTCCGTGCCCAATAGCCACAATTCCAGCTCATCAAATGTATCTAGATGGATGGATTTGCCATTCGAAATGTGAGCTAATTTCTGCATAAAAGCCTCTTTTATTACTATATACCTACCGTTCGGTATATTGTCAAGGTACTCTTGCTATTGGTGTATTTGTTTCGAACAATCTTTCAAACTCTGGATTTTCTTTTTTAACCGATTACTACTATTACCGCTAATTCTACACAAACCAGGAAGGTCAGAGGTTAGACCAGGCGGTTTGGTCTAATCTATGGATTTCAATGGCAGTTCAATGCAAAAATCGGCGAGCATTTTCTTTGAGTTTTCCAAATGATTTTTTAGATTAGTGTATCGAATGTTTCCATTGTGATTCTTGATCAATTTTTCTACGAAACAAAGACCCAATCCGCAATCAAGTGTTGGAAACGTATCGAAAATATAATAAGAAATTCTAAAGAAGGGTTCAAAAATTACATTCTGAAATTTTTCACCTATTAGATTTTGATCATTTGGTGTATTTAAGATAGAAATCAGAAAATTCTCTTTCACAATTTCAAAAAGTATATATATCTTACTTCCCTTATCGGAAAATTTAAAAGCATTGTATAATAATTCAAGGATTGCCTTTTTAAAATACTCTTCATTCAATGAAATTCGCTTTGGATTGGAAGAGTGCTTGTTTTTCGCAACTACAATTGTATTTTTATGAATTGACTGATGATTGATAAGATCAAGAACGGTTTTGTCTACAATAGAGTATACTTGGTCAAGAGACAAATCTTTCTTAGGCAATTCTTCGTTTATCACTTTATTGATTTCGCCAATCATATTCAAAAGCTTGTTTGAATACTGAACATTTTCAAAAAGAAGGTTATAAACATCTTCTTCAATGATATAACTATTGGTATCTTGAGAGGGAGATTTCTTTATCAAAGAGAAAATAGAACTTAAATTTCCAATTCCAGCTCCCTGAAACAAGCTGGTATTCATATTGGTCATTAAATTGCTATCAACCTGATCAGAATCTCTTCTGATAATTTTCTCCCTATAAACATTCCAATTTAGCAAAGATTCTATGCGCATATCTCTTTCTTTTTGAATGTTTTCTTTCATTTTTCTAAGCTCTGCTATTTCAAAAGCCTTTTCCAATCTGTTCACCAATTCATTCTCTTTGAATGGTTTTACGATATAATCATAAATACCGTGTTGGAAGAGATCAATCACAGTCTGCAATTCAGTCACTGACGTTAACATTACGAATATTGGTTTAAATTCCGTTTCTAAAACAGCTAACAAAAGCTCTCGCCCATCCATTTCGGGCATATTTAGATCTGATAGAATAACCAGAGTAGGATCTTTTAAGAATACTTCGAGGGCTTCTTTTCCATTGTTAGCAGTTAAAACTTCAAAATTCTCATTTTCTAGAGCAATTCCAATGAGTTCCAAAATTCCTGGATCATCATCCACAACCAATAATTTATGCTTCATCACTTTTCTCCTTGGTGGTTGTTGGAATTGTAAATGAAAAAATGGTTCCTTTGCCTAATTCGCTGGTTAACCAAATCTTTCCACCCATCTTTTCTATAAATTCTTTACACAACAATAGTCCTAGTCCAGAGCCTTTCTCTTTATCAGTGCCTAAACTAGTAAACTTTGAATCAATGCGAAATATCTTGTCTATGTTTTTCGAATCAATACCTAAACCAGTGTCTTGAATGGATATCTCCATCATATTGCCAGTTTGTTTAGAAGAAAAGCTAACTTTTCCTCCTTTGCTTGTAAATTTCACAGCATTTGATAAAAGATTTCTCAAAATGGTATTGATCAACAATTCATCTGCAAAAATTGTATCGTCGACTAAATGGTTCTCAATTGTGATTTCTTTTTTTAAAGCTAAACCGCTTATCAATTCCAGATTCTTTGTGAATAATTGACTGAGTGAAAGAGAAACAGGATTCAACTCTAGATTGCCTGACTGAGACTTTGCCCATTCCAGTAGATTTTCGAGCAATGATGCCGCTGAGATTGCTGAGGAATGAATGATCTGATTGTATTTTAATATCTTATTTAAATCGATTTTATCAGGATTTGCTAAATTTTTATTTATATTTTCAGATAGACCAATGATTCCAACAAACGGATTTCGCAGGTCATGAGCAATGATTCGAAAGAACTTGTCCTTCATGGCATTTAGTTCAGACAATTTTTCCCTAGATTGTTTTATTTCTAAATGAGTTGCCACTCGAGCAGATAACTCGGCTGTGTTGAATGGTTTTGTTATATAATCCACAGCCCCGAGTTCTAGGCCCTTTATGACGCTTGAAGATTCTGTCATAGCTGTTAAAAAAATGATAGGAATTTCTCTAGTTTCTAAACTTTCTTTTAACGCAGTACAAACTTCAAATCCATCCATTTCTGGCATTTGTATATCCAGTAAAATCAAATCAGGCTTCTCTTTTCGAATTGAGTCTAAAGCCTGGCGGCCAGAGTTCGCAATTGCCACATTGTATCCAAATTCATATAAAGTTTTACCCAAAACCTGAAGATTTTTAGGAGTATCATCAACTACAAGAACTAATGGCTTCATGGAATCTGGCATAAGATAAAATTTTATAGGTTATAGGTGGAGTGTATTTGTTAGCCTAAGAATTTTGTTTTGGTTTCAAGGATCTTGGGCATTTGTTCAATAAAGAGATCGACTAGCCTCGGCTCAAAGTGTTTCCCTTTTTCGTTTTGCAACAACTGAATTGATTCTTCTACTGTCCAAGCTTTCTTGTATGGTCTTTCGGAGGTTAGGGCATCAAAGACATCTGCTATTGCAACAATTCTCGCTTCTAAGGGTATTTCTGTACCAGATAAAGCTTTTGGATACCCTGATCCGTCCCATTTTTCATGATGAGCCAAAGCTATAGATTCAGCCAAAACAAGCAGAGGCGAATCACTCTTTGATAAAAGCTCGGATCCGATAGTCGTATGTGTTTTCATTATTTTGAATTCTTCTTCCGTTAATTTGCCAGGCTTAAGTAAAATTTCATCGGGAATCCCTATTTTACCGATATCATGCATCATACTAGCGTTAAGCAGCAATTCCAATTTCTCTTCTTCTAATCCAAAAGCTTTCCCAAGAATTACCGAGTAACGACTCATCCGAACCACATGCATACCAGTTTCATTGTCTCGAAACTCTGCGGCTTTTGCTAGTCGATTGATCAAATCGACATTGGAATTTTGGATAATCTGCATTGCTTTTTGCAATTCTAAAGTTCGGGCATCTACCAATTCTTCTAAATTTTCTTTTAGTCGCTTATTTTCAATTTGGACTTTAACTCTGGCTAATAACTCCAACGATTGAAAAGGCTTGGTAATGTAATCAGAAGCTCCAATTTCAAAGCCTTTTAAGACATCAGCGCTACCTACTTTTGCAGTTAAGAAAATAATTGGAATCTTTGACGTTCGTTCGGATGACTTTAAAGTTTTACAAACATTGAATCCATCCAATTCAGGCATTTCAATATCCAGTAGAATCAAATCGGGAAGTTCATTTTGAACAAAAGAAAGAGCCGCTTTCCCATTTGCGGCAATGCTTACGTTGTAGTCTTTATCGTGTAGAAATTTACCTATCACCTGAAGATTTTTTGGTTCATCATCTACGACTAGAACAAGAGGTTTTCTTAATGCGTTCAATTTTGTTTCCCCTTTATATACACTGAGAGAGCAACCAAAGTACTGTAAATTTTTTCTATATTGAAGGATTCGATGGAATCTTTTAAAGCAGAGCAGAATTTCTTTAAACTATCAGAATTGTTAGTTTTCATAAAATTTTCCAAATCAAGTTCAAAAGCTATCAGATTATCAAAATTTAAATTGCTTTGCAATTTCTGAATAGTTGGCAAATATTTTTCTTTGAGTTGTGTCTTGACTTCATCGCTTAGTACCTCTGTATCTTCTGCAGAGTCCGGCAAATCGATTTTAGTTTGGTTGTTTTCCTCTGGTAAAGATTCTACCTCATAAGGTAGATGTTTCATCAGAGCTTCAATCAACTCATCTTTGTGTAACGGTTTTAGTAAAAATGTTTCAACAACTGCTTCAAATTGATCCTTGTCTGGGCCAAGACCGGAAGCAGATAATCCTATGATCGGAATGTTCTTTAAAATTGGATCCGCTTTGATTTGCAAAGTGGCATCATATCCATTCATTACTGGCATTTGCAAATCCATCAGAATCAAATCTGGTTTAGAATCTCGGGCCATCTTAATGCATTCTTCTCCATTGGTGGCTTCAATAATTTTTACCGCGTGTGTCTCTAAATAAAGCTTTAAAATTTTTCGATTGGAGTTAACGTCCTCAGTGATTAAGATTAAAGGTTTATGAAACCTAATCTGGCTTACTTTTGAAAAAGAGCTTTTGAAATTTTCCTCTATACTTTGTCCCGTAACTTCCGTGTTTTCCAAAGAAACTTGAAAAATAGAGCCCTTACCCAGAACACTTTTTACTGAAATTGTTCCACCCAGAAGTTCCACTAAACGGCGAGTTATACTCAAGCCCAATCCAGTGCCTCCGTAGATATTTCGGTTCTGCCTACCTACTTGTCGAAATGGTTCAAAAATCTTGGATACTTCGTTTTCTGGAATTCCTATCCCGCTGTCCCGAATTGTTATTTGTAAATCGATTTTGTTTTTATTGTCGAATTGTGGAACTCCGGACACTCTAATTTCTACAGAACCTTCGTGAGTGAATTTAACTGCATTCCCGACTAGATTAAAGAAGATTTGTCGTAAGAACTTCTCATCGGTAACTATACCATTTGGTACTTCTTCTGCGACCGTAGCAATTAGTGTTATACCTTTGTCTTTCGCTTTCAATGAAAAAATAGCAAGAATTTCGTGGATTAAACTTTTTAAGTTCACTGAACTCAAAGAAACTACCATGCGACCTGCTTCCACTTTGGAAAGGTCTAAAATATCATTGATTAGGCCTAAAAGAACATTGCTACTCTGAATGATATTATGCAAATACTCAGTGAATAATTTGTTCCCCTCTGCTTTTTCCTCTAGAATTGTCGAAAAACCTACAATTGCGTTCAATGGAGTGCGAATTTCATGACTCATATTAGCTAGAAATTCGCTCTTCATTCGATTGGCATCCTCTGCTTCGATACGAGCTTTCTTAAGATTCTCTTCAGATTGTACTCGATCTGTTATATCAATAGCATAACCAGCCAATAAACTACTCGAGCCCAAAATCAAAGGAAATTTAATTGTTATGTAATTCTTTTCTCCTAAGTCTTCTCTTGTTGTAAGAATTTTTCCACCGGATACAACATCCCAATCATCAGCTGTTATTTTTTTTGCAAATTCAGCAGGAAACAGTTCATACATGTTTTTGTTTACCATGTCTGAACTAGAAATCCCGATCATTTCATGGAAATTATCACTTGCAATCACTACTCTACTTTCTTCAGGAGAAACTTCTTTGATATATGCATAAACAGGTGAATTTTTAATAAAATGTATCAGCTTTTCGTTACTTTCTTTTAATTCTAATTCGGTTTTTTTTAGTTTCGTTATATCGTAATTGGTTCCAACCAATTTAATTGGGTTTCCTGAATCATCATTGATAATCCTTGCTAATGCTCGGATAAAACGAATGCGTCCATCAGGCCATACAATTCGGAAATCTGAATTAAATTCCCTTTTTTCTTTTATTGCTTCTTGCATTTCTCTATCAACTCGATCTATGTCTTCTGGGTGGAGTCCAGATCTCCAAGCATCATACGGATTTTCATTCTTTTCTTTTTTAACCCCATAAAGCTGGTATAGTTGATCATCCCATTTCATAATATTTTGAACAAAGTCAAACTCGCCTAAGCCGATGCCTCCAGCTCGCATAGCTAATTCAAAGCGAAAGGCCAAATCTTTCTTTTCCTTCTCGATTTTGATTCTTTCTGAGATATCTAAAATGCTAGCAAGGATCAATGTTTTTTGATTCAATCGTATAGGGTTTAATCCTATTTCTACAGGAATCAAACTACCATCCTTTCGCTTCCCATGAAGTATAGAAAATGCTTTGATACTCCTTGCCACCGGGTCTTTCATGTATTGCTCTCGAAGCTTTTCATGATCTTCCACATTCTTATGTGGAACGATTTTTTCTATTTTTTGACCTATCAGTTCACTTTCACTATAGCCAAAGTATATTTCGGTTTGCGGATTGATGTATCGGATCACCCCAGCTTCATCAACTAAAATGATTGAGTTTGGTATCGATTTTACCACAATTTCAAATTGTTGAGTTACTTCTTTTCGTTCTTTCATCTCCGTAAGCAATCGGTCGTTAGCGTCGCTAAGCTTCTTAGTTCTATCGAAAACTCGCTCTTCTAAGGTTTTGTTAAGGGCAATCAATTCATTCTCAATGATTTTTTGCCCAGTGATGTCATCGTAGACACCTAATATGCCACGAATTTCTCCTTCTGAATCGAAAAGTGGAACTTTTGAAGTTCTTAAATACTTTAATTTTCCCTCAGGAGTGCTCTGCACTTCTTCATAATTCAACATAGATTTTTTTGTGCTAATCACATAACTGTCATCAGAAACATAGTCCTTTGCTTGCTCTTTCCAGTTCAGTTGGCTATCAGTCATTCCAATCAGATCCTCAGGATTGTCTTTTCCTGCGTCTTTTGCAAAAGCATGATTGCAACCTAAATACCGCGACTGATTGTCTTTCCAAAAGATTCTAACTGGAGCGGTTTCGACGATTAGCCTTAGGATTTCATTTGTCGAAACTAGTTTTTTCTCTATTCGTTTCTGTTCCGTCAGATCTAGGACGAATGTAAAGCTGAAGGGGTCTTTTTCGGTGCTAACCTCAGAAGAGTTGACCATAACAGGAAACTGAGAACCGTCTTTGCGGATTCCAATACTTTCTTTGGAATCTGTTTCCAGTCTATTTGTTTCTCCGATCTTTTCGGCAATGTCCTTCGTATCATTCTGGTTCTTTGTTCTTACAATTTCGGAAATGCTCTTTCCTATCAAATCACTTACTGTTTCGTATCCGAACAGTTTGGAAAATGCAACATTGCCTTGAATGATTTTTCCGGCTCTGACTAAGGAAATCCCAATAGGACTAAAGGCAATTAAACTTTGGTATTGGCTCTCTATACGACTTAAAGATTTCTTTAATTGTGTCCGCTCTTCTCTTGCTTGAGCTTCGTGCAAATCGTTATTTCGACAGAGAATAATTGCCTTTCCTAATTGTGAAAGTACCGGCTGTAAGACTAATTCTAAATCTATGTTGATCTCTGGATTTACCTTAGCTAACAAAATTATGATACCTTGTTTGTTCAACGGTAAGCGGACAAAAGTATAGAAGGCTTTGTCTATTTCTGGGATGAGTTCTAAGGTTTGCTTTTGCTCTGTTGCTTCCTCTACTTTCTTATAAATCAAATTTCGTGGAACTTTAATTTGTTTATCTATTGTTTTGATCAATCCTAAATCTCCAACAGCCGCATCTATGCTTATGGGTGGAAATGGATTTGAATCAGATTCATCGGGAATGTTTAAGCTGATAAAACCAGCAGAAAATGAAGTATGAAACAATAATCTTTGTAAAGTACTAGTCAAAAGAGATTTTAAATTAATCTGATCTCCAATGGTTAGAGAAAGATCATATAATACGGGCAATATATCTTGCTTTTGCATAAACTCACCAGTTTGTTGCTACAATAGTTGCATTGTGAAAGGAAGGATACCCATTTAGAGTTGAAGCACCTATTTCTCCCAATGATAATGCACCTGTGACAGATGATGCGGAAGTCAATTCCGAAAAATCAGAAAGCTCTTTGACTGCATTGTCGTTTCCTAAATGTAATTTTCTTCCTGCGCAATAGAACAGCAAAATATCTTGATTTTCAGTATTTCCATTTAAAGAAGTAACACCTTTATGGATGACTTCAAGAGTTTTCCTGGAATCTACAACTGGAAATTCAAGCAACGTTAGCACGGAATTTTCCATTACCTCGCCCACACAAAACAAAGAACCATCATCGTTTAAAGCGACAGGAATTCGCACTATAACCTGATTCGATGCTCGAACAATTCCGAAAGGATAGTGCACTGCCAACTCATAGAAATTGGTTTTATTCATTGTAATCCCAAACTGCTTATAAACCAGCTCTTGGTAAACTTGAAATGCTGGCTTCCAATCAATCTGTATAATTCGGTTCCCAGAGGTAGAAGTAGCAAAGAAAGTCTGCTTGGGAGAGATATAACCGTGCTCAAGAACGGCACCTTTGTGATTTGGTAGAATCAGTCCGAGTAAACCGTTTTCAATTATATGATCCAGATCAAACAAACAAGGCATATTCTGAAAGGTTTCACTCCCAGCATTGGCACCTAAATAATGGACTTGATTCGCTAGTTCTAAATAAATCTCATCTAACAAAGTGCTAATGTTCGGGACCATAGCATCAAACAATAAGAATAGAGATTCCTCTTTATCACTGGCTAGCTGTTTTTTGATTTCTCTCGCTATGGAGGCTCCTCCAATCGAAAGATTTTCAAAAATTTGATATTTGGGCATTTCTTCGAAGCAAAACAGCAAAATGCCCTCTCTTTTAAAGACCTTGTCGTGGACGAGAGCTGGAAAAATACCCCCAACTAATGGAATTTTCTTTTCCCGAAAGGTTTCTTGTACAATCTGGAGTTTTTCTTTTTCAGATTCGGGAAGAAACGCACAGATTCCCATTTGCGGGAATTCTACTTGGCATTTGTTAACCCATTGCAATAGCAATTCTATCGAAATAATCTCAAAATATTGAACTTTCGTATTTTTATTCATCTAATCATCGAATGAAAGATATCATTGCTAAATTGTGATTCAAAAACCTTGCTAAAGCATGGGACGATTCGTACTACGAATTTACGATAAACTTTTATATTTTTTAGTCCTTTTTTGACGTCGTAATCAGGTATCTAAACAGAAATGTCTAGAATAGGGCAAATATTACCAGATTCTGAGAAAGTGGAGAGGGGGAGTCGTATTGATTTTAAGCAAATATGGCTAAGAAAACTAGATAAACCTTATCATTTTTATGTATTTCATTTACGATTTCGTAATGATCCATTTTTAAATCCGAATCGATTAATCAGTCTTCTACATGACTCTTTTTAAAGCCAAAATGGTGAACACCCATCGAACTTGGATCGGGGTGAAATGTTCCGTCTATCAGCCCTACCATTTGCCTTTCTATTGAAAGCCTGGATCTTTAGCGATGGAATAGGAAAGGAGACCTGTTCCACATCCAAAGTCTAAAATAGATCTAGAATTTTGAAACGGAGGAATTAGTTCGTTGATGCGAGTAGCGTACTTTATTGACCATTCGATCTTTTCGGGCGTATCCCATATGTTAGCTTCTAAATTAAAGTGATTTGTCATTCTGTTCCTGTCTTATTGCCTGAAATCATACAAAGAGGCTGAATTCTAAAATTTGATCTTTGAACCAAAAAGTTCAATTAAATAAAATTCATGAATACTCGTTTTAGCTCCTCGCTTCGCATCGCCCCTGATATTCTGTGAACTTCTTTTCCATTTTTAAAAAGGATTAGAGTAGGGATCCCTGTGATTTTATACTTTCCAGCAATTTCTTGCTTTTCATCGGTATTAATTTTAATAATTGATACTTTCCCCTTCCAGTCCTTTGCCAGCTTCTCTAACTCGGGCCCAACCATTTTGCAAGGACCACACCATGGAGCCCAGAAATCGACCAAGATGGGTTTGTCGTGCGTTGTTATTAATTCTTCAAAGCTTTTAGGTAGATTAGTTTCCATACTTCCTCTTTAAGAATTAGACGGTATACCGCCCAGGGTATGTAACTATTTTTTTATAATTTTTTTTTAAATGCCCACCTTTTAGGATAAAAATAAAGTCCGCTACTATAGTATAACGGACATTTACTTGATAATTTATTTTCGAAGTCTACTAGCCTAAGAAAGCCTGGCAAAGAAAATGATTGTCTTTCTCTGTGAAATCAAATCATTAGTAGATTCAGAATAAGAGAAGGGTGGTATTTATTCACCTTTCCTAAGCGATCTGAAAAATTATCTGAATGCCGTTTAGAATATCAATTTTTCATTTTTCAGTCGCTTGGAAAAATCTAGTATGATTTGGGATTCTGCATCTTTCATAGCTCGGATAGTAGCTATATCCCATGTTCTTTTGCTTGTCGGCATTCTTGCTTATCGGTTTCGATCACCAGAGCGTTTGTATTTTGTTTTTATTGGACTCGGAGGCGCGTCTGCTCTAATCTTTCCGATCCTTTACAACCGAGAAGTACCCTTTTACTTACTACTGCCTTTTGCTGTTTTGCAGAGTGGAGCCAGTTTTTGGTTTTGGCTATTTGCCATCGGTCAAGGCAAGGAGAGCTTTAAACCCGGCTGGAAACACTGGCTACTCCTCCCAAGTAAAATTCTACTTACCATTGCTTGGGGATCACCATATCGACCTTTATTTCTTCCTATACCGATAGAGCAAGATTTTGTATGGAGAGCTTTTCTTCCTGCCGTTCTCACCATGGGATTTGTTTTAGCCGCTATTTGGGCTTCCGCCAGTCATATGGAAGATGAACTTGTAGAGAATCGACTGATTTTGCGTCGCATGACAGTGTTTTGGGGAGCAGGGACAATTGTTGTGGCAATGGGTCTAATCTTGTTATTTCGAGGGCCAGTTCTAAGTGAAATCGGAGGCTGGATAGCTTCTATCCTTGCCGTAGGCATTTGTGTTCATATTCATTTTTGGCTACATAAAAGTAATTTTGCGGCTACTGAATCAACAACTCGAAATTTTGT
>JAIXRB010000152.1 GCA_027485405.1 Leptospiraceae bacterium | reverse complement strand
GCAAAGTACATTCGCCGTCTCATTAAAGTTCAACGATTGTTGGCTTTCTTTGGTAGAGTCGTTATTTTCATCTCTTTGGGTTTTCTTCCTGAATGGTCGCATCAATTCGCAAGTTGCTCCTACTATCTGCCTATCACTTCGCTTGGAATTCTGATGCTTGCTTCGGCAAAAATTTTAGAGAATATGGAAATCGGACACAATGTTTCTCATGCTCAGTGGGATTGGATGCGAGATCCAAACATCCAATCTGGCAGTTGGGAGTGGGACCATGTCTGCCCCTCTGATCAGTGGAAACATTCGCATAATGTTCGTCATCATACATGGACCAATGTTTTCGGAAAAGACGCCGATGTCGGCGGATACGGGCTTTTGCGGATTTTTCCAGAGCAAAAATGGAAACCGTTTAATCTGGGAAACCCCATTTATGCTTTTTTGCTCGCTGTATTCTTTGAATGGGGAATCGCAGTGCAGGAATTGGAATTGGGATTGATTTTTTCTGGGAAACGTAAATTTTCTAAAATTAAAACTATGGTAAACAGGACGGGTGTCAAAGTATTTCGTCAGGTGGCAAAAGACTACATCCTATTCCCTCTTTTAGCAGGTCCTTTCTTTTTCTATGTAATGATAGCCAATGCTATTGCTTGCATTCTCAGAAATCTATGGACATACTTGATTATTTTTTGCGGCCATTTTTCATTGGGTGTGCATACGTTTACACGAAAGCAAGTTGAGAATGAAACAAGAGCTCATTGGTATGTTCGCCAAATCTTAGGTTCTTGCAATATCGGGGGAGGCAAACTATTTCATATCATGAGCGGAAACCTAAGTCACCAAATCGAACACCATATGTTCCCCGATATGCCAAGCAACCGATACCCTGAAGTTGCACCGCGTGTGAAGGCTTTGTGTGCCAGGTACAACGTGCCTTACAACACTGGTTCTTTGACTAGGCAATTTGGGACTACCATCCTACGGATACTTAGAATGACATTCCCAGGGCATAGCCCTTCGATGGCTTCTTCTTAGAATTTGCATAGTGCGAGCTGTTTAATTTAGAAAGTAGGGCCTAGAAGCGAATTGGATAAATACCAGGCTATTTTTAATTCTATACCGCAATCCTTGTTCACTTGGCAAATCCAAGGAGATGAGTTCGTGCTAATTGACTACAATACTGCGGCACTTCGATTTTCTGGTGAACGCCTGAAAGAACTCATTGGAGCCAAAGCCTCCATTTTGTACAAAGATGACCCTGACATTCTGTTAGATTTCAATAGATGCAAGGATACAAAATCTACCTTTGATCGGGAAATGGTTTACGGATTACGGACAAGTGGCGATCAAAAGATTGTCGCAGTTAAATACACTTTTATTGCTCCCGATCTCATCTTAGTTCAGTCAGAGGAAATCACAAAGCGTAAAAAAGAAGAAACGATACTTAGCGAAAATAATGAGATTCTTGCTTCATTTATCAAAGATAGTCCAGCCGCCTTATCTATGGTTGATAATGAAATGCGCTACATTGCCGCTAGTAACAAATGGATTTCTGATTACAATCTTGATCCTAACGCTGTTATTGGAAGGTCTCACTATGAGGTATTCCCAGAAATTCCCCAGGAGTGGAAAGACATTCATACCTATTGTCTAAAAGGCAATATAGAAAAAAGAGACGAAGATTCCTTTACTCGTTTAGACGGATCTACTCATTGGCTTAGATGGGAGATCCACCCTTGGTACAAAGCTTCGGGTGAAATTGGTGGAATTTTGATGTTCACAGAAGACATCACCGAACGAAAGATAGGAGAAATAGAACGAAACAAAATTACAGATGATTTAATACAGAGAAACCGGGATTTAGAACAGTTTTCGTACATTATATCCCACAATTTAAGAGCTCCAGTTTCCAACATTATGGGTATCAGCGAATTGCTTTTTAGCTCTGATCTGACTTTAGTTGAACTGCAGAAATTGAACCAAGGATTGAATGATTCCGTCCATTCCTTGGATCAAGTTATCAAAGACTTGGTCCACATTTTACAAACAAAAAGAGAAATAAACGAACAGACTACAGATGTAAAATTTATTTCTCTAGTTGAGGACATTGAAACTAGCATTCATTCATTGATTTCAAAAGAAAATGTTGTGATTGAAAAAGATTTTTCAGAGTGCGGCGGAATGACTACGATCAAAAGTTATTTATATAGTGTCTTCTATAATCTTATTACTAACAGTATAAAATACAAAAAACCAGACATAGCTCCCATTCTTAGCATTAAGAGTCGAAAAACGGCAAATTCTATTCAATTATTTTTTAAAGACAACGGATTGGGTATTGATCTTGAGAGGCAAGGCGAGCAGATTTTTGGATTGTACAAACGCTTCCATTTTCATACGGAAGGAAGAGGTCTTGGCCTCTATATGGTTCGGACGCAAGTCGAGGCTCTTGGTGGCAAAATCTCTATAGAGAGTGAATTAGGCATCGGAACTGAATTTGAGATTGAGTTTTAAACATTTTTCTAATCCTTGTATATTTTTCCTTTTTGGATGCTCAACTTATGTGTCAGGTGATTTGAATACGGATAGTCTTTCTTCCGTTGCATATCCTTTTGAAAATGTTTACATTATAGAAACTAACAAAGTCAGTCCAGACGAAAGAATATTCTATGAAGAAGAAAAGCCAGCTAAAAGAATAGATAAAGAAGTTGATAGACTGGAATTGGAATACGGCATTCCTTCCGACTATGATGGTGGAATTTGCAGTTTAGTGACTATGGGCACTCTTGGGATATTTCCTTGTTATAACAATTATAAAGGAATTGTAAAGGCAACATTGGTCACAAATGGAGTCCCCATTCTAAAAACAGAAATTAATTTTAGATTGCATGTGTTCTATGGTTGGCTCGCGTTAGGTCTTTCTTCCTTAATTCCCGAAGACAATCAGGTTGGAATCAATGAGGGCTCGGGCATCCAGGGAGCCATGAATGGCTTGGTACGAAGTCGTTTGAGCAAAAGAATCCAAAAGTTAATCGAAGAAAAAACCGTTGGAGAAGCAAAATGAAAGTTCGATTTTTTAAGCAAATTTGTTTTTTGTTCTTAGTAGTTTGGTCGATCTCATTGTATCCAGAAGAGATCCAGCCTTTCATAGAATCCTATTCTTGGGAATCAAAAGGAGATTGGGAAAAAGCGACATATCCACTCCTTTCTAAGTCTGATTTAAAGAACGATTATTTTGCAAATTTGAGATTAGGCTATATCAATCTCTTACTTTACAAAGGGAAAGAAGCGATTCAGTTTTATCAAAAAGCATCTATTTTAGAACCAACCTCTATAGAATCAAAGCTCGGTTTGATGAAGGCGTATCAAATGCAAGAGCAAAGAGACTTGGTAAAACAAACCTGTCAAACGATCTTAAAGCTTGATCCGAAAAACTATACTGCAAGGAGTAGTCTTGCCTATTCCTACTTCTTGGATAAGTCCTATGGACTTTCTGAAAGCACTTATTTGCAGATAGTCAAAGATTACCCAGCTGATAGCGAAATGTTGATCGGTCTTGCTTTGAGCCAGCTTTACCAGGGAAAGAAAAAGGAAGCTAAGTACACATACGAAAAGGCAATTATCATAGTTCCGTATGACGGAAGGTTGCAGTTTATCGAACAGAATTTAAAAAAATGAATTTAAGTTTATTTTGACTGAATCTGAATAAGAAGTTTCATTTCTGGAATCGAGCCAATAGTCTCGACTGTATAACAATGAAACATTAAATGTTTGGATTTTATAACTAAGGGAAGTAAATCCTCCTTCTTTAAGAACAAAGCCTAAGTAAGTCCAATTTTCTCCGAACATTGGCGTTCTTGATGAACCAGCTCTGCCTCCTATCCCGAACCCCCAATTCTCTCCTTGGATTCCAATTTCTTGCATATAAAAGCCAAAGTTTTTGCGGTTCCACTCTGATACATTAGTTGTAGAAAATGGAGCAACCGAAACCAACAGAGTTTCGTTCTCTTTGATCGTCATAGATTGCCCTGTTATAGTATGGCTGGAGTAAAAATAGTCTAAAAAAGGCAAGGTTATAGAAAGGCTCGCTTGGTTTCCTCGACCAGTCGGATGGTTGATTCTTGTGGTTGCAAATGAAACTGTATTTTTGTCTTGGTAGGTTATAGCCACCTGTCCCGTTCCGCCTTTATCCAAAATCCCAAAGTTAGACTGTAAGGTTGTGCCTGAGCCAGACAGATACCATTTGTCTGCAAATCGATAACTTATACTTCCTTGGAATCGATTTATTAAATAATCTGGAGAGCTTGAAAGATTGTATAAATTCCAACTGTTGAGAGGTTGAGCAACATAGATGTTTAACGTAGAAGGAGTGTATTGATAATAACTATAATATGCAAATGAAAGTGGGTCTAGCATGTAATTGGAAACCCCTTTCGTAGAATTGAAGTTTTCAGTGATTTCGCGGTATACTGCACCTTTTGCACTCCAGCGAGAGTTAGGAGAAAAGCCAAAAGATAACCCTGATTTATTGCTGTTTCCAATGAAATCATTGCCTTTAAAGCTTGCGGATCCTCCTTCCAAAGATAGAGAAAAATAAGGGTAGAGTTTTGAGTTGTTTAAGGAATTTAAAAAGAGAGGTTCTGTCGGGATCTGTTCATTTGCTTTTTCAAACGAACGATAAGCGGAAAAGAGTTTCCCTTGGTAATAGTCGCAAATACCTATTTTCCAAGTTATATAAGCATTGTCTCCATGGTACTCGAGAATTCTTTCATACAGTGTTTTTGCTTCCGAATACCAGCCTTGGCCAAGGTTTGCTTCTGCTAATCTATAAAGTATGTAATAGTTCCTGGGAAAGCTTTTATGTAACGTTTCACCTATCGCAATACTTTGCCTGTAATTTCCCAGTGTAAGGTGAACCCATTGCAATCCCATTTTAGTATCTAGATTGGGTTGAATAGCATCGGCTTCACGATAGTCCTGTAGGGCTTCTTGCCATTTACCTAAGCTCGCTAAAGAATAGGCTCGAAACAAAAATGCTTGAGAGTCTTTTGGTTCCTCTTTGATTCTTTTGGTAGCCAATTGAATGATTTCTGCATGAGATTTATTTTGATAGATAGAATCAGCAAGTATAGTATTGATCTGCAAACCGAAAAGGAATAGAATTGCAAAGGTTATGAGATGCGTTCGCAAAGCCATTTCCTTCCTGAAAAATCTGAACCTTGCACTTTTCCAGGGAATTTTTTTCCAAAAGAAATGTTTGCTTGAAATGCTTTTCCCCCATTGGAAATGGAAGCTTGGAAGACCACATCCCCTTTCGAGTAATCAATAGAACCAAACCAGTCCAAACTTACTTTTGTTGTGAAGGGATGGATTAAATCTTTGGAGAATCGAATGATAGGTGAAGAAACATGTTTGTAGGAAACTAAATCCCTCCATTTTGAAGAAGTAGAAGAAAAGGGAAAACGGTAAAAGCTCAAGAAAAGGTAGAAGAGAGGGCCATCTTTACTACCAAAGTAATCTAACGAAGCAAAGGACTCCAATCCTAAAGAATAGAAGAGAACATTTCCATCTTTATCTTGAAAGAAGGAATTGCCAAGCAAATCCAATCCGATTTTAATTTTATAGTTCTTTGGTTCTTCATTTTCCATAGAAAATTGGACTT
This sequence comes from Leptospiraceae bacterium, assembly GCA_027485405.1. Classification (GTDB taxonomy): domain Bacteria; phylum Spirochaetota; class Leptospiria; order Leptospirales; family Leptospiraceae; genus Leptospira_A. Next base: position 466 of record JAIXRB010000152.1, on the reverse strand, counting down.
CAAAGGAATCTCCAGGGTACAACTGAAAGAAATTCTTTAGGTTAAAATCAGGGTGAAGATTGGATACAATTTGATCCTCTTTTGGAATCGAATTGAATTGTATCAAGCCTTCCTCGGTTTCCAAGCGATACTGCGTAAAATGTATGGGAATTGTTTTTCCGCCTACTTCTCTAGTGCTCTGAAAATGCAAATGGATATGTGGCTCAGAACTTCTACCCGAATTACCAACTAATCCCAACTTTGCTCCAGGAAAAACATAGTCGCCTTCTTTGACTACGATTGACTTTCGCTGAAAATGGGAAATTTGAGAAAATAGAAATGGACTGTGTTCAATGATAACAAAATTCCCCCAATTATCAGTTATGTTTACTTCAAATAACGCATTGTCTTCTATATAATCCACTACTTTGATAATTCTACCTGCGGCGGGGGCAAACACTTGAAGTCCAAAGGAATAGTAGTCTTC
>JAIXRB010000197.1 GCA_027485405.1 Leptospiraceae bacterium | reverse complement strand
GGTCTCTCCAAAAAGACCAGTCCATCGCATTTCGTTTGTCAGGTTTGTTTAAGTAAAGAGTAGCTATATTGCCTTCTTTCTCTAATCGAAAAAATGGGTAGTTGTTCATGATAAGTCCTTAGAATTTTTGAGATTTATGAAACCGATTGTTTTTCCCAGAGTTTTCCCTTTAAAAAAAGGATTAAGCCAAACAAAATTAAGGCTATGGATATATACTGGGATTGAGAAAACCCATGCCAATAGTATCCAGAAAGAAAAGCAGGATTTCCCGAAGCATCAGGTATGTTCACTAAAGTAGGCGGTTCTATAAATGGAAACACTGCCTTGTTCACGCGCAAGAATTCGATGAGAAGTCGAGCCAGACCATGTAGCATGAAGAACTGAGCGGCAAGGCTCCATTTTTTAAAATTTTGAAACCGAGCCCAATATTGAAAATAAGCAAAGTATCCAAAAGCCAGAATTGACTCCATCACTGGTGTGTTCCAAACGGGAACCCCCGACGGATGAGCCCCTTCGTAGTTAAAAACCAGAAGCGGAATGTGAACGTCGGTAGCAAAACCATAGCAACCATCTCCACTCACAAAACAACCCAATCGTCCAATCGCATAGCCTATGCTCATTGAAGGAGCAATCGCATCCAAATAACTACCTTGGTCTAAATTATGTTTACGAAAGTACAGAGAAATGAAGAGCCAACCGCAGAGAAGACCTCCGTAGAAAACCAATCCTCCGCCTGAGAACAAAGAAGACCAAAGACCAGGATGGCCCGGAAATCCTCTAAAATGCGTTATAGGATACAGATACTTTCCTTCATAGCCTGGGACATCGACAAAGATCTGATCCCAGATTTCGAAGATAAAAAATACTTTTGCTCCAACCAATGTGCCTAAAATGCCTAGAAAGATCAGCCAATCGGAATGCTCGGGCTCTAGTTTTCTGCGAAGGAATTCCTTGGGCATCAAGTAAGATCCGACAAGGAAGGCGATCATCATCAAAAGGCTAAATGTTGAAAAACCCTCCCAGCCAAAGGGATTGGGAATCGGTATGCGATCAATCATAGGGAAACGATAATAGGGGAAGGGGAAAGGGAAACTAGAATTCGAAAAACAATTAGTCTAGGTTGATAAATTCTTCTGGGTCATAAGGTGAATCAAGACCAATCCGAACCTCATAGTGCACGTGGGCACCCGTTGCCTTACCGGTTTGCCCAACCAAAGCAATTTTGTCTCCGCGTCGGACTCTATCTCCTGGCTTAACCAATACCACCGAACAGTGGCCATACAAAGTAAAAAAACCATTTTCATGGTTGATTCGAACACTCCTACCCAAACCCCCTTGGGCGGCATCTACCTCCGCTATCACCCCAGGTCCTGAAGCATAGATGGGGGTTCCTTCCCCAGCGGCAAAATCAATCCCCGAATGGTTTTCTCCCACAGGTAAAATCCCAAAGGGATCACTTCTATACCCAAATGTAGAAGTCACAACTCCTATCCCAGGTCTGAGTGGGCGTCCTCTAGGCATCGAATAAAAAATGCTCTCTCTCATGGAAAGGTAATCGATTGCGTTTTGAAACTTTGGAGTTAGGTTCACCAATCTAATTCCGAATTCAGAATAGGTTCGAACGACTTCTTTGAAGAGCAATAGATTGGAATCTAGCTCTGTGTCTTCTTTTCGAAATTCTTCTTTCAGCAAATAGTCCTGAGTGATCATCTCTTTTTCTGGGATTTCTTCCCAGGCAAGTAAATTTAGATCTTCCGTCGCCTCTTCTAGTTCTTGGACAGATTCCCGTAAATCTTGCGATAGCAAATCATAGAACAGGAATGATACGACCTGCTTTCCAGTTCTGTTTTCTAAACTGACATCTGGTTTATAGAGAAAGGAAAAATAGAACAAGAATCCCAAAGAAAGTAAAAACACCGTTGAAGCGAGAAAAACCAAGAAGTAGAGCATTGCAAAGGAAAGGTCCCATTGGTAAGGGGGCTTTTCGGTATGGGGTACTAAGACAAAACTGACTCGGTGTTTGGTCTCTGCAACGGACTTGGTTGTTTTTTTTCGAAATCGAAGAAAACCGACCAGGAATCTTTCATAAATGGAGGTTGTATATGTCTCTTGCAATCCTGAATCCTTGGTTTTTTTACTTGCCCGACCCTATTTTTAAGGGATTGTGGAACAATCCTCTATGTTTAAATTCCTTTCCTCTCTTTTCAGAAAGAAAGTCGACTCTGTCGATTCCTTTTTGGCATATCCCGAAGGAAAGCGTTACTACCGCGAGAGCCATTCCATTCGCCGAGCCAACATCGATGAAGATGCCATCAAAATCATCAATCGATTGAACAAGTTTCGCTACAAGGCTTATCTTGTGGGCGGTGGAGTTCGCGACCTTTTGATGGGCAAGCGCCCAAAAGACTTTGATATTGTGACGAGTGCAACTCCAAACCAGATCAAGCGGATTTTCAACAATTGCCGAATCATTGGCAAAAGATTTAAAATCGTTCATATCCTTTTCAAAGGAAAAGTGATAGAAGTCGCAACCTTTCGTTCTTTGCCCGACCATCGTTTGGAAAAACACAAAGCAGACAACGATTACTTAATCAAAAGAGACAACACGTTCGGGACCGCCAAAGAAGATGCCGCGAGGCGCGACTTTACCATCAATTCCTTGTTTTATGACCCTAAAAACGATTCCATTTTGGATTACGTAGGCGGGTTTGAAGACATTCAAAAGAAAATCGTTCGAGTGATCGGTGATCCAGACATTTCGTTCAAAGAAGATCCAGTGCGAATGTTGCGTGCCGTAAAGTTCTCAGTTCTTTTAGGTCTAGAGCTTGAAAAGAAAACTAAGAACGCAATTCGCAAAAACAAAGGCGAAATCGATAAATCGGCTAACGCTCGATTATTGGAAGAATACAACAAAATCTTCAGAACTTGGAAAACAGCAGTCATTTTTCGTGGCTTGGCAGAAAACCATCTTTTTGAAGTTCTTTTCAAAGAGATCATAGATAAACTGAAGAAAACTGATCCAAATTGGAAAGAGCACTTTGATGATACCCCGGTTGGAAAACGCCTAACTGTAACTGATAAACTTCTTTCGGCAAGAGAAGAAATGACCCCCGCAATTTTCTATGCTTTGCTATTCTACGATTTAGTCGCAGAAGTTTTAGCGGAAAACAAGGGTCATGTGGCTCATGAAATAAAAGAGATTTTGGCACCTGTTTTCCAACGAATGGGAATTCCGAAGAGAGAACAAGACAACCTTATCAAAATTTACATAAGTCAGTCTAGGTTCAATACTACGGACGATGAAAAAGAGAGACAAAACTCTTTTTTCAAAAAGAAGGAATACTTTTACGAAGCCTTTATGGTATTCAAAATCGTAGCTATTTCCGTAGACAACCAGCCTGCTGTGCAAGCCGCCTTTTTCTGGGAAATTTCACTTCGCCAAAGACCTAAGGCAGACTCACAAAATTTTGGGCAAGAACGTAGAAAAAAACCTAAAAGACCACCTCGGAAAAAAGGAAGAGGAAGGGACTTTGGGCAAGGCAGACGTCCAGAAAACAATGGAAACGGAGCTGAAGGTGCTGACTCAGAGGAATCATCAGATGATTCTGAAGAAACAAACGGTGGAAGTTTTGAAACCGAGAACTCTGAGGAAAAAGACGAGAATTAAATTTTTTACGTTATCTGTTATTTGAAGTGTAGGTAACCGATCTGTGAGGGAATGAATTTCTTCCCTCGCAGAGTGAACATCACAGGATCCTTTTTTAGGTAAGGCTTTACTTTCCCAATCGCAAACACTGGTATGTCTTTCGAAATTTCTCTTGGAGATGTAAAGATAAGTTCCAGTTCTTCTCCACTTGCTAGAATCCCGTCCCAACCCAATAGATCCAAAACATTCTTTTCCGCTGGGATTTTTTCTATATCAATCTCTAGACTGACTCGGGAGGCTTCCGCAAGTTTTCTAGCATCCTGCACTAACCCGTCTGTTATATCCATACAACTCGAGATTTCAAACTTACTTAGAATTGGGGAAAGATCTCTTCGGCTTGTGGGTCTTAGATGTCGGAGTATTTGTTTCTTTTGCCAAGGTTTCATTTGTTTTGTTTTTTTCTGCAACAAACGTAGCCCAGCTTCAGAGCCCCCCAAAGCTCCAGAAATGTAAATTGTATCGTTTGGCTTGGCTCCGGAGCGTAGAATTGGAGTTTTCACCTTGCCAAAAAGAGTTAAATTCAAAGAAAGAAAAGGGCTTAGAAATGTATCGCCTCCAGCCAATTGGATCGTATGAAATTTTAGTCTCTGGCGAAATGCCGTCTGAAAGCGTTGTAACCAAGATTCAGAAATTGTGTTTTTTTTAGGGAATCCAAAGTTCAGAAAAGCGAGATCTGGAATACCGCCAGAGGAAATTATGTCAGATACATTCACTTCCACAAGCTTCCAAGCCAGATCCTCTGGGGTAGACCAGTCATTGCGAAAATGTGTCCCTTCGGCAAGAGAATCTGTTGTCACGAGTCGGTCTGGGGCTAAAAAGTAGCAATCGTCGGAAGGCATAGCCCCTTTCGGGAAAAAAGAGCGGATGATTGTTTCTTCGTTCAAGGACTCCAAGCATTTTAGTTTGACCAGGGCAAGGAAAGAAAAATCCTGGTACGACAAAGGAAATTTACCTTCCCATGCAACTTTTAAACAAAGAACATAAAACACCTTCCCTCAAGACCGCAGAGGTCCAAAAGCAATGGCTCCTAGTTGATGCCGCAGGGAAAACACTTGGAAGACTAGCTAGCGAAGTGGCTTCTCGTCTCCGAGGCAAACACAAAGCTACGTTCACTCCCAACCAAGATTGCGGAGACAATGTCATCATCATAAACGCTTCTAAAGTGCAAGTCACTGGAAGAAAATCAGAGCAAAAGATCTACTACCATCACTCCAGATACCCAGGTGGTATGAAAGCAATAGCTTTTCACAAACTGATCCAAGAAAACCCAGAAAGAATTGTAACAGAAGCCGTAAAGGGAATGCTCCCAAAATCGAAATTAGGCGACGTTATGCTAAAAAACTGTCGCGTCTTTGCAAATGATAAACACAATCTTCAGGCACAAAAGCCTGTTAAATGGGAGATCCGTTAATGGCTACTAAGGGAATTTGGGCAGTCGGTAGAAGAAAAACTTCAGTAGCTAGAGCAAAGATTGCGAATGGCACTGGCAAAATCACAGTCAACGGAAAAGACATCACAGATTATCTCCACCACGGAGCTCACCTGGTCCGAGACGCACTAGAGCCTCTAACTTTCTTAGAGCAAAAAGACAAATTTGATATTTTATTAAACGTATCTGGTGGTGGAATCACAGGACAGGTAGGAGCAATCCGACATGCTGTGGCTAGAGCTTTGGTTGCTTTTTCAGAAGCCTTCAAACCTCCCCTCAAGAAAGAAGGATTTTTAACCCGCGATAGTCGAATGGTGGAACGAAAAAAATACGGTCTACACAAAGCTCGACGCGGAACTCAATTCTCAAAAAGATAGGAACGAAGATCTTGGGTCTTCTGCTTTGACCCTTTTTCTTTATTATATTTCTTTCGCAATTGGAACTCTCTCTGGGAGTTCCTTTTTGTATTCTCTC
>JAIXRB010000190.1 GCA_027485405.1 Leptospiraceae bacterium | reverse complement strand
GTGGCAGAGAGCTGAAAATGGGATTTCTGTGATTTTATCCTCTCCTTTCTTTTTGAGCTATGCCCAAGATCGTAATATCATCTTGGCTTTCTCTTCCATCTAGAAAGACTTCGAGGGAAGAGAGACAATTTTGCAATACCTTTTCTAATGGCAAAGCTCTTCCCGCCTGCAGGATAGAGTGAAGTCTGGTTTCACCAAACTCTTCATCCTTATAGTTAAACTGTTCAAACATTCCGTCAGTGAACAAATACAGTCGATCATTACTTAAAAAATCTAAAGACTTTTCTTGGTAAGCTATATTTTTTTTTACCCCAAGCATTTTTCCTGTATTCTTTAGTAGAATCTGCTCGGATTCTCGTTGAAGTATAGCAGAAGGGTGGCCTGCTGAAACAAAAGTAATTGTGTTTTGCTCTAAGTCTAGATCGACCAAAATGGCAGTTAAAAAAGTATTCAAATTTCCGTATTTTGTAATGAAATTATTATTAAAAATTTCGATGGTTTGGCTAATTGATAAGTCAGGATGAGGAATATTATCATATACTCCTTTTATAACCATTGTTATCAATGCGGCTTGCACACCATGTCCTGTCGCATCTGCTAAAAAAATGCGAAACACCTTATCTTTGATTTTTGAGATAGTATAGAAGTCGCCGCCCACTTCAGTCATAGGAATATATTTAAGTTTAAAATCTGTTTCATCAAAGTTTTTGTCTTCAACACTGAGAACAGTTCTTTGGATTTTCTTGGATATGCTGAGATCTTTTTTTATTTTCTTTTCAGAATTGTTTAATAATTTCTTAAATAATAGTGTAAAAACTGTGATATAAGAACCGGCACAAAGATAGGAGGCAAGATGGAATAATTCATTTTGGTCTTGAGTAAATTCATACAGCAGGATAGGCTTGAAACTCATGTATTCGATGATTGGAAAAAAGGCTAAGCAGAGTGCCGAAAATATGTATTTAAAAAAATATTCTTTTTCTGGCAGAATCAAAAACCCGACAGATGCAAGACCTAGCAAATAAAAATGAAGACCTACCTGGTTCGAGATAAAAACAAAAGACAGGAACAAAATTTGAAAGAAAATGCTCAGCAATAGAATCATAGATGAAATTCTATTTAATCCGAGGCGGTTTAGATAAAAAGCTAAGAAGCCGGAAATAATCACCAAAAAATCAATTAACGCCGCGGAGACAGCCCCCAAGTATAAAAAAACAAGGGCGTATGACAATGTTACAAATTGGGAGGACAGGATCACCGTATTCAATATTTGAATTCGTTGTCTTTCGTGTGGCAGGGCCTTACTCGTGCCAGTGTTTAAAAATTTAGTTTTGAATCCCAAAGTTTTGCTCTACTTCGTTTGTTTTAGACAGGATAGCGCTCTTCGAATGTGGATTGATCCCATAAAGCTGTAAAGGTTTTTTAGTTGGTTGTCATTACCCTTTCGAAGGGAGGTTACAGAATCTAATTTAGAAGCTTTTGATTCCTAGAATTGAAAGAAGCTTTATTAACGCTTGTTTACCTTTCATCTGCTTTAAAAGTGATGCTTTTCATAATTAGAAGTATGCACGAAGTTCGTGGAGTTAATCAATCTGAAAAAATGGAGGTTTTTCTCCTTTCGGATCACCTTAAAAAAAAGAATTGATTCTTATCGATATAAGTATAGTATTACGATATGGCTATCGATGTTAATCAAGTAACTGTCTCTCCTAAATTTCAAGTCGTGATCCCCAAAGAAATAAGGGATCAATTGGGTCTGAAACCAGGTATGAAACTAAAAATTGTTACGATTGGCAATCGTATTGAACTTCTACCTATAGGACCGATTCGTAAATTAAAAGGCATCCTCAAAGGTATGAACACAGAAGTATTCAGGGAAGAAGATCGTTTTTGAATGTAGTCGATTCTTCAGGCTGGTTAGAATACTTCTCTGGCTCAAAACTAGCCGATGTGTATGCTGAACCAATTGAAAAAACAGAACTATTGATAGTTCCGAGCCTATCGCTTTACGAAGTTTTTAGAAAAATTTACAAAGAGCAGGGGGAAGATATGGCATTGAAGGTCATCGCTCATATGCAGATCGGAAGAATCATCCCTTTGGATTCTCGAATCTCTGTTTTCGCGGCTAAGTTTAGTGTCGATAAATCAATTCCAATGGCAGACAGTATTATCTATGCAACAGCTCATCTAAATGGAGCCGCCTTATGGACACAAAACAATGAATTCCGTGAATTATCTGGCGTTAGATTTATAGAAAAATAAGCCAATGATTTTTAAGATTTTAGTTTTTTCTTATTCTTAGATCCTCTGATATGATAGGTCGCTAGTCTTTCTTCTCCATCATCTAATAATTCTACATTGCCTTTGCTTCAGGTTTGGGTTTGAGAATTATGTCATTTCCCTTCCTTAATAGTCTTTTAAATTTCTTGTCAATGATTTAGAATAGCTTGAATTTAGTCGGATGGACAATTTCAACCTTCAAGGTGCAAGAAGCATCAACAGAATTCGATTCTTTCAATCAGGTCTTTTTTTATCTGGAATCTTGACGGGCTTAGGTTCTCTTAAACCTCTTCAGATTGCATTTATGTTGGCTGGTACTGGGGGCTTTCTTTTTGCCGCCATTTATGAAGAAATTCTCCTGAAAACAAATAGAGATCCAAGGGCTTTTCTTTTTTTACTATTTGATACAGTGAGCTTGTATGTAAGTACACTAGGGCAGGCGTTAATCGATAAAGACATTTGTGTTTCCTCTTTGAAATCAGGAATAGAGTTGATAGTTAGCATTTTTATAATTATTTACTCTGGACTCTTGTTCTCTAGGAAGCAAACGGCGATCATAGGTGGATTGCATACTATCCTTCATACTATAACTCATTTGATTGCTTTCCAATATGGTATTGAATTTATTGAAAGTTCTGAAACTTTCAAACTACCATACTCAGTGTCATCGACGATAGAAGGAGTAAAAATTCTTTTTATAGTCACTACTACGTATTCGATTGGTAAAGTGGTAAATTTACTAATTCAAATCAAAGATACAGCATTAGTAGAAAAGGATAAAGCTGACGAACATGCGAGAACAGCCGAAGAGCAAAAGTCCAGCCTAATCGAAGTGGCTGAAAAATTGAGTGCATCTGTAACATCTTTAAAATCATTCACAGAAGATTTAAATTCGCAAGTGCAAAACCAATCCGCGTCTATCGAAGAAATGAGTGCATCCTTAACTGAAATTTCCCAATCCACACAGAATTCAAATCAATTTGTAAATGACCAATACCAACGTATCGAAAAGTTAAACGAAGAGAGTTCTAATCTGGATTCGATTGTCCGTGAGGTTAGAAATGAAATAGAAAAGATCACGGGCCAAGTCAATCATTCAGCAAATTTTAGTACTGAGCTTTCCGAGTCTATGACTTCTTTGAATTCTGCATTGAGCGAAGTCCAAGATTCCTTCCAGAAGGTGGAAGATGTCAATCAGATCATGAAAGAAATTGCTGATCAAACCAATTTGTTAGCTTTAAATGCTTCCATTGAGGCGGCTAGGGCAGGTGAGCATGGTCGAGGATTTGCAGTTGTAGCGCAGGAAGTAGGTAAGCTCGCTGAAAATTCTGCGAATAACGCAAGTATAATTTCCAAGACCATCACCAAATCTAGATCTGACTTAGAAACTGGGAACAAATCGGCTGTCAATGCTTCAACAATGGCATTCAATCAGAACAAAGAATTAAAGATCATCGAAACCAGTATCCGCAATTTCAATCAAAAGATCGTGGAAATGCAAAGCCTGAATTCTCGAGTTGTTGCTAGTCAGAAAGAACTCAGAGAACTATCAGCCCAACTAGAAACTATTGCAAAAGAGCAGATGATCGCCAATCGGGAAGTGATGGAGGCTACCCAAAGCATTGAAAATACAATCCAGGAAGTTGCTGAAAACACTCGCATCCTGCAAGAACAGATATTTTCCATTTCGGAACTCGCAAACAGGATTCGATAACTTGTAGCCGATTTAGAAGGAAAAAGTTGAGGAAACTATTTTTAGGCTTTAAAAAATAGGAATCAAGACCAAATTTGAGGCGAATTTATGAACCAGTATCCTGATATATCTTTGAAGAAACTAAGAGAATCGTTTTCAGAGGAAACTTTGAGACGATCCAATGCAAAAGCGGCATATTACATCGTAAGAGATTTTCTCTTTTTCTTTGGGTTAACCTATGTTATCTGGGTATCGGACTCTCCTTGGGTGTTGATTCCAACTTACATTGCGCAGAGTCTTTGCATTTTCGGTTTGTTTTTACTCGGGCACGATATGGCGCACGGTGCCTTGTTCAAAAGTAAAAATGTAAACTACTTTTTCGGACAGATTTGTTTTCTACCATCCCTTCATCCTTACTCCAAATGGGTGTATGGTCACAATGCGGTTCACCACGGTGGAACCATCCAGTTAAAGTCCGATTTTGCATGGCACCCCAGAACAGTGACAAAGTATCTCTCTCAAAGTACATTCAACAGAATCATGCATAGAATCTACTGGTCACAATTAGGTGCTGGTTTGTATTATTTTAACAAGATGTGGTTCCAGGGTTTGATCGCGAGAAACGCAAACGTAACTGCGAAAACCAAGCGTGATACCTTTGTGGTTTTGGCATTTGCCATTGTCTCGATAGTGGCGGTCTTCTATTTTTTCTCAATGAATGGAGGCGAATTCAATTGGATCAACGGAGTGATTGGAGTGATTAAGGTCCAGGCTATTCCCTTTTTCTTGTATTGCCAATGGATTGGTATGGTCATTTACATTCAGCACATCCAAGACGATGTGAATTGGAAACCAAAAGAAGAATGGAACCAGTTTTACGGGCAGGTGATTGGAACCACCAATTATAAAACCAACTATTTTCTGAATTTCTTCCTACACAATATCCTTATCCATCTTCCACATCACGTTCACTCGGCGATTCCCTTTTACAATTTGCCTAGAGCTTTGGACGAATTGAAAAGAGACTATCCTGAATATATAGTCCTCAAGGAAAACCTATTCAAGGATTACTTCAAATACACTTCGCAGTGCAAATTGATCGATGCAAATACGTTAGATTGGACAACTTATCCGGATTTGCAAGCTACCCGCTGATTGTGAATGAAATTTTATTTTCATTTCTGAGCTATTCGCCAGGACCATTCTGGCTAGCTTTAGCTTTTGCTCCTCTTCAAAAATATGCAATGCGAGCATTTGACATATATTTAATTGTACTCTCTGCCATTTTTTCAATTCTAACTATCCCATTGATTCCTGATTTACTTTTGTTCGTAGCTACACCGAAATTAGCTTTTTTTCAGCAGTTTCTATCGTCTGAGCTTGGAACCATTGGAAGTTGGAATCATATGATTCTTGGAGATTTATGGATAGGTCGTTGGGTTACTCATGATTCAATCAATAGAAATGTGAGCTGGTGTATTCGTTTACCAATTCTATTTGTTATACTCTTTTTTGGTCCAGTTGGACTTTTCTTTTATCTGATCTATCGAATTTTATTTTTGAAAAAAATTTGGCTGATTCCTTCGGAAAAGTAAGTACCGAAAGGCTAAAAGTAGTGAAAGCAACAGGTATTGAGGAAAAGTATTTAGTAGCTATTGAACCGACTTGTTTCCTAAGTGGAGAATCGAATAAGGAAGAATTATGAAGAAAAATATAGCAATGTTCATCGTCGTGATAGCAATGACCCCTATCTTTAGCCAGACGCAGGAAGAGTGTTTAAAGAAAGCAATGGATGCTGGTAAACAAGATGTTAAGGCTTGCGATGATAAAAAAGGCGAAGAGCGAAAGTCATGCAGAGACGCGGCTAGAGAAAAGTTGAGTGCCGCAAAGAATGTTTGCTTCGAGGAAGCTAAGAAGAGTAAATAGCCTTCGATTTTTGTCAAGAGGCGATTGGTCATTGTGGGCGAATGCTTGACAAATGAACCATCTAACCTTAGGTCCCTTAGCTCTATAAATCCAAAATATAGTTAGAATCTCTCAAAGGTTCTAATTGAGTAGCAAGTGATGGGAATATTTTTTTATTGAACAAAGTTAGGAATAGTCAGTTTCTTATTCCAATGAGAATTTTAAGCAAATTGGGAAGGACTTTTTTGTTTTTGTCTCCTAAAAAACCATGGGAATGGCAAGTATTTCTGGCTGATCTTGCCCCTTTGCTTTCAATATACTTTTTTAGGAATAGATTGTCAAATATCTACATTCCCTTGTTATTTGAACTTTATATCTTTATAGGCTTTGGAATGCTAAAATGGTTAGCACATATTTTTGTCTTTGGATATGATTACTTAAAAAAAACCAGAAGTATTTCGGGAAAAAAAGAGAAGTGGACTTTCAAACTTGTTTTTCTTTCCTTTTTCATATTCCTCCCGTTAGGAATTATTCTCTATGGGTTGATGATTCTATTTATTTTAAATGTTATGGCTTTCCCTATAGTTTATCTAGAAGCCCTGGTTTTAAATAATTTAAATTTTCAAGCAGGGTCGGAATTTCCGAATATCTGGTCCTATTTGGCTTCTAGTTCTCAAAATGACCAACTCATATTTGCCGGATGTTTCGCAGTGGCTCTTAGCCGTCACGGTTTAAGAACTATTTCCTTTTTCCGAAATCCAGGTATAAGAGAAAATTTAAAGAAGTCACAATGGCTCTTTTTTGGAATGGAAAGTCCACCCTCGCAAAGCGAGTGGACCGAGATTGAGGAAAGTATTCACAATACGATTCAGGGCGACAGTCATTGGTATTTCTACTTAGGATTTTTATGGCTTGCTCTTGCTGTTTGGTCTAGTCGTTATTCATTTTTTCCAATTTTCCTTTATTTTAACAAAGCACTGTTTGAGCTCCAATGGGATCGCTTGCATAGACCAATTCGAAAGCAGTGAATTGGGCTGTGACCTGACCTATCCTGAGAATCAAACACTTACTTCGATAAGTTAGTTTTAGATAGAATGGGTTACGGTCAAAGATCAAAAAAAACGAATTGTACTATTAAAAATCACAAAAAAAATGCAATATTTATATCGTCTTTGATTAGCGCGAAAGCAAAAGTAATCGATCTGGGACGAAGAAAATACAGTGACTCCTCATTCGTCTATCGTCCTATCTTTGAATTCGAAGCGAGATTACAAACTTTAGCTTAGCTAGCTTTATTATAACTGTTGGAAGCGGTTTAATTCTATATAGTTATTGGCCAATTAGAAAGCGAAAAATTTTGATTGCTAACGGTGATTCCCGTATAACTAAAATTCAAAAGGTAGAAATCTACGATTCGTTGAGGGATAACGGAAAACATCCTTATATCATATATTCCAACTGGTCAAACCCAGTTACAAACGAACTCCTTGAGTTTAAAAGTGAACATATCTGGTTTGATCCCAGCAAATTTATAACCAAAGATACCATTGTAGTTTTTTTTGATAAAAACAATCCAAAGAAATACTGGATGGATATCCGATTTTTGCCAAAAAAGCCTTGGGAATTTTCAGACTTGTTTTAGTCGCTGGTTCAGCTTCTCTGTGTTTGGATGTAATCTGTCATCGGGTATCTGTTACAGACAATCGCATTTCAATTGTAAATGTTCAGATCTTATCTGGTGAAATCAATTCAAGTTTTGGAAAATAAGCCTTATAACAACCGCTGTCCCTAGGATCACTTTCGAATTGAGCTCATTATTCCCTAGTTAACTTAATAAGTTTATCAGTAGTTATCTTACCTTTGAGAATTCCTCTAATTTCTTTTAACTTTTTATCTAAACCCTTTTGATCAGCTTTCTTGGGTCGAATGAAAATTCCATTTTTGGAATCCACAAATTCTACTTCCGAGTTTGGTCGTATACCGTGAAGTTTTCGTAGGTCACTGGGAATGGTAACTTGCCCTTTGGTTGTTACTTTCATGAGAAAAGTATTACCGTCAATAAAAAATAAAATACAGCCCAATTTTCTGGAAGAGGATATTTATTCCATTCGATCTAAAGGCCAGGACTCTCGTTGGGAAAAGGGAAAATGAGCGATGATTTTGATGCTCCCTTAACGGAGGAAATTCTTTCTGAATTTGAAAAATAAAAATTCTTCCGCTCATTTTGTCGTATCCTAAGGTTAAAACGATTTGGGATTCAGAGAAGAGTTGATAAAGAAAAAGCTAACTCCTAAGCCATCAAAGGCTGATACAAATGCTTCTGGAAATCAATGAACAGATTTTTGATTTTGGCAACTTCACCTAAAACACTGATCCCGTCTTCCAAGGAATGGTATTTGTTTTCCAGAAGAATGGGTAGCTTCTCTTGGTCTAGTTCATCGACTCCAGATTCAACATATTTACTCAAAACAAATTCGATGAATTCTTTTTGTTTTACATCTAAAGAAGCAAAGATAGTGGACTGAGCCGCTTTCACTCGCTCTTCCCTAGTCATAGGCTGGATCTCACTATTAAAAATATACTCTAACACATCAAATAGATCGCTGTTTTCCATATCCACTAATTTTTGTAATGTTAGTAGGTCGCTTTTGCTATAGCCTGCTTCTTCTAATTTTGCCAAAAGTTGTTGTCTTGTGATGGGGCTACTCCATAGCCTTCGTAGTTCTTCTTCGCTTTTTAGCAGTTCCGGTAATTTGCCAAAAAGACTCTCCATAAATTCTACTACCGAAATGGGTCTACCATCCGCACTCCAGAAGGAGGTAGCGATTGTATGTTTGATCTCTCGTTCCTTGCCGTCTTTCAGTTTGACTTTGATTCGTTTCCGTTTTTCAACAGTTTCATCGTCTGCGTCAGCTTCTTGACCAGCATAAGCTCCTTCCTTTTTTTCTTCTGGTCCCCTGGGAGTTTTTTCCTGTTTTGGTTCGGGTTCGACTGGTTCACCGTCCCATTCAGGATCTAGAAAGTTTTGATAGGCATCTACATAGTCATAGATGGTAAAGAATTCCTTTCCATCAAATAGCCTGGTTCCTCGTCCAATGATCTGTTTGAATTCGATCATGGAATTGACGGGTCGGAGTAAGACAATATTACGAATGTTTCTTGCATCTACTCCCGTAGAGAGCTTTTGCGAAGTTGTCAAAATGGTTGGAATCGTTTTTTCATTGTCCTGGAACTCTTTCAGGAACTGGTCCCCAATTGCACCATCATTTGCGGTTACACGTGCACAGTAATTTGGATGATCACTTTTTTTAACCTGGTTCACAATATCACGAATGGCTAGGGCATGGTCTTGGGAGGCGCAGAAGATAATCGCCTTTTCCTTTTGGTCCGCCTCATTCATGTAGATGTTGACTCGTTCCGCTTCACGGGCTTTGATCTCGATGATTTTATTAAAGTCAGGTTCCTTATAGATTTTACCTTCTTCGATTTCGCCTTCAATCACCTGGTCATCGCTTGTGTAGATATAATCATCAATCGTGGTTTTGATGCGTTTTACTTTGAACGGAGTGAGGAAACCATCATTGATACCTTCTTTAAGCGAGTAGACGTAAACAGGCTCTCCAAAGTAACGATAGGTGTCCGCATTGTCCTTACGCTTGGGAGTGGCAGTTAAGCCTAATTGGACAGCAGGTGAGAAGTATTCTAAGATGCCTCGCCAGTTCCCTTCATCATTGGCTCCCCCTCTATGGCACTCATCTATAATGATGAAATCAAAGTAATCAGAAGGATAGGAGCCAAAGTTGGGGGAAGGCTGTCCTGCTTTATCTGTCCCACTCATAAACGTCTGGAAGATGGTGAAGAAGATACTGCCATTGGTGGGAACACTGCCCGATTTACTGATCTCTTTGGGGCTGATCCTCACCAGGGCATCTTCGTCAAACGCAGAGAAGGCATTGAAGGCTTGGTTTGCCAAAATGTTTCTATCGGCTAAGAACAAGATCCGCGGTCTACGGCTTCCGTCTCGTTTGAGATTCCAGCGTGTTTGGAACAATTTCCAAGCAATTTGGAAGGCTATAAATGTTTTCCCTGTTCCAGTAGCAAGGGTGAGGAGGATGCGTTCCTTTCTGTTGGCGATGGCTTCCAGAGTTCGATTGACGGCGATTTCTTGGTAGTACCTTGCCCCTTTAGATCCACCCACATCTTCAAAAGGAATGGAGCTGAACTTTTCTCGCCAGAGATGGACTTGCTCATCGCCTTTCTCATTTTTTTTGGGATAGGTTTTGTTCCAAAGTTCTTCTGGACTGAGGTAAGCGGAAACTAAACCTTCCTTACCTGTTTTCATGCAGATGCTATAGATTTCACTGCCGTTTGTGGAGTAGGTAGTTTCTAAATTTAGTTTTTCTGCATATAACTTAGCCTGGGCGACTCCTTCTCCAACTTCGAGTTCGGCACTTTTTGCCTCAACGACGGCAAGTTT
>JAIXRB010000180.1 GCA_027485405.1 Leptospiraceae bacterium | reverse complement strand
AGTTGCTCGGCACCTTCACCATACAAACCGCCAATCGCTAGAGAGCAAAAGTCCCCTCCACCAAATGCCGGATCCAGGTAGGCAAATGTTTTCATCCGAGAGTCTGCCTCAGCAAACTGAGGATTGGAAAAAATCTTTTCCTGAAGCTCAACTGGCTCCTGCTGGTAGAGTGCTTGGAAGTGGGATTCTCCCAAAGACTCTCGCATTTTTTGAAGCATGTGGACCGGCCATTTGTCAGGCCAAAGTGCTTCACCCTTGGCATTGATAGCCGGAAGACGAAGCAAAGTCCAGGCACCACCTTCTTCTGTGGAACCATCTTGGTCCAGAATGCGACCGCCTAGATCGTCTAGGGACCAACGAGTCCCGATAAACAAGAGTGGCGCATCCGGATGCAATCGAGTGTAAAAAGTGGAACGATACCAATCCCAGGCATCTTCTTTCATGGCTTCGGAGCGAGCTGATTCCAAATTTTTCACAGGGTCATCTATGATGCCTAAGTCGGCACCAAAGCCAGTGATCATACCTTTGATACCAGCTCCGATGATTTCTCCACCCGCCTCTGTGACCCAGTGGAGTTTTTCTCTCTGGTCCTTGGAGATTGCGAAATCCGGAAAGATTTTCCGATACTCGGCAGTGGCACAGGCATTCCGCATGGAGCGAGTCAGACGCTGGGCTAAAAGAGCAGTTGCCGAACAAAAAATAACAGAGCTCGCAGGATTGTTTCCGATCCACCAAGTGGGAAAAATCATGGAGCCAATCGTTGACTTGCCATGCCTCGGTGGCATATTGATCATCAGACGCTTGATCTCTCCTTTTGCGAGTTTTGTGAGATACTTAATGATGAGTTTGATGTGCCTTGCTTCTTGGAAACTTCGATCCATATAAAGCGCATACGCGAGAAGATCAGAAGCTCCGTGTTCTCTACCGTAGAGATTGCGATCCTTCCTTGTGATTGTCTGGTAGCGCTTAGAGCCTTCATTCAACAGGGCATCGAAGATTTCCGAGGGAGGTGGATTACTGGGCTTCGCCATTGGGTTTTCCTAAGTGCTCTTGGAGTCGCTTTTGGATTTCTGGCCAGTGTCTTTGGATCACTTTGGCTACTGGTTCGATTTGTTCTAAGGCTCGGAACAAAGCCTCTGCGACTCGGAGAGGTGAGTTCTCATGTTTGATGCGATCATCTAGGCTGATCTCCATTTCGGACAAAGCCTTGAAGGCATAAATCGCTCCTTCTAGGGATTTGATTTCTGGCTGAGAAGAGACTAGAGAGTCATACAATCGAGAGGATAGAGTGCTTGTTCGTTCCTTAACCTTGACCACAACATCTTCGGCGAGCCTTTCAATGCGAGCCATTGCCTGAGTCTGGACTTTGGATTTTTTCTCTTTCCAAGTCAGCCCCTTTTCATCTGATTCTTTGAGCCAGGTTTCGATTTGTTTGGCTGGAGTCTTGGACTTGAACTCGGATCGAATGCGCTTAGCGATGGTCTTAGGATCATCTTCTTCGCAGAGATACAAGTAAAACGCCCGGCTCTTAATGGCATCTTTCATGACCGAAACAAAACCATCCTCGTAACAATGGGCTTTAGAAATTTTTCTGTGTAAACAATGCAGTGGCCAAACCTTTGGCGGTACGGATAGAGACCGTAAGGATCTGTAATGACAAATCCAGAATCAGTCGTTCCTAGCACAGTTGTGATATGACGAAAATCTCCCTTGGCGATCCCCAAGATAGCAATCTGCTTAGTCTTGTTAAAATAATTCCGAAGCTCTGTCAGATTTGCTTTAAGTACTTGTGCCCGAAGATTCAACGAGAGAGAGCCCATCATCTGATTAAAAAACTCAGCGTGATTCTCTAACATATACACATCGTCTGGTTTTGTTTTCCCAGTCTCTTTCAGAAAAGATTCAAACGCCGCATAGTACGAATAGGTTGAGTTGTGAGCCAGTGACTTTAGCTCTGGAATCTTTCGTCCAAAATGTCTTTGTGCGTTTTGGAAACAATTTCCCATGCACTGCTGAGAACCTTTGAGACCTAAGAACGGAGAATTTGGATCCACTCTTTGCGGATTCCACTCCACCATAGGCTCCATCAATTCGCAAGAGATAGGCTCGTAGTTCTCACCTTGGAAAGCAAATCCCTTCATACCATGCCTCGCTTGCGCAAGAATCCGATCAGGTTCCACAGAACAAAAGCACCTATGACAGCCCAATACAACCAAGTGATCATTGCACCGCGACCGGCTTGTTCCGCGAGCTCTTGGACTTCTTTTTGAAGTCTCTCATTGTCTTTGCGACACAAAGCAAGAGCAGAGTGATTGGCGAGGAGCATACCTTTGCAAGAACGGATTTCACTTGCGATCTCTTGCTTGTCGGTAAGCTTACCAGATTCCACACGAGAGGCAACTGCCTCGATTCGTTCTGCTTGGACTTCTACACTGGACTCGGTGTGGGCAAGACTGGAACAAGCAACCAAACACAAAAGTAATACGAGAAATAATTTCATAGGAGACCTCGATTTTTTAGGTTTTCGCTGGGGTCTTCGGAATTGGTCAAAGATGTTTCCGAATTCCAAGGACTCGGAGAAAGTTCGCTAGATGGTTCTTTGGCGAGGGTTCGTTTTCCGAGATACAAAGCTCCCATTCCCAACCAAGATACCGACAGCAGTTGCAAAATCTCAATATCAGCGGCTTGGATTTCAGTATCAAAGAATCCCAAATGGATGACATAAACGATGAATACGATAAAGGCGATCCAGGTTCGAAGCGTTGTGTCAGAAAATTTTCCTGTCCGATCGTCGGTGTATAAAAACTTCATGATTCATTCTCCCGTCGGCTTTTCAGCTCTGCTTTGAGCTCGACTAAAGAAGTACCGATTTTTTCGATTTGGGTTTTTAGATCGGAAATAGAGCGTTTGTATTCTTCGAATTGCTCTTTCAGAAATCCTAGAGTTTGGGAAAACATTTGTGAATCGAGTTTGAAAGCTGATTCTAGAATCCTCACTCGGTCTTCGAGTTTAGCGTATTCTTCGTATTGCCGTCTAGCCGACTCTCGTCGGGTTGACTCTTGTTTTTCAAATTCCAAGCGAACCCAGTCTTTGAAGTTTGAATTTTCAGATTTAATTTCTTTGCGTGTGATATAAATCACCACGGCAGAAAACACCGACAGAAAACTTAATATCAACGATAAAATTTCTGAAATACTCACACCCGTTCCTCCAAAAATTGGGGGGACTTGTTGCCCCCCCAAAATCCAAATCAGAGGAGTGGGGACAAAGCCTAAGACCCAACCTCTGCGTCAGATTCTAGCTTAACAGAGATTGGTTCAGATGGAAAGAGCGAGGTTTCCCGACGAATTTTTAGAAGAGCTCAGACAAGCTCAAATCGCTTGACCTTGGATTTCAAAAAGGTATCCAATTGAGCTTTGGTGTAAACAATCTTACGAGAGTTGTACTGGATGTATTCCAAGACTCCTTCATAGCGATAATTTTTGAGCGTTCGCATGGAAATCTTCAGATAGATCGCCGCTTCTTTCGCTGAGAAAACTTCCGTGGCATCTTTCGGAACCAGGAACACTAAGTTGTCTCGGATTGGTCGATTTGTCTGTAGGTGAACCAAAGACGGCTGTTCTACTTTTCTCAAAAGACTGCCATTAGATACGGTTGCTTTTTGAATCATAGCCTGTTCGCCCAAACAAACAGCTTCCAGTCAACCATTTTTTCCCGACCGATTTTTTCCTCCCTCCCACGAAAAATTCTCGTGATTTGTCCCAGGTTAGATTTACTATACAAATAAATAGATAGAGTAGTTGGAGCCCCTCTGGAGACAAATTTCCATACAAACGAAGAGCTATTTTTGTCTCTGCTTTTAAAGGATTCCTTGGATTCTCTCACCCTTGGCATTGCTTCGGGAGAGAACTGGGACGTCTTAGAGCATCGGTTTGTGGTCGAGGTTTTGGCTAGGTGGGGGGAGAGGAAATGCTAGGGCTACGCATTCGCCTGGGCTGTAAGCTGGATGTAGCTTCCATATTTCAGAAGATACTGTTCCTCCATTCTATATAAATCCAGTGCAAATGTCTTTGGTGTCCAGGAATTTTGATTCATGGTAGCGAGCATCATTAAAATCTCCCGTTCAGGAAATTGGAATACTTTTAATTTTTCTTGGTGTTCGGAAAAAATTTTAGAAACAGCCAACTTGATTGCGAGATACTGATTTGCAACTGACTCAAAGGCGTTTGTTTGCACTCCGGGTTGGACGATTAGCGGCTTTACTTCTGAAATCGCCAAAGCTGTATTCGCCCCAACCTTATGCCGATCAGCCCTTCGCCTCTCTTCTGTTGATACAAATCGACTGGCATGCCAAGCATCTATCCTAGTAAAATGAAGCATCAAAGCGGTCTCCAGTTTTTCTGGATCGAGAGAGACTACCTCTTTTCGGAACCTACCAATTTCATATAACCGAGCAAGCTCCGCTTCAATGAATTCTTTCCTTTCTTTTTTCTGCGAAGGAGTCAAAGGGGAATTTGATTACTAATTTTTACCGAGAGAATCGACGGCACTAGCAAAGCTGGAATCAAAATTTCCCTCTAGGGTTCGCATTGCTTGCGACCAATTTTTGTGGGAAGTCTCATTTTCGGAATTGCGATCTTCATACGAAGACAAGGCTTCTCTAATGACTGACTGATCATACCTTTTGTCATTTATGGATTCTGTTTCCATCTTGTTTATTTCCAAAAAAAGTCTCCTTTTTAACTCCTGTCGACTCTCACGTTCCTGGCTCGAGTCCGATCTATTTTTTTTCCAGTCCATCCGTGGACTTGGCACCGAAGGCAGGGCAAAAACCGCGCCAGTTGGATACTTTTTCGCATGTCTTATAAAGATAATGTGAGGGTATAAGACCAAACAGGAATCTGACAATAACTTTTTAATCTAAAAGCGAGCCATCCTATTCCCCGAAAACCCGAGCCTATCTCCAAACAACTGGCATGTGAAATTCTCCTACGGAATCCCGGAGTGTTTCAGGGAACTGAGATTCACGCAGAAGTCTATCCTGGATTTTATGAGAAAAAAAGGCATGATTCGCTAGCTCCTTGGATTGATTTTTTTGTGGATTGAGAATCCCAACTTTCTTACCTAAGTCTGTTGAAACTACTTCTAGTGCATCAGTCAGGTCTGAATCATTACTCACAAGAACCGCTAAATCATAGAGATCCTTAAATCCATCCTTAAGCATTTGAACCGCGATATTTACATCCGACCTTTTTTCTTCTGTTTTGCGGACTTCTACCTTGCCTGTTCCGTTGGCCAATGGCAACCGGACGGTTTGAGTGAGAAATTTGCCAAAATACACTTCTACTATGGGCAGGGTCTTGAGGGCTCTTAAATAGATATCTTGCCTATTGTGAGCCTGAGGATTTCTGGGATTCTGATCAATTCTCGCAGTGAAGTACTTGATTTTTAGGATTTGGTTATTGGGTTTCAGGCTCTTTGTGAAAAAAGTCTCCAAATCTAGCCATTTGTAACTGGAGTTTTTCAATTTTCCATAGTAGAAATTGAACCCATCGACGTAAATGTATCTTCTCAAAGGGTCCATAAAATGCAAAGGCTACCCTTTCGAGTAGCCTTGCGCCTTTCACCGAAGTTCCAGGGTAGTTGCTGTAAGGATCGGAAAAATGAGGACTTAGTCAATAAAAAAATTTATTTATTCACCCCCGCATCCCATCCACATAACCCTCCAACCGCAATAGCTCCTCCTCCCCGAGCAACCCCAGCTTCT